>JAJUGV010000013.1 GCA_029265795.1 Alcaligenaceae bacterium
ACGAAGGCTTCACGAAGCTGCTGTTCGATGCAGAAACTGGCCGCATATTGGGTGGGGGCATTGTCGGCACCCATGCCGGTGACCTTATCAGTGAGGTTGTACTGGCGGTCGAAATGGGCGCAGACGCAGTGGATATCGGCAAGACGATCCATCCGCATCCCACGCTTGGAGAGTCTGTCGGCATGGCTGCAGAGGTGGCTCGCGGAACCTGCACAGACTTGCCACCACAGCGTAGAAAGTAGGTCGCGAAGCCTCCAGCCCTTCCGACTTTGCTGCATATCGACCGAGCCGCCGGCAGCCTTGCGTTGCCGGCGGCTTACTATTTGATCATTTAGTGATACATTCGGTATGAATTTACGCGCCGGATGTTGCCGTTCATGGTCTCCGGGTATTTTGTTTCAATGTTGCTCCGAGCCATGGACCACGACACACTCAAGCAGCGCCATCGGGCGCTACGGGACACCTATCCCCCGGACCTCAATTTGCGCATTCATCGCGCTCTTAGCTGGTGGCAGCGTGCCCTTCAGGCCCACGACCTCGACGGCCGCTATATCTTTCTGTGGATTGCTTTCAATGCTGCGTATGCCACAGAGATCCAGGAAAACTATCGCCTCTCCGAACAGGCGACCTTCCGCAGTTTTCTTGAAAAGCTCTGCGCTCTGGATGACGAAAAGCAGATCGATGCCCTGGTATGGCAAGAATTTTCCAACAACATCCGGGTTCTGCTCGACACGCCCTACGTATTTCAAAGCTTCTGGGACTGGCAAAGCGGAAAGATCAGCAAAGAAGACTGGCAAGACCGCTTTGAGCGTGGCAAAAAGCAGGCGCATCAGGCCCTTGCAAGCAGTGATACGCCACGCCTGCTAGGGGTGGTTTTCAATCGCCTTTATACGCTGCGCAATCAACTCATGCACGGCGGCGCCACCTGGAATAGCGGCGTGAACCGCAAGCAGCTGCGCGACTGTACCGATCTTCTCGGCAAGCTCGTGCCCATTCTGATCCACCTGATGCTGGAGAACCCCAACACGCTGTGGGGCACTGCCTGCTATCCGGTCGTCCAGGCAGAGTGATCGTCCGCGACACGGAATGTCGCACAGGCCGGCGAAACTAAGGGTCAGGCGCTAAACAAAGCCTTTTTGCTAGGAGACAACATGCCTGTGCCGCCCAAGCCCTTTACTCAGGAGTGCTCAAAATGCGGTTGGAAGCATACGGTGCGGCCCGTGTCCGATGTGCTGCTGATACCCGTTCGTTGTCCTCGCTGCGACAACCCCGACCTGATCAGACGCAGGCCTAGTTATTTTGAGCAGGTCTGGAGCAAATTAATCGGCAAATAAGGAAGAAGAAAGTGGAAAAACTGGATAAGCAGTTTGAAGAGCAGTTCGAAGCGGAACTGGCCAAGGTGACCCGGCCAAACCTCATGATTGTCGGCGGCACTGGGGTCGGTAAAAGCAGCTTGATCAATTACATATTTGGCAAGGCAGTCGCGAAGACGGGCACAGGCGAGCCGATCACTAGGGGGGTAGAGCGTTACTCCGACCCGAAGGTGCCTCTCAATATCTTCGATACGGAGGGCTACGAGATCGCGGACGGCGAAATCTCCACGGCAAACTTCCAGACTCGAATCCTTCCGGAGATCAGGAAACGCCGGCACGATGCGTTGGAAGAGCAGATCCACCTGATCTGGTACTGCCTTTCGGTGGGTAATCACCGTATCACTGATTTCGATCTGGACAATCTGCGCCTGCTTTCGGAAGAACACAAGCTGCCGATTGCGATTGTTCTGACGCAATGCGATACGGAAGCCGTAGATGATGATGGGAACGGTGTCACTTCGCAGGAATTCCGCCGGGTGCTCAAGGCCGCCGGTCTTTCGTTTCCCGTATTTGACACGTGCTCGGACAATCCGAACCGCGATCCCGAGCTTGAGCTGGATCTCGAAAAATTGCTCGAATGGTCAGCGCAGGCGCTGGATGACGAGGCGCTCCGAGCATCCTTTGTGGGGGCACAACTTGCTTCCTTGCCGTTAAAGCGCAAGGAGGCGATGAAAGTCATATCGGCATATTCCGCTACCACAGCGGCCAGTGCCGGGCTGAATCCCGTTCCTATGTCGGACGCGTTGTTAATCGTCCCGCAGCAGATCGCAATGGCCGCGTCACTGGCAAAGATTTATGGTTTTGGTGCAATGGAAGCCTCGGTGATGAGCCTGCTGAAAGGTCAATTGGTGACGCTGGTTGGGCGTCAGGTAGCGGCCAGTCTGACCAAATTCGTCCCAATTCTGGGGCAGTTAATCAATGCCGGCGTAGCGGCCGCCATCACGGGGGGCATTGGCTGGGCACTCACGCAAGCATACGAGAGCGCACTGAGGAACTACCTGGAAACCGGCGAAGCCCCCGACTGGGCGAAGCTGCTTTCCCATGACATGTTCATGCAGGCGGTCAAGGCCGGCATGAGCCGTGTCGCCAAGGCCGAAGCCGAAGTTTGAGAAGGGAAGCGCAAGTGAGTCAACTTCCCATCAATATCGTGGTTCTGGGTAAAAGCGGCACCGGCAAGAGCAGCTTGTGCAACTACCTTTTCGAACGTCCGGGCTACTTCAAAACAGGTGCCGGCAAGCCGGTAACGTCTTGGGAAGAGAACTTCCAGGCCTTCTCGTTTGACTATAACGGGCACCTTTTAAATGTCTTTGATAGTGTGGGCCTGGAACCTGACAACTATCTTGAATGGTTGAGGCGGTTCGAACAGTTCGTCGACGACAGACAGCAGAAGGCCGAGGAGCCAGAAGAATGGGTTCACGGCGCCTTCTATGTCGTCAATGCCAACTCTGCGCGAATTGAGCCGGTCGACCGAGCACTGATTGAGCTATTGCTTGATCTGCGCATACCGCTGCAGGTCATCCTCACCAACGCCGATGTGGCCGGTGATAAGGTGGCGGCGCTACAAGCTGAAATCGGCCGGCTGTTCCCAGGTGTGCCCGCTACACCAGCTTGTTCAGTCGGTATTCGAAAGCGGGGAGGGCAATCGACCCAACCCTTTGGCCGCGATGATATTTTGCGCTTGTATGTGCAGCAATCGCACCAATACCTTAGCACCCGCCTCGCGGTTCTGGCATGCGACCAAGTGCTGAAAACGCTAGATGACATGCACTCCAGGACGATCGGCGCCATCAAAGCGGCCGATCTCAGCGTGTTCAAGTTGTTCAGACAGGAGCTGGATGACATACTCAGCGTCGACTCTCTTGACGAAGCCTTCGGTGATGCCTTCGACAATCTGAGATCCTTCGACGACTACCTGGCGTCGTTTGGGTTCAATGGGAATTGGGAATTCAGTAATGAGTTCGATGAGGCGATGGACCACGCAATCGAAGGCTTCGAATCTGAGCTGATGGCGAAACTAGATAAGCTGGAGAGCGACTTTGAATTCGGCACGCTTTGGGACAAAACAAAAGCGATGGTGACGGCGGGGAAGATGCTGCTGACTCTGGAGAGTACGCTTATCGATTACATGAACCAAGGCATTGAGCGCTTGGAAGGCAATGTGCGAAGCCTGCGGGCGAAGTACGCTGAGCCAAAAGAAGCGAGCAATGAATGGGGCTGGGCATCTTAGGGTCTACAATAGCGCCTCTACGCTGTTTTCCCTGAGTTTCGTCATGCCAGCCCTCACGCCCGCTTCCCCTCTGCCACAGTGGCTTTCCTACCTCGAGACCCTTCACCCCACAGCCATTGACATGGGATTGGGCCGCATCACAGAAGTCGCAAAGCGACTGAACCTGACGCTGCCTTGCGTGCGGATCACTGTGGGCGGCACGAATGGCAAGGGCTCCACCTGCGCCATGCTGGAAGCGATCTACCTGGCGGCCGGCTACAAGGTGGGTACCTATACGTCGCCACATCTGGTGCACTACAACGAGCGCATCCGTCTCAATGGTGAACAAGCTGACGATGCCGGCATCACAGAGCAATTTGCGCGCATTGACGCCGCGCGCGGTGATATCACCTTAAGCTATTTCGAGTTTTCCACGCTTGCCGCCATGCTGCTTTTTGAAGCCCGCGGTGTCGATGTCGCGATACTCGAAATTGGGTTGGGTGGCCGGCTGGATGCCGTCAATATGGTAGACGCCGACTGTGCCATCGTCACCAGTGTGGATCTGGATCACCAGGAATACTTAGGCACCGATAGAGAGCAGGTGGGCTGGGAGAAAGCTCATATTTTCCGTAAGGGCCGTCCTGCTATTTGTGCGGATCCCGTTCCCCCACAGAAACTAGTCGATTATGCCGGCAGCATAGGGGCGGATCTCTGGTTGTTCGGGCGCGATTTCAATTACTCGGGTGACCGCCTGCAGTGGTCTTACGGCGGGCGTACGCAGCGTCGCAGCAGCTTGGCTTATCCCGCCCTGAGGGGGGCCAACCAGTTACTGAACGCCTCGGCCGCACTAGCCGCCATCGAAGCCCTGCGCAGCAGTCTGGCTGTCCCGCAGCAAGCGGTACGGCTGGGGCTTTCTCGGGTGGAATTGCCGGGCCGTATGCAGATTCTGCCCGGTCTGCCCACTATCGTTCTGGATGTCGCCCATAATCCGCACGCAGCAGGAGCATTGGGGCAAAGCCTGGATGCCATGCAATCTTATCCTTCCACGCACGCAGTGGTGGGTATGTACGCAGATAAAGATGTGGAAAATGTCGTGCGGCGCATGGCCTCGCGTATCACACACTGGCATTGCGCTTCATTAGAGGGCCCGCGGGGCTTGTCTGCACAAGCGCTGGCAGACATCGTGCGCAAGGTGCTGGCCGAACGTTCCGCAAGTGCGCAGGAGCAGGGCGCGCAAAGCGGCGGCTCGACCGATGCCATTGTCGTGCCTGCGGGTGACGCAGGGGCGGGTTCTCCCACACCCTCTGTTAAGCCTGCGGTGCGGCCCGTACAGCAGCGCCGCGAGGCGGAGGTCAACTGTTGGCCGGACCCGGTCAGCGCCTTCCAAGAGGCCAGGAAGCAGGTCGGTGACAATGATAGAATTGTGGTGTTCGGCTCCTTCTCCACGGTCGGTCCGGTGCTCAGTGCTCTCGGCCGTGACGCCTATTGATCCGGGCAATGCCCGTAGTTTCAGACACTCGAGGTCTTAGCGTCCATGGGATTGTTTTCGCGCAAAGAGTCCTCCGGCAATACTGGCCGGCGCACTAACTCACGGACGAGCAGCGAAGCCCAGGCTGCCGAGCTCCGGGTACGTGCGCGCCGTCGTCTTATCGGTGCGTTGGTACTGGTGCTTACGGCTGTCATTTTCGTTCCCATGCTGTTCGATTCGCCGCCCGAAGAAGAGCTTCCCGCTCCGGTGGTTCTGCCGGACGCCATCCCGCCTATGCCGCAGGAACCCCAAGTCGCGCTGGCGCCCGAGTCTGCGGGCGCGGCGGCCGACAGCGGTTCGATCCAGCAGCCTCAGCCCGTCGAGCCGGCGCCGACGGCGCCCGCCGAAGCACCGGTTCCTGAGCCCGAACCGGAGGCGCCTTCAGCCCCGGCATCCAAGCCTGAAGCACCGTCTGCACCGGCTGAATCGCAAGAGCCCAAGCCGGCGCCGCCTAAACCGGCTGCGCAAGAGCCTGCTCGCACTGACGACGGCTCCGTCGCCTTGGCGCTGCTTGAAGGGCGCCAGCCTGCCGCTCCGTCTTCAGGCAATTTTGTATTGCAAGTGGCCGCATATACCACTGAGTCTGATGCCCAAGTGCGCCGCGATAAGCTCGCGGCTGCCGGGGTGACCAATGCCTATGTCGAAAACGCGGTTGCCAACGGCAAGACCGCTTACCGCTTGCGCGTCGGTCCGTTTCCCACGCGCGAGGCGGCAGAGGCGGCGCAGGCCCGCTTGCGCCAGCTTGGCTACAACAACGGTTTGATTTTCACTAAGTGACCGGCTTCGATTACATCGTGCTGACCATACTGGGCGTCTCGGCCCTGCTCGGCATGATACGCGGGCTTATCAAAGAAGTGCTTTCGCTGGTCGCCTTTGTGGTCGCAATCGGGGCAGCAGTATGGTGGGGCGGTGCCATTGCGGGTTCGCTCTCGGGTCTGATTGCCAATGATTTTTTGCGGGCGGCAGCAGGCTACGGCGGGGTGTTTATCGCTGTGCTGCTATTGGTGGGTCTGCTGAATGTGACTCTTTCGGGGCTGATTGCGCGCACCGGTCTGTCACCCGCCGACCACGGTTTGGGTGCGGTGTTTGGTTTGGCGCGTGGAGCCCTTATCGTTTTTGTGCTGGTGGGCTTAGCCGGATATACAGAGCTGCCCCAAGAAAAATGGTGGAAGGAGGCCAGGCTGTCCGGTGCAGTGATCGCTGCGATTCAACAGTCGAAGGCCATTCTTCCTTCTGCCTTGTCGTCCTGGCTGCCGGAAACATGGGGTAGCCAAAGTTAAATTTCTTCGCAGCCGTGTGCGTCAGTCGCGCGGCTCATAATCAGAGTCGATACACAGTCATTACAGGGACATCGAAATGTGTGGAATCGTGGGGGTCGCGGCGACCGCCCCCGTCAATCAGTTGATTTATGACAGCCTGCTGTTACTACAGCATCGTGGCCAGGATGCCTCCGGCATTTCGACCTCGCATGACCAGTTTTTCAGCATGTACAAGGCGCATGGCTTGGTACGTGATGTGTTTCGTACTCGCAATATGCGTTCCCTGCCAGGCAGCTCCGGGTTAGGGCAGGTACGCTATCCCACTGCCGGCTCCAGTGACAGCGTAGACGAGGCTCAGCCGTTTTACGTGAATGCACCCTTTGGCATTATGTTCGTTCACAACGGCAACCTGACCAACTGGCGACAGTTGCGTGAAGAACTATTTAGTGTTGACCGCCGCCACATTAATACCAATTCCGATTCGGAAGTGCTGTTAAACGTCTTTGCTCACGAGCTGGATAAGGCGGCCGATGGGCGTTCGCTGGACGACGAGGCGGTGTATCAGGCGGTGGCCAATGTGCATGCACGCTGCCGTGGTGCCTATTCCGTCATCGCCCAAATCGCCAATTTCGGCATGGTGGCATTCCGTGATCCGAATGGCATTCGCCCCCTGTGTATCGGCAGCAACGATACCGAACAGGGCGTCGAATGGATGGTGGCCTCCGAATCCGTCGCCTTGACCGGTTGCGGCTTCAGTCGGGTGCGGGATGTTGAGCCGGGTGAGGCCGTCATCATTGACCTGGATCGCAATCTGCGTAGCCGTCAGTGTGCGCAGTCGCCCGTGCTCACACCGTGCGTCTTCGAGTATGTGTATTTCGCACGTCCTGACAGTTTCATGGATGGGGTGTCGGTTTACAGCGCACGCCTACAGATGGGGGAATATCTGGGCAATAAAGTGGCGCGTTCGCTACGGCTTGGCGAAATCGACGTGGTCATGCCGATTCCCGACTCGGCCCGGCCGGCGGCGATGCAACTTGCCTCGAAGCTCGACCTAACTTACCGGGAAGGCTTCATCAAGAACCGGTACGTGGGTCGAACCTTCATCATGCCTGGCCAGGCGGTACGCAAGAAGTCAGTACGCCAGAAGCTGAGCGCCATTGACATGGAGTTCCGCGGCAAGAACGTGTTGCTGGTGGACGACTCAATCGTACGCGGCACGACCAGCCGCGAAATCGTGGAAATGGCCCGGGCCGCCGGCGCCAACAAGGTGTTCTTTGCTTCCGCGGCACCGGCGGTTCGCTATCCGAATGTCTACGGTATCGATATGCCGACGCAGAGTGATCTGATTGCTCATGGCCGGGATACCGATCAGGTGGCGCGCGAAATCGGCGCTGATGGCCTGGTCTACCAGAATCTGGAAGATCTGGAGCAATCGATTCGTGACCTCAACCCCACGATTTCTCAGTTCGAGTCGTCCTGCTTCAGCGGGGAATATGTCACGGGCGATATTGACGCGGCCTATCTGGAACTGTTGGAGCGTACACGCGGCCGTCGTGCACCGGCCGGGGCCATGTCGCCCAAACACGAAGATTAGGTTGCCGCCCACGTTTAAGCCCGTTAAGTTCGGCGCCGTACTCGAAGCTTCTGCGCAATGAGCTTTTCTGCCTCAATTGCAAAGAACAGAGTAAGCGCCGCAGCCAGGGTGAGCAGCCACTCGGTGAGGCTGAGCGGGGCGGAGCCGAAGAGCGCATTCATGGGGCTCCAATAAACATACACGGCCTGAAAGAACAGGCAGATTGCCATGGTAAGCAACACGTAGGGGTTTCCAAACAGCCCTTCGTGGTCTAAGACCACTTGCCTCAAGCGTCGGCTATTCACCAGATACACGACTTCACACAGAACGATGGTGTTGACTGCCATGGTGCGTGCCAGTTCTATGCTCGCACCTGATTCCAGTTTGTACAGGAATAGAGCCATTGCACCCAGCATCATGATCACTGAAACAAATGTGAGTCGCCACAGAAAAAATGGAGTAAAGAGCGGTTCATCGGTCGGCCGGGGCGGGCGTTTCATGATGTCGTCATCAGGCGGGTCGAACGCCAGTGCAACCCCAAGGGTGCCCGCTGTGACCATATTGATCCATAACACTTGAGCTGCGGTCAACGGCAGGGTCAGCCCCAGCAGCAGGGCGATTATTACTACCAGCGCTTCACCACCGTTAGTGGGCAACATGAAAAGAATAAATTTACGCAGGTTGTCGTAGACCGCTCGCCCTTCACGAACCGCTGTGGCAATGGTCGCGAAATTGTCATCTGCCAATGTCATGTCGGAGGCTTCGCGCGCAGCATCGGTACCTTTCAGCCCCATGGCGACACCCACGTCAGCGCGTTTAAGCGCCGGCGCGTCATTAACGCCATCGCCGGTCATTGCAACGATATTTCCGTTGGCCTGCATGGCCTGCACGAGCCGCAATTTGTGCTCAGGGCTGGCCCTGGCAAAAATGTCGACATCTGTTACCAGCCGGCGCAATGCCTCATCGTCTAGCAGGGCAATCTCAGCACCGGTGACAGCGGGCTTGCCCACGCCGATGCCCAACTGTGCCCCGACAGCCCGGGCGGTGTCGGCGTGATCGCCGGTGATCATCTTCACGCGAATTCCAGCGGCATGGCATTGAGCCACTGCTGTAATGGCTTCCGTGCGGGGGGGATCGATAATGCCGGCAAGTGCCAGCATCGTGAACCCGTCTTCCATGTCGGCCGGGGACAGCAGGCCGCTGGCAGGCTTGGCGCGCTTATGTGCCAATGCCAGCAGGCGCAGACCCCGGCCTGCGATATCGTTAGCCATGCGCCGCCAGTAATCTACATCCAACTCTTGCAGAACATCGCCATTTAGCTGCCAGCGACACATGGCAAGTATGCGTTCGGGTGCACCCTTTACTAAGATCCAGTGCTCGTCGTGCTCGTTAGTGTGATGCGTCGCCATATAGCGGTTGTCGGAGACGAACGGGATCGAGTCAAGGCGTGGCCATTGGCGTGACAGTGCTTGAGCGTCGAGCCCGGCTTTGGCCCCCAGCACCAGTAACGCACCTTCGGTGGGATCGCCGACAATGTGCCAGCCGTTTTCGCCGTACTCGTGGCTGCTGTCATTACAAAGGATACCGGTTTGCAAAGCCGGCAGGAGATCGGGCCGGGTCGCTGCATCGGTGCTGCCGTCGATATGGGTGAGGGCGCCTTCAGGTGCGTAGCCGACGCCTGTGGCTTGGTAGGTGGCGGCACTGGTAACCATCAACTGGACCGTCATTTCGTTGCGTGTCAGCGTACCGGTCTTGTCTGAGCAGATAATGGTGACGGAGCCCAGCGTTTCGACGGCAGGCAGCCGGCGGATGATGGCTTTCTGACGTGCCATACGCTGCACGCCAAGCGCCAGAATGATCGTCATGACCGCAGGCAGACCTTCCGGTATGGCAGACGCAACCAGTGCGACCACCATCAGAAACATATCGGCAAGTGGGTAACCCCTTAGCCACACACCAAACGCGAAGGTCACAAGCGCTATACCCAGAATGACGAGGGCCAGCTGGAAGGAGAAACCATTGATTTTGCGTATCAGCGGCGTGCTGACGGTCTCCACGCCACTGATCATGCTCGTGATGTGCCCGATCTCGGTATTCCGGCCGGTGGCCACAACGACACCGGCCGCCTGTCCGGTGACCACCAGGGTGCCTGAATAGGCCATACCCGTGCGATCCCCCAACGTGGCATCGGCGGGCACTGCCTCGATGGATTTCTCCACGGCCAAGGACTCACCCGTCAAGGAAGATTCGTCAATTCGCAGGTCTCGGGCATGAACAAGCCGCAGGTCCGCGGGTACGCGGTCTCCCGCAGCCAGTACCACGCGATCCCCAGGCACCAGTTCAGCAGCGTCAACGTCCTGGCGTCTGCCATCACGAATTACGGTCGCATGCGGAGCCAGCATGTCGCGGATCGCGGACAGCGCATTCTCTGCTTTGCCTTCCTGCACGAAGCCGATAATGGCATTGATGAGGACCACGCTCCATAGCACGCCCGCATCCACCCACTTCCCTAACAGGGCGGTGACAATGCCCGCAGCCAGCATCAGGTAAAGCAGCAGGTTGTGAAACTGCAGCAGCAGGCGTATGAAGGGATGACGCCGCTTGGCGGCGCCCAGCTGGTTCGGCCCATGGGTTTTCTGCCGAGTGGCGACTTCGTCTGCAGAGAGGCCCTGTTTGGGGGACTCTATGGTTTGTGCGACGAAAAGCGCATCTTGGGCATGCCAATCGCTGCGGTGGCGAGGCGTTTCAGCATCGGTAATTGGGTCAGCTGCTTTCATGTACCATATTGTAGTGATTGTTCCTGGATGCCCTTATGAGCGAATCTCAACGTTATCAAAAGCTGATCGAATCCGCCCGCAAAATTGATCCTCCTTGTTGCGCCGTCGCGCACCCCTGCGATGCCGGTTCCCTGGCCTCTGCTGTGGAAGCGGCCAAACTCGGCCTGTTCCGGCCCGTATTGGTGGGTCCACAGAGGCGCATAGAGCGAGTCGCAAAAGAGAATAATCTCGATATTTCCGATTTTGAGCGTGTCGATACCCCGCACAGTCATGCCTCGGCCGATCTCGCTGTGGAACACGTGCAAAGCGCCGAAGCGTCGCTGCTTATGAAGGGCAGCCTGCATACAGATGAGCTCATGCACGCGGTCATCAAGCACCGTGGCGGCCTCCGTACCGAGAGGCGTATCAGCCATGTATTCATTATGGACGTGCCGAACTACGATGAGCTGCTCTTCATTACCGATGCGGCCGTCAACATCTTCCCCGACCTAGAAACCAAGGCTGATATCGTGCAGAACGCCATTGACCTGCACCATGGCCTCGGTCTGGGCCGGCCGCGTGTGGCGATTCTGTCAGCGGTTGAGCAGGTCACAAGCAAGATCCCGGGCACCATCGAAGCCGCAGCGCTTTGCAAGATGGCCGACCGTGGCCAGATACAGGGCGGCGACCTGGACGGGCCTTTGGCGCTAGATAACGCCATTAGCCCCGATGCAGCTCGCATCAAGGGAATTGACTCACCGGTGGCCGGGCGGGCTCAGATTCTGGTTGTGCCCGATCTCGAGGCCGGTAACATGCTGGCCAAAAACCTGACATTCCTGGGCGGTGCGGCAGCGGCAGGTGTCGTCCTGGGGGCCAGGGTTCCCATCGTATTGACCAGCCGTGCAGACAGTGGCAGTACAAAGCTTGCCTCATGCGCGGTGGCATCGCTTTATGCTGATCATCTCATGCGCTGTCAGGCGGCGCTGGCGGCAGGAGCCGACAATGAGTGACCTGATACTGGTGGTGAACGCCGGCAGTTCCAGCCTGAAGTTTCAGGTACATGAGATTGTCGGGGAGCGACAGCTTTCCATGCTCATGGGTGGGCAAGTGTCCGGCATCGGCGGCAGCCGGCCCGCTTTCCGGGTCAAGGACGGCGCAGGAGAGTGCCTGGCCGATACTCAGCTGGCGCCTGAACAGGCTAAGGATCTCGCAGGCGCGCAGGAGATCATGGCAGCCTGGTTGCAGCCGCGCATGTCCGGTCCCCCGATGGCGGTGGGCCACCGCATTGTGCATGGCGGCCCCAAAATGACGCGCAGCGTTCTGATTTCTCAGGATATTTACGACTACCTCGAAAGCCTGGTTCCGCTGGCCCCCTTGCATCAACATAACAACCTCGCCCCCGTTCGCGTGATCATGGATCACTGGCCGGAGATCCGCCAGGTGGCCTGTTTTGACACGGCTTTCCATCGCACACAGGACCGGGTCGTCGAACGCTTTGCCCTGCCGCAGGAGTTTTTCGATCGCGGGGTGAGACGCTATGGCTTCCACGGCCTTTCCTACCAGTACATCGCGGGGAGGCTGCGTCAGGTCCTGCCTGAAGTGGCCCAGGGGCGCGTCATTGCCGCCCACCTTGGCTCAGGTGCCTCAGCCTGCGCAATGGTCGATGGCGTCAGTCGAGAAACGACCATGGGTTTCACCGCACTGGATGGCCTGCCGATGGGAACACGCCCAGGGCGGCTTGACGCGGGCGTGGTGTTATGGATGTTGGAGCAGGGGATGAGCCATGACGAAATTCAAGACCTGCTATACAACCGCAGCGGGATGAAGGGGATGTCCGGCATCAGCAACGATATGCGCACGCTGCTTGCCAGCAGCGAAACGTCGGCGCGACTGGCAGTCGATTACTTCACGTACCGTACGGCGGAAAGTATTGCGGGCTTGTGTGTGGCCGCTCAGGGGCTGGACGCTCTGGTCTTCACCGCAGGTGTGGGTGAGAATTCACCTGAGATTCGTGCAGCCGTCTGCCGGCGCCTTGAATGGATGGGAATCAAGGTGTGCGCCGAAGCAAATGCCGATAATGCATTGACCATTTCGACACCTGATAGCCGCATCAGCGTGCATGTCGTAGCCACTAACGAAGAAGAGGTCATCGCTAGGCAAACCTACGACACCATCAGCGGCCTGCTATGAGCCGCCTTTGAGGCTCAGCGGGAAACCCAACACGGAGGACATCATGCCCCATGCTCAACGACCCGAATCTTCTTCTTTGGTTACTCTGCCTTCCTACGGGCGTTGGGCGGAAGGCTATGGAGTCATCACGCATCAAGCGCGCACCCACGATCGCGTAATGGCTCTCGCCGCGCGTCTGGTGGAAGAAGGCCGAGTGCCCGATGCCCGCTTTGTGTTCGATGTCCTGGCAGCGGCTGACCGTCTGGCCAGTGCGGCGATGTGGCTCGTGGTTCACATGACCTACACACAGCGGGTACGCCTAGACGGCGAGCCTCTGTCGGCAGAGGATTTTAAACCTTCACCTCAAGGACACACCGGCGGTTCGCTCAATATGGTGCCTGCCTATGTGGGCTATCTGGCGGCCAATGCCCTGACGGGCGATACGCGCGGCTGGGTCATGGGGCAGGGGCACTGTGTCGCGGCCATCGAAGCGGTCAACGTACTTATTGGTAATGTGTCCCCGGGTCAGGAGGGTCGCTATACCGCCACTGACGAAGGCCTGAGCCGCTTGGTGCAGGATTTCTATTCCTATGCCATCACGCCGGAAGGCCTGCCGGGGGTGCCCTTGGGCAGCCATGTGAATGTCCATACCGCGGGCGGTGTTTTGGAAGGGGGGTATCTGGGCTTCGCAGAAGTACAGTATGTGCATATGCCGCTGCCCGGCGAAAGCCTTGCCGTGTTTCTGAGCGACGGCGCGTTCGAAGAGCAACGGGGTGGCGACTGGGCACCGCGGTGGTGGCGCCCTTCCGACAGCGGTTATGTCATGCCCGTCATGATTCTGAACGGGCGGCGCATCGACCAGCGCACCAATATTGTTCAGGAGGGCGGTGCGAGCTGGCTTATGGACCACCTTAGCCTTAACGGATTCGATCCCTTCGAAATCGACGGCCACGACCCCGCCGCCTATGCGTGGGCCTTGCTCGAAATGGAAGACAGGCTGGCCTTCTACGCGAAACAGGAGCAAGAAGGGCAACTCACTTATCCGCTTCGCCTGCCGCACGCGATTGCCACTTGCGTAAAGGGATACGGTTTTCCTGGCGCCGGTACGAATCATTCCCATAACCTGCCGCTGGGCGAGAACCCGGCCTTCAACGAGTCGGCTCGCGAAACCTTTAACCGCGGCGCTGCCAAGCTCTATGTCGATCTTTCCACCTTGGACGCTTCGCGGGGGCTCTTCAAACTGCACGGAACGCAGAAGCGGCCACTGGAACGAGACCACCCACTGACGCGGCGCCAGGTCGCGGAACCGGTTCTGCCGCCTGCACCACAGTACGAGGCGGGGCAAGAGATATCCCCGATGCGTGCGATCGATGACGCCTTCGTGGCCTTAGTTGAGGCGAATCCGGCACTCAGAGTCAGGGTCGGCAATCCTGATGAGCTTCAAAGCAACCGTATGGTACGCACACTGGAGTTGCTTAAGCATCGCGTCGACAAACCAGAACCGGGCGGGCTCGAAGCCATTGACGGTGCGGTCATCACGGCGCTCAATGAAGAGGCCGTCATAGGGGCCGCCCTGGGTAACAAGGCCGGCCTGAATATTGCCGTCAGTTACGAGGCTTTCGCAGTAAAGATGCTGGGTGCGATGCGGCAGGACATTCTTTTTGCGCGTCACCAGCGTGAGGCGGGTACGCCGCCCGGATGGCTGGGGGTGCCCGTGGTGGTGACATCACATACCTGGGAGAACGGCAAGAACGAGCAATCTCACCAAGATCCCACTTTGTGCGAAGCCTTATTGGGCGAAATGTCGGATACGTCACGGGTATTGTTCCCCGTGGACGCGGCTACGGCCGTCGCGGCCCTGCATTCGGTCTATGCCAGTCGCGGGGTGATCGGTACGATTGTGGCCCCCAAGCAGGACATGCCACAGTGGTTCGATGCCGGGCAAGCCGCCCAGGCGATGCAGCAGGGCTTCCTGGCGGTCCACCCACTCAGTGCTCAGACGCAGGTACAGTTGGTGGCCATCGGCGCTTATCAGTTGCAGGAGTGCCTGCGTGCTGCTGAAATTCTCGGCGACAAGGGGTGTCAGGCACAGGTACTCGTCGTCGTTGAGCCGGGCCGGCTGCGTCAGCCGCGCGACCGTGTGGAGGCCGGGTTTGTGTTGCCAGATGAGGTCCTTGCAGAGGCGTTTCCTCCCGGGCTTGCTCGCGTCATCGTATCCCATAGCCGCCCCGAACCAATGATGGGGGCTTTAAGGCGCCTAGACAGCGGGCCGCAGAAAACTCTGGCGGCGGGTTATATCAATCGGGGGGGAACTTTCGACGTCGAAGGCATGCTGTTCGCCAACCGCTGCAGTTGGGCCCATATTGTCCAGAAGGCGGTGACGCTGCTCGGCGACGACCCGTCAAACTATTTGTCGCAGCCGGTCCGGGCGGCGCTGCAGGGCAGGGGTAATCCCGCTGAGATTTATCCCTCGTTACACGGGGGTGTGCGCTGACATGAGCCAGAACGACACGTTGAAAATCAGGTTTCTCGGCGCCGCCGGCACGGTCACCGGCTCACGCACGTTGCTGGAAGGCGGGGGGCGCAAGATATTGATTGATTGTGGCTTGTTTCAGGGCCTGAAAAATCTGCGTAAGCGCAACTGGGCGCCATTTCCGGTTTCGGTAGAAGACATCGACGCAGTGCTGCTGACCCATGCCCATCTTGACCATTCCGGTTATTTGCCGCGATTGGCGCGCATGGGCTATTTAGGGCCGGTTCTGGCTACCGAGGCGACAAGCGAACTCGCTCGCATTCTGTTGCTTGATAGCGCAAGCATTCAAGAGGCGGACGCGGAATTCCTGAATCGGCACGGCCTTACCTCCCATAAGCCTGCCTTGCCGCTCTACACCGTGTCGGATGCCGAGCACGTGCTCAAACAATTTCAAAAGGTTAAATGGGACGAATGGGTGCCCCTATTCCCCGGGTGGCGGGCCCGCTGGCGCAGTGCGGGGCATATATTGGGAGCCTCTATCGTCGAAGTGGAATATGCCGGTCGACGTGTCGTATTTTCCGGGGATCTGGGCCGCTTTGACGACGCGCTGATGGCTGATCCCACGCTGCTCGGTCATGCCGATTACCTGGTGCTGGAGGCCACATATGGGGATAGGGAGCACAGCCGGGAAACTGCGCTCGATGCTTTGCACACCCTTATCATGCGTACGGTCCAACGTGGCGGTACGGTGGTGATTCCCGCCTTCGCGGTAGGGCGCGTGCAGCTTTTGCTTTGGTACCTATACCGCTTGCGCGGCGCCGGCAAACTGCCCGCAAATCTACCGGTCTATGTGGACAGCCCGATGTCCACCAACGTGACCGAAATTTATTATCGCAATACACGTCTGCTACGGCCCAACTATACCGAACTGAACGCCGCATTCCAGATGCCCCGATACGTACGCGACGTACAGGAATCGAAGGCGCTCGACATTTCACCCATGCCCAAGATCATCGTATCGGCCAGTGGAATGGCTACCGGGGGCCGGGTGTTGCATCACCTCAAGCATTACGCCCCAGACCCTCGTTCGACAATCCTGTTCGCCGGTTATCAGGCTGCCGGAACCCGCGGCGCAGCGATGATCAATGGTGCCGCAAAAATAAAAATTCACGGTGAATACATACCGGTGCGTGCAGAGGTGCAGAATCTCAGTATGCTGTCGGCGCACGCGGATAGCGACGAAATCATGCGCTGGCTGGCCGGCTTCGAGACTGCACCCAATCGATGTTTTCTGAATCATGGCGAACCTCAAGCGGCCGACGTGCTACGTTTGCGCATCAAAGATGAGCTGGGCTGGAGGGTCGATGTCGTCGAACATCTAGAGGAATTCACCCTGCCATGAGTCGAATCGCACAGCACCTGGAAGACAGCGTCACAGCTCCACTCAAAGCCCGGCGCCTGCGTATACATACCGATCACGAGTCTGTCGTTTTCCTGCGCTCCGACAGTCCGGTGTGTAAATCCGAGGGTCTCAGCACGCAGGTGAGGGTGGCCGTTCGCTCCGGTGCCCGCGAAATCATCGCTACGCTGTATCAAGTTGACGGGGACGCGCTGGCGCTGGACGAAGCAGGCTTATCTGAATCTGCCTGGGTTCAGTTGGGCATGCGTGACGGCGATCCGGTATCCATACGCCACCAACGACCCGTGGATTCCCATTCCATTCTGCGCAAACGGATCTTCGGGTTGCGTCTTGACGAAACGGCGCTTGGTATGGTGGTTGATGATATAGCGGCCGGCAGATATTCTGATGTTCATATTGCCTCGTTTCTGACGGCCTGCACGACATTGCCGCTGGACTCGGACGAAACACGTGGCTTGACTAGGGCGATGGTGGAAACGGGCGTGCGTATAGAGTGGCCCGCAACCATGGTGCTCGACAAACATTGTGTTGGAGGCCTGCCGGGCAACCGGACAACACCTTTGGTGGTGGCGATTGTTGCTGCGCATGGTTTGATCATTCCCAAGACGTCCTCGCGGGCCATCACTTCGCCGGCCGGCACCGCCGACACGATGGAAACGCTGGCACCGGTTGATCTTCCCATCGACCGTATCCGCCAAGTCGTCGATAAAGAAGGTGGGTGCGTAGTGTGGGGGGGTTCGATGCAACTGAGCCCGGCTGACGACATCATGATCCGGGTTCAGCGGGCGCTCGACCTTGAAAACGACGGCCAGATGGTGGCGTCCGTCCTTTCCAAGAAAATTGCCGCCGGGGCGACTCATATGGTGGTGGATATTCCTGTGGGGCCCACTGCCAAAGTGCGCAGCATCGCCGCGGCCGACCATCTACAGATGTTGCTGGAACAAGTGGCACGGGATTTCGGCATCGTATTGACCACACTGCGAACCGACGGCCGTCAGCCAGTGGGCCGTGGGATAGGGCCGGCGCTGGAGGCGCGCGATCTGCTCGCCATACTACGCAATGAACCGGATGCGCCGAACGACCTGCGGGAGCGCGCCTGCCATCTTGCGGGTATCTTGCTGGAAATGAGCGGCAAAGCACAGCCCGAAGAAGGGTACTCGCTGGCTTTGCAGACTTTGCAAGACGGGCGCGCGTGGCGCAAATTCGTTGCGATCTGCGAAGCCCAGGGTGGCATGCGCGAGCCGCCCCTCGCACCTTTGTTGCAGGTGCTACGTGCGCCGGAAGGTGGAAAGGTCAGCAGCATCGACAACAGGAAGCTGGCTCGTCTGGCCAAGCTGGCCGGTGCCCCCGAAACGGCGTGTGCAGGCCTTGAGATGCATGTGCGGCTGGATGAGGCGGTTGAAGACGAGCAGCCACTTTGCACGATACATGCAGCCAGTCGCGGCGAGCTGGAATATGCCCTGGCCTACGCGCAGAGCAACCCCGACATCATATGCGTGGAGCCCTGTTCAGATATTGTTTGAAGCCCCCGGCTCAGGCGAGCGCTCAGCGACGCAGTGCGGCCGCCAGGCCCAGAGCTCCCACCAGCGCGAATAGCCCTATGGCCCAGAACACGTACTCCACGCCTAACAGTTCGACCTGAGCGTCCATGCAGGTGGCAAATATGCCAAACAACCAGGGCACGCCTGCGTCCAATCCACTATTCACCATGAAGTGATCAGCGAACGTGCGATCGCAGGAAAACATCTGCGCAGCGACGGTGTGCTGATACCAGCCGGAGACCATCCCGCCCGCAGCGATCAAAGTGACGACGGCGCCTGCCAGGCGGGACGCAGCCGGCTTAAAGCGACCTATTGCGACACCGAGCCAGCACACCAGCGCTATGACCAGGAACAGCAGGCGCTGGAATACGCACCACGCGCAGGGCGGCATATCGAAAAGGTGCTGGGATGCCAGCGCGGCCGCCACACCCGCTACGCAGAGCAAAGCGATGATGTGCAGCAGTCGGGAAGCGGAAGAACTCATGAAAGTCAGGCTCAACAAATTAAATCAGGGCATGTCCAGTACGGCGAGGATATCGCGTTCGAACTGGCGCTGTGTTCGTGGGTTGTCGAGTTGTTCTCCCCCCAGCAGAAAGATGTCTTCGACTCGATCGCCCAGCGTCATGATCTTCGCCATTTTCAGATCGACCCCATGCCTGGCGAATACTTGCGCCAGGCTGTGGAGCAGCCCGGGTCGATCGGCAGCAATGATGGAGAGGCGCCAGGAAGGGCTGTGCGCATCGGGCTGTAATTCGACGCTTGGCACAATAGGAAAAACGCGCGAGCGGCGCGAGCGCTTGCGCGCGACGCTGATCTCGGTGCGGGGTGGCGCCGGGGCGGTTAGGCTGGCGGCCAGTTCGTGCTCCACTAGCGTGGCATAGGAGCGGTAGTCGGCTTCGGCATCCGGTAGCAGCACAACAAAACTGTCCAGCGCCCAACCGTGATAAGTCGTGTGGACACGCGCATCCTGCACGCTGTATCGGGACTCGTCGAAATAGCGGCAGATCGCCACGAACAGGTCTTCGCGGTCGGGAGTGTATACCAGTACCTGCAGCGCTTCGTTACGTCCCAGTACGCGCGCCCGGACGACGGGTTCAACACTACTGACGCGGTCATGCAAATGGCGGGTGTGCCAGGCGATTTCACCTGCCTCGTGGCGTAGGAAGTAGGCGACATCAAGCTGTTGCCAGAACGTATCACGGGCGGCATCACTCAGGCCGAGCAGACGGATTTCATCCTGGGCCTCTTGCTTGCGGCGCGCCAGCATGGCGCCGGGGTCAGGCTGACTCGTGCCCAGTGCCGCCAGACTGAGGCGGTACAGATCTTCGAGCAGTTTCCCCTTCCAGGCATTCCACACTTTGGGACTGGTGCCGCGTATATCGGCCACGGTCAACAGGTATAGGGCGGTCAGGCGTCGTTCGTCGCCCACGCGGGCAGTGAATTCAAGAATAACCGCCGGGTCGCTGAGATCGCGTTTCTGTGCGACCGTCGACATGAGCAGGTGGTGCTTAACAAGAAACTCGCACAGCTCCGCCTGCGCACCGTCGATGCCGTGGTCGCGACAGAAGCGACGGACTTCTTGCGCGCCGAGCTCGGAATGGTCGCCTCCGCGGCCCTTGGCGATATCGTGGAACAGGGCCGCCACATAGAGCAGCCAGTGATCGTCGAAATCGGCAATCAGCTGGCTTGCAAGCGGTTGTTCGTGCGCATGCTCGGGCAGTGTGAAGCGTCGCAAGTTGCGGATCACCATCAAAGTATGCTGATCGACCGTATACGCGTGGAACAGGTCGTGCTGCATCTGGCCGACGATGCGCCGAAACACTGGTAAATAACGCGGCAGAATGTTCAACATCGTCATGCGCCGTAACGCATGGGTGATGCCGCGAGGCTGCTGCAGAATCTGAATAAATTGATGACGGTTTACCGGATTACGGCGGAACTGTGCGTCAATGTGACGCCGCGCATGCCACAATGCCCGCAGTGTCTGCGCGGTCATACCCGTCAGTTCGCTGCGCTCCTGCATGGTCAGGAAGGCTCGGAATATGAGGGCGGGGTTGCGATCGAAGCCGTCTTCACGGCGAATGGCGAGCCGCCCCCGAATGATACCGAAATCGTCGTCGATGATCTGGAATTGATCTGCAGGCGGGGGGAACAAGCGTTCTTCAATCGTCTGCAGCAAAATCGTGTTCAGCTGGCAGACCACCCGGGCGGCCCAATAGTAACGCTGCATCAACAGTTCGCTGGGCCGTCGGGTCTTGCTGGCTTCGAAGCCGTAGATTTCTGCCAGAGCAGGTTGCAGGTCAAAGAGCAGGCGGTCTTCACGCCTTCCAGCCAGCAGGTGGAGCTCGATCCGCAGGCGCTTGAAGGCGAGTTCGGCGCGCCGCAGCGCGCGAAGTTCAGCTGCAGTCAGCCCGTTATTGCGCGCAATCTGAGCCCAGGTCATTCCCATGCCGGCCGCCTGAGCCATCCACAGCACGACCTGCAGGTCGCGTAGCGCGCCGGGCGACTCCTTGCAGTTAGGCTCTAAAGCGTAGGGCGTATCCTGAAAACGCGCATGGCGTTGCTGCATTTCCGCCCGCTTCGCCTGAAAGAACGAACGTACATCGCGCTGACGGGCCATCGCTTGATGCAGTTCCTGCACGAGCCGGCGGTCACCGTCTAACCAACGAGCTTCCAGTAACGAGGTTTCCACCGTGACGTCACTTTCCGCTTCCCGAATACAGTCCTCGATGGTGCGAACGCTGTGACCCGGTTCGATGCCGAGATCCCACATGGCTGCGACGAAAGTCTCGAGGCGCGTGGCCGCCTCATCGGAGGGGGCGTCACGCAACAATATGAGGACATCGACGTCAGAATGCGGGTACAGTTCACCGCGGCCGTAGCCGCCGACCGCCACCAAGGCTGCGCCGGCCGGCAGGGGGCTGAGCGAAACCAGGCGTTTGAGAGTCCGATCAGTCACCCGTCGCAGATTCTGCAATAGCGATTCAGGGCGGCGATTCTCGCGAAACAGTTGTATGGCATCGCGCCGACCTGCAGTCAGCTGTTGGCGCAGAAGGGCGAGGTCGCGGGCGAATGCCATGATGAAGAAGGCTTCAGGCTGCCTGATAACCTTTGACGAAGGCAGGCGGCGCAGGCATGCCGGGGGATACCGTCAACACCTCATAACCGGTGTCCGTCACCAACACTGCGTGCTCCCATTGGGCAGACAGGCTGCGGTCGCGGGTGACTACCGTCCAGCCGTCAGACAAAGTGCGGATATCGCGCCGCCCCGCGTTGATCATGGGCTCGATGGTGAAGATCATGCCGGGCTCAAGACGCACGCCTGTGCCGGGCTTGCCATAGTGCAGGACTTGGGGGTCTTGGTGGAACTGCCGGCCCACACCGTGGCCGCAATATTCGCGTACCACCGAGAAGCCGGCGTTTTCCGCATGTTTCTGAATGGCGTGGCCGATGTCTCCCAGTGTGGCGTCGGGCCGCACCTGTTCGATACCCAGCCACATGCACTCGTAGGTAATGTCCACCAGACGGCGCGCCAGGATGGAGGGCTCGCCGATTGTGAACATGCGGCTGGTGTCGCCATACCAACCATCCTTGATCACCGTGACGTCAATGTTCAGGATGTCGCCGTTCTTTAGCACTTTGTCGCCGGGAATACCATGGCAGATCACGTGGTTGACCGAAGTACAGATGGAGGCCGGGAAGGGCGTGTAGCCGGGAGGCGCATAACCGACCGTGGCCGACTGGACGTTCAGCTCATTGGTGATGAAGTCCATGCAGAGCCGATCAAGTTCACCGGTTGTGATACCGGCCTTGACATGAGGGGTAAGGTAGTCGAGGGTGGTTGCGGCCGCCTGGCAGGCGGCGCGCATTTTGTCTAGATCGGCGGGGTCGGTAACTAGGCTGCTCATGGGTCTATGCTGGTGTGGTGAAAAAATAGTAGAATTATAGGCTTTCTGGAATTTTGGCCTTTCACTTTCAGTTCATCTGCGTGTGAACGGTAGGTCTTTACGTAGGTTCTTACGTCCAGGAAGCACTGCTATTACCTTAGCAGTAATTTTTTGCTTTACGTTTTTTTAGTAGTTTGCCTTAAGCCGGAAATAGCATACCTGCACCAGCCGAAGCGCTTGGCAGATTCACCCTTGAAAAAGGGTCGCAATCATGCCGGGGTCAGGGTGGTGGTGCGCTCAAGCGCTTGTGCTCCGGGGTGCCCGTCAGTGGTCTGCCATCGTCGGGTTACTTGCACCAGGTATTAGACCCAACCCTTGGAGAATATTATGTCTTTGATGCGTGAAATGCTGGAAGCCGGAGTCCATTTCGGCCACCAGACCCGTTACTGGAACCCGAAGATGGCCCCGTTCATCTTCGGTCAGCGAAACAAAATCCATATCGTTAACCTCGAGCAGAGCGTTCTCAAGTACCTGGAAGCACAAAAGTATCTGCGCCAACTGGCTGCACGCGGCGGTAAAGTGCTGTTCGTCGGTACCAAGCGTGCCGCTCGCGAGATCGTCGCTGAAGAAGCACAGCGCTGCGGCATGCCTTATGTCGACAGCCGTTGGCTGGGCGGCATGATGACCAACTTCAAGACGGTCAAGACCTCCATCAAGCGCCTCAAGGAAATGGAAGCTCAGCAGGCCGAAGGCGTGACCGAGCGCATGAGCAAAAAGGAAGGTCTGATGTTCCAGCGCGAACTCGACAAGCTCAACAAGTCGATCGGCGGCATCAAGGATATGAACAATCTGCCCGACGCGCTGTTCGTAATTGACGTCGGCTATCACAAGATTGCTGTTGCTGAAGCTCGCACGCTGGGTATTCCCGTCGTAGCGGTTGTCGATACCAACCATTCCCCCGAAGGCATTGAGCACGTGATCCCCGGCAACGATGACTCCGCCAAGGCTATCGCGCTGTACGCGCGCGGCATGGCAGATGCAGTCCTCGAGGGGCGTGAGCAAGCGCTCAGCGGCATCGTTGAGGAGCTTGCCGAGGGTGAAGAGTTCGTCGAGGTCGAAGAGACCGGCGACGACGCCGAATAAGGCGGGTTCGCGCAGTATTTGCGTGAACGCCGGCAGCCCGGTTGTCACGGGCGCCGGCCTATGCTTTAAACCTGCCCCGGCTCCCCCGGGGCGTGTTTTACCGAACTGGAGAAAATTGTGGCCCAAATTACCGCAACCATGGTCAAGGAACTGCGCGAGAAGACCGACGCGCCCATGATGGAATGCAAGAAGGCGCTGACCGAAGCCGAAGGCGATATCGCTCGCGCTGAGGAAATTCTGCGCGTCAAGCTGGGCAACAAGGCCAGCAAGGCGGCTTCCCGCGTCACCGCCGAAGGTCTGATCGGTCTGTATGTTGCCGAAGACGGCAAGACGGGCGCGGTCATCGAGGTGAACTGCGAGACGGACTTCGTGGCCAAAAATGACGATTTCATCGCTTTTGTCAACGATCTGGCGCGTTTGGTTGCCGAAAAGGCTCCCGCCGACGTCGCGGCACTGGCCGAGCTGCCTATGCGCGAAGGTACAGTAGAGAGCACGCGCGCGGCTTTGGTTGGCAAGATTGGTGAAAACATGTCGGTGCGTCGTTTCGAGCGCTTCGAAACGGCCGACAAACTTGCCAGCTATGTCCATGGCGGCCGCATCGGTGTCCTGGTGGACTTTTCCGGTGAGGAAGAAGTCGGCAAGGACGTCGCGATGCACGTGGCGGCTCTCAAGCCCAAGGCACTCGACGCACAGGGTGTTCCGGCCGAAGACATCGAGCGCGAGCGTTCCGTCGCACAGCAAAAGGCCGACGAATCCGGCAAACCTGCTGAGATCGTAGCGAAGATGGTCGAAGGCACCGTTCAGAAGTACTTGAAGGAAGTCACTCTGCTTTCGCAGCCCTTCGTCAAGAATGACAAGCAAAGCGTTGAGCAGATGCTCAAGGAAAAGAATGCCAAGGTGAATCGCTACGCTCTGTATGTCGTAGGCGAAGGCATCGAAAAGAAGGCCGAAGACTTCGCGGCTGAAGTGGCCGCTGCTGCCGGCAACGCCTAAGCCGCTTTTCCTGCTACATCTGCCGGCGCGCTCGCGCCGGCAACCCGCCCCGGCCTATGGCCGGTGTTTCTCATTTAAACTTTGCGTTTGTTTTCCGAGATTCCCGTCATGACGACCAGAGCATACAAGCGCGTCCTCCTGAAGTTGTCGGGTGAGGCCCTGATGGGCGAAGACGCGTTCGGTATTAATCGAGCCACCATTTTGCGCATGACTGAGGAAATAGTCACGGTCGCAAAGAGCGGAATCGAGTTGGCCATAGTCATCGGGGGCGGAAACATCTTTCGCGGTATCGCTCCCGGCGCCCAAGGGATGGATCGCGCGACTGCAGACTACATGGGCATGATGGCAACTGTCATGAATGCCCTGGCTCTTCAGGATGCGCTCAAGCATGGCGGGGTGGATGCTCGAGTGCAATCCGCCTTGCGTATCGATCAAGTGGTCGAAGCCTACATTCGTCCCAAGGCCCTGCGTTACCTGGAAGAGGGCAAAGTGGTGATTTTCGCAGCGGGTACGGGTAACCCATTTTTCACGACGGATACGGCCGCCGCGCTGCGCGGGGCTGAAGTCGGTGCGGAGATTGTGCTGAAGGCCACCAAGGTCGACGGTATCTACAGCGCTGATCCCAACAAGGATCCCAACGCAACGCGTTATGCGCGCATCAGCTTCGACGAGGCAATTGTTCGTCGTCTGGAAGTCATGGACGCTACCGCGTTTGCCCTTTGCCGCGATCAAAAGCTGCCCATCAAGGTTTTTTCGATCAACAAACCGGGCGCGCTCATGCGAGCCGTTTCGGGTGAAGACGAAGGCACATTGGTGCACGTCTGAAGAACAAAGGAATCACAATGAGTCTTTCAGAGGTGAAAAGTTCTGCCGACAGCCGCATGGCGAAATCTGTGGAAGCCCTGCGCACGGGTCTGGCCAAAATACGCACCGGGCGCGCTAGCGCCGGTATTCTCGATCATGTGAACGTGGAATATTACGGCTCGATGGTCCCTGTTAACCAAGTGGCCAATGTCACTGTGGTCGATGCGCGCACACTCAATGTTCAGGTGTGGGAAAAGAATATGGCCGGCCCGGTTGAAAAGGCGATTCGTGAATCCGACCTGGGTCTGAATCCGATTTCCATGGGCGACAGCATTCGTGTGCCAATGCCGGCTCTTACTGAAGAGCGTCGCCGCGATCTCACCAAGGTCGTGCGGGCCGAAGGCGAAGACGCCAAGGTGGCCGTACGCAATCTGCGCCGCGAGGCCAACGACGCGCTCAAGAAGCTGGTCAAGGATAAGGAAATTTCCGAAGACGAAGAGCGTCGCATGCAGGACGAGGTGCAGAAACTGACCGACAAATACGTTGGCGAGATCGACAAGGTCATCGCCCAGAAAGAAGCGGAGATCATGACGGTTTGACCGTCGTGCCTGCCTGGCGCAATGCACAAAAGCTCTACACTTGCTGTTCCTGAGCATGCCGGGGTGCCCCGACACCTCGCCATCATTATGGACGGCAACGGTCGCTGGGCAACACAACGCTTCCTGCCTCGCAGTGCAGGCCATGCACGGGGTGTGCAGGCGGTGCGGCGGGTGGTCGAAGCCTGTGGTCGCCGCGGCGTACGCTACCTGACGCTGTTTGCGTTCAGTTCAGAGAACTGGCGCCGCCCTCAAGAAGAAGTCACCTTGCTGATGCGGCTTTTTGTGCAGACGCTGCAGAAAGAAGTCGACAAACTCAACGAGCAAGGTGTCCGACTAAGAGTAGTGGGCGACACCAGCGCTTTCGACAGCGGTCTGCAAGACCTGATTCGCAAGGCCGAGGAACGCACCGCCCAGAACGACACGTTGCACCTCACCATTGCTGCGAATTATGGCGGCCGCTGGGACATTCTGCAGGCCATGCAGCGCATGCTAACCGAGCATCCTGAGCTGTGTGCCGATCCCAAAGGCATCGATGAAACTGCGCTCACTCCCTACCTAACCATGTCCTTTGCCCCCGAGCCGGACCTCTTCATCCGCACCGGGGGTGAGCAGCGTATTTCCAATTTCTTGATCTGGCAGTTGGCCTACACAGAGCTGTATTTCACTGAACGGTACTGGCCGGACATATCGGTGCGTGACATCGATGCAGCGTTCGAGTGGTATCGTACGCGGGAACGCCGTTTTGGCCGGACGAGCGCCCAACTCGCGGGCGGTGACTGAACGCTCTTGATTTCCTGCAAGGGGTCTCCATGTTAAAGCAGCGAGTGCTGACTGCCATTGTTCTGTTGCTGGTGCTCCTCGGTGCCTTGCTGTCCTCCAGCTCCTGGCCGCTGATTGTCCTGCTGCTGGTGATGGCGGGCTGCGCATTGTGGGAATGGCTGCGTCTCTCGCTCAGTCCCGGCTGGCAGGCCGCGGCACCCTGGGTCGCCATTTTCACCACTATTGTGATGTTTTGGTTGGTCTGGACCTGGATGCCTTCCACCGAAGCAGTGCCCGCCGTCGACGGGCTCATTCACCCCTGGTTGATGCCCCTGGTGCTTGCCGGTTGGGCTTTACTGGCTTTACCTCAAGTGTTCCAAGGCCAGACCCAGGAAAGACGCTTGCCGGCACTGATGAGCGGTTTTGGGGTACTGGCTGTAGTTGCGGCCTGGGCAGCGCTTGTGCTGCTGTTTGTGGAGTTCGGTGCTTGGTGTCTCGTATCCATGATGGCATTGATCTGGTTTGCCGACATTGCAGCCTATTTCACCGGGCGTGCAATTGGGAAATATAAATTGGCTCCCAAAGTAAGCCCCGGCAAAACGTGGGAAGGCGCCGTAGGCGGCGTGCTGGCGGCGGCCATCTGGACGACGCTCACCGCAGCATTTTCCGAGGGCAGTTTCGGTGCCGTACTCGCCCAAAAATGGTCACTTCCTGCCGTGTTCGGATTAGCGGTTCTGCTTGCCGCTATCTCCATCGTTGGAGACCTGTTCGAGTCGCTTCTCAAGCGCAGAGCAGGGGTCAAGGATTCAAGCCGCCTGCTGCCGGGTCATGGCGGAGTTTATGACCGTATCGATGCACTGCTGCCGGTGGCGCCGGTGGCGGTCATGCTGACAGGAATCGTATTCCCATGAAGGTACAGAACGTCTGTGTGCTCGGTTCGACGGGCTCGATCGGGGTGAGCACGCTTGATGTCATCGCGCGCCATCCGGGTCGCTACCGCGCCTATGCACTGAGCGCATACAGCCGTATTGATAAGCTGGTGGCTCAGGCCTTGGCCAGCGGGGCGCGCATCGTCGTTGTGCCCAATGACACGGCTGCTCAGCGCTTTCGCAGCCTGTGGCCGTCCGGCCGGCAAATGCCGGAAGTGCGTGTCGGGCCCGAAGCGCTAGCAGCCACGGCCGCCGACGCCGAAATCAACATTGTTATGGCCGCCATTGTCGGCACGGCCGGTCTGCCCGCAGCGCTGGCCGCCGCGCAAGCCGGCAAGCGCGTGCTGCTGGCTAACAAAGAGGCCTTGGTTGCTGCCGGGGAGCTCTTCATGCAGGCTGTGCGTAACCATGGCGCCGAACTGCTACCCATAGACAGTGAGCACAACGCTATCTTTCAGTGTTTGCCCGAGGACGAAGACCGCGCGCGAGCACCCGAGCGGCCCGCCCGGGGTGTGCGCAGGCTTTTACTCACTGCGTCGGGCGGGCCGTTTCGTACGACCGAGCTCGCCGCGCTGCGCGATGTGACGCCGGATCAGGCCTGTGCGCATCCGAATTGGAGTATGGGGCGCAAGATTTCCGTGGATTCCGCCACGATGCTTAACAAGGGCCTTGAGGTTATCGAAGCGCATTGGTTGTTTTCAATGGAGCCCGATTCCATCCAGGTTTTGATACATCCGCAAAGTCTGGTCCATTCCATGGTCGAGTATGTAGATGGTTCGATATTGGCTCAGCTGGGGCAGCCGGATATGCGTACGCCGATTGCGTATGGCCTGGGCTTCCCTGAACGCATTGCCAGTGGAGTAGGGCTTTTCGATTTAATGCGTATGCAGAAACTGGATTTCGAACCGCCCGAGCCTGGCCGCTTTCCGTGCCTGGGACTGGCTTACGATGCCCTGCGGGCGGGCCAGTCGTCCTGTATCAACCTGAATGCTGCCAATGAAGTGGCGGTGGACCGCTTTTTATCAGGTGGTATTCGCTATACTGAAATTCCGCAGATTATCGGCGATTGCCTCGATCGCATGGAAGCGTTCAACAGCACGACGCCACAGACTTTAGAAGACATCCTTGAGCAGGATCGTCGTGCGCGTGCCGTCGCTGCGGAACTGTGCATGCTGCGCGCCTGAACGAGTCAGCCACATACGGGTTACCCATGCTGTTCACTTTGCTGGCCTTTGCGATTGCGCTGGGCGTCCTGATCACCTTTCACGAATACGGCCACTATTGGGTGGCACGGCGCTGTGGGGTGCATGTCGAGCGCTTCTCGGTAGGTTTCGGCAAGGTGCTGCTGCGCAGACGGGATCGTAACGGTACCGAGTGGGCGCTCTCCGCCATTCCGTTGGGCGGTTACGTCAAGTTTCTTGACGACCCGGAACAGGATCTTGCCGGCGCTGACCCCCGGCGCGCCTTCAATGCACAGCCTTTACGCAACCGAGCGGCCATTGTGGCAGCCGGGCCATTCGCCAACCTGCTACTTGCGGTGTTGCTTTATGCCCTATTGGGAATGATGGGTACGCAGCAGCCGGCCGCGGTCATCGGGACACCGCCGCCCGGCAGCCCGGCAGCGTTGGCGGGTTTTCACGAAGGTGATCGGCTGGTGGCCATCCAAGGCAAGGCCGTGGAATCATGGAATGACGCCCGCTGGCACCTGATGGATACGTTCGCCGGCGGCGGTACGGTAGAGGTGGCTGTGGAAACGGCGGAGGGCGTACAACGTTCGCGCCGCTTGCAGATGAGCGCAGTCGCCGTTGAGCCTGATTCCGTCGACCCCATGTTGGAAGCGGGGCTCATGTTGAAAGCGCCGCGCCCAATCGTGCGCGAGCTGATCGAGGGCGGGGCGGGGCAGGCGGCCGGCCTGCAACCGGGCGACATTTTTCTAGCGATCGGCCGCCTTGAAGAACCCTCAGCCGCAGAGGTTGTAGCGACGGTTGAACAATCACCGGGCGAGCGCCTGCCGGTAGTGATAGAGCGTGCGGGCACCGCAGTGGCCCTGAACATCACGCCTCAAGCGCAACCCAACGCCGATGGGGTCGTGGTTGGCCGCATAGGGGTGATGTTGGGGGCCGATCTGAGCATGGTTACGATGCGGTATGGGCCGGTAGAAAGTGTCTGGCGAGGCGTTGAACGTACCGCGGATACCGTCGTTCTCTCCTTTAAGATGATCGGCCGCATGATATTTGGTGAGGTTTCGCTGCGGAATGTGAGCGGCCCGGTCACGATCGCCGACTACGCCGGCCAGACTGCCAGGGTCGGTCTTGCGGCCTACATCAGCTTCATGGCACTGATCAGTGTCAGCATCGGAGTGCTCAACCTGCTGCCGATCCCGATGTTGGACGGGGGCCATCTGCTCTATTATGCGATGGAGGGTGTTAGAGGCCGTCCCGTACCCGAGAAATGGCTGATGACCGGCCAGCGTATTGGGTTCGGTTTATTGGCGGCACTCATGAGCCTAGCTTTTTTCAACGACTTCACCCGGCTTTTCAGCTAAAGTCGTTGTGCCGTACAATCGTCCACCATTCAGTTGACCGAGGATCGTCCAGGATGTCCTTCAGCCGGAAACTTCCATTCGCGAGACGCGTTCTGCCCGTCTTGCTGAGCACTTTGCTCGTATCGGGCGTAGCCAATGCCTTCACGCCTTTCGTGGTCAAGGACATCCAGGTTAATGGCGTCCAACGGGTCGACGTCGGCACCATTTTCACTTACATGCCGGTAAGGGTGGGCGACACATTCACTGAAGAGCAGGCCGCCGAAGCCATTCAACGCCTTTACTCCAGCGGCCTCTTTAGCGATGTCTCGATCGACACTACCGGCGATGTCCTGGTGGTTAACGTGCAGGAGCGCCCCACGATCGCTTCGGTCACCTTCAATGGCATGCGCGAATTCGACGCCAATGCCATCACCAAGTCGCTGATGCAGGTGGGGTTCGGCCAGGGGCGAGTGTTCGACCGCTCCATGCTCGAGCGTGCCGAATTCGAAATCAAGCAGCAGTATCTGTCCAAGGGCAAGTACGGCGTTGAGATCACACCGGTCATCACACCCTTGCCGCGCAATCGGGTAGGCATCGCTTTTGATATTTTCGAAGGCGACCTGGCGCGCATTAAGGAAATCAATATCGTCGGCAACAAGGCCTTTTCCCAAGGGACGCTCCTTGACGAGCTCGAATTGACGGAAAGCGGCATGATGACCTGGTATACAGGCACAGACAAGTATTCTCGTGAAAAGCTCGAAGGCGATATGGAGCGCCTACGCTCCTTCTACCTAGACCGGGGCTATCTCGAATTCAGCGCAGACGCGCCTCAAGTCACCATTTCGCCAGACCGACGCGATATCTTCATCACCATCACGGTTCACGAAGGTGAGCCCTACACGGTGCGTAGCGTCAGGCTTGCGGGCGACTTGCTACAGCTGGAACCGCAGTTGCAGGAACTGGTCAAGGTTAAGGAAGGCGAAACCTTCTCCGCGGCGCGCACTAACGAGACGGTACGCAGCATTTCAGAATACCTGGGAGGCCTCGGTTACGCGTTCGCCAACGTGAACCCCAACCCAGTGCTTGATCGCGAATCGCACGAGGCCGATCTTACTTTCTACGTCGATCCGGGTAGGCGTGTGTATGTGCGTCGCATTGAGATCGGTGGCAACACGCGAACGCGCGACGAGGTCATTCGCCGCGAGTTTCGTCAGCAAGAGGCTGCTTGGTACGATTCCGGCAGTATTCGCGCATCGCGCGACCGGGTAGACCGCCTGGGTTATTTTGCGGAAGTCGACGTCAGTACATCGCCCGTACCCGGCAGCCCCGATCAGGTTGACGTCAACGTCGACGTCAAGGAAAAACCTACCGGCCTGATTAACCTCGGTGTCGGCTATGGGTCGACCGATAAGGTGCTTTTGTCAGCCGGCCTCAGCCAAGAAAACATTTTCGGCAGCGGTAATACGGTGTCATTTAACGTCAACACCAGCAAGCGCAACCGCGCGATGGTGCTGTCGCACACTGACCCGTACTGGACCGACGACGGCATCAGTAAAACGACTTCGCTGTTTTACCGCCGTACGGAACCGTACGACGCCTATGATGCATGGGGTGAATACCAGATCACATCCTATGGCGCCGGCCTGAATTTTGGTGTGCCCATCAGTGAGCACGACCGGATTTTCTCTGGAATCAGCTTCGAGCATAACAAGCTCAGCCGTTTGGGAACCGATACACCGCGAGCCTACCGCGACTACGTATCTGAATATGGTGAAGGCACGAACTCCATCGTGTTTAACGTAGGCTGGTCTAAGGACACACGTGACAGTGCGCTTGCCCCGACCAAAGGGTATTACAGCCGCCTGTCCGCCGATGTGTCCACGATGGACTTGCGCTACTACATGCTGCACGGCCAGCATCAGCACTACATTCCACTGGGCCGCTCTTACACCCTGGCTTTTAATGTCATGGCAGATTGGGGCAAGACCTACGGTGGTAAGTCCTTCCCAGTCATCAAGAATATCCACGCGGGTGGCATTGGCACGGTGCGCGGCTACGAGGGCGGTTCGCTCGGTCCGCGCGATATTGACACCAACGACTATCTGGGTGGTTCGCGCCGGCTGGTTGCCAATGCGCAGCTTTATCTGCCGTTCCCCGGCGCTTCACGCGACCGAACACTGCGTTGGTTCCTATTTGCAGACGCGGGGCAGGTCAGCACCACCGGCGGCGGCACGTGTTATGCAGGCGTGAATAACCATGTGGCCGACCCCTGCGGCTGGAAGTATTCCGCGGGTATCGGGCTGTCATGGGAATCACCCATGGGGCCCTTGCAGCTGTCGTTCGCACGGCCGCTCAACGAGAAGCCGGGTGACGAAAAGCAGGCCTTCCAGTTCCAAATCGGCACGTCCTTCTGATGCCGGTGAATCCGGGTATGTCAGGTGGTGCGTGCACCATGCGGACGTATGCAGTGCTGCTTATGGCACAATAATCTTTTGATCTTCGCTCCTTGCAAGGTAGAGTATTCATGAAGTCTAAAATTGCTTTAAAACTTTCCGCTCTGTCGCAGGGTGTTGGCCGTGGTCACCGTGCGTACCTGCTTGCCTCGCTAATCGCTGTGGGCGCTGCGCTGGCTGTGCCGGCCGCCCCGGTGCATGCACAAGCGCAAGGTACCAAAATCGGCTTCGTGAGCACCGAACGCATTCTGCGAGATTCCAGGCCGGCCAAGGCGGCGCAGTCCAAGATCGAAAACGAATTCAAGAAACGCGACGAAGAACTTCAGCGGTTGGCGAATACCTTGCGAAGCGAGGTTCAGAAGTTCGATAAAGACGCTCCCGTACTGTCCGAGTCCGAGCGCATCAAACGTCAGCGCCAGCTTGCCGATCTGGATTCCGATCTGCAGCGCAAGCGTCGTGAATTCCAAGAGGATTTCAACCGCCGCCGCAATGAAGAATTCTCGGCTATCGTCGAGAAAGCCGATCAGGCCATCAAGGCGATTGCAGAGCAGCAGGGCTACGACCTCATCATCCAGGATGCGGTCACCGTCAGCCCACGTGTTGACATCACCGATCAAGTTCTGAAGGCCCTGGGCGGCTGATACCGCCATGCCGTTGTTGCTTGCACCGGAACAGGCCATCACACTTGATCGACTACTCACCGAAGCAAATGTTTTCGGTGTGGATTGCGAGCCCGTGCCTGGTTCCGGGAATCCTCTTATTCGCGGTCTGGGTTCGCTTTCCAGCGCATGTCCCGAACAGATCAGCTTTCTGTCCAACCCCAAGCTGCAGTCGCAGCTAGAGTCCTGTCAGGCGGCGGCCGTCATTGTCACGCCTGCAGTGTGGGAAGCGTCTCTTCAAGGTAAAGAGACTCCGTTCGTGCCGGTGTTGTGCAGCGAGCCCTATCTGGTGTACGCCTTGCTGGCTCAATGGTTCGATCGGCACCGACTTAGCAAATTACCGGTAGGCATACACCCTACAGCCGTGATTGCTGATTCCGCGCGCATCGCTGACGGGGTAAGCATCGGCGCGCACTGTGTCATCGAAGACGATGTCACCATTGGTCGCGGAACGCGGCTGGGGGCGGGCTGCGTGATAGGTGCCGGTTCAAGCCTGGGCCAGGACTGTCTGCTGCATGCCAAGGTCACGCTCTATCACGGTGTCACCGTGGGGGATCGCGCCATTCTTCATTCGGGCTGCGTACTCGGAGCAGACGGCTTCGGCTTTGCGCCAGACCCACGAGGGCAGGGGGGCTGGGCTAAGATTGCGCAACTGGGGGGCGTTGTGGTGGGCAATGATGTCGAGATCGGCGCTAACACCACTGTCGACCGCGGTGCGCTTGAAAGCACCATAATCGGTGACGGCGTCAAACTCGATAACCAGATCATGATTGGCCACAACAGTCAGATCGGCGACCACACGGCAATGGCCGCCTGTGTCGGCGTAGCCGGCTCCACCATCATAGGCAAACGCTGCACGCTTGCCGGTGCCGCCATGACCGCCGGCCACCTCACCCTGGGTGACGACGTGCACATTTCAGGCGCTACGGCAGTCACCTCCAGCATTTCAAAACCAGGACGCTATACCGGCGTCTTCCCGTACTCCGAACACTCCGATTGGCAACGTAATGCGGCCGTGCTGCCACAGCTCAATGCGTTGCGTCGCCGGCTGCGCGCCTTGGAGCGACAGCTGGCGAGCGCCGGGCACGAGTCCGACCAATCGACATCATAATGAACGACTCATGCAGGAAACTCAGAAAATAGAACTCGACATCAAGCAGATCATGGAGCGTTTGCCGCATCGCTACCCGATGCTGCTGGTCGATCGTGTGCTGGAAATGGTGCCTGGCAAGAGCATCGTGGCCATTAAGAACGTCACGCTCAACGAGCCCTTTTTCACCGGACATTTCCCACATCACCCCGTGATGCCGGGTGTGCTGATCATCGAGGCATTGGCTCAGGCCTCCGCTCTGTTCTCGTTTGAGGGTGACAGCGGAGTCAATCCGGCAAATCCCAAAATGGCCTACTACCTGGTGGGCGTGGATGGTGCTCGCTTCCGCCGACCGGTCGTGCCGGGTGATCAACTCCGCCTCGAAAGCACTGCAGATAAAATCAGTCGCGCAATCTGTAAGTACACTGCCCGGGCGACGGTGGACGGCCAACTGGTGGCGGAAGCCAAGCTGATGTGTGCGATCCGCGTGCTGGAAGACTGATATGGGGTCACGTATTCACCCTACCGCCATTGTTTCACCCGGCGCGCAGTTGGCCGAGGATGTCGAGGTTGGGGCATATAGTTTGATTGGGCCCAACGTATCCATTGGGCCCGGCACCCAGGTCGGGCCTCATTGTGTCATTGACGGGCACACGCGCATCGGTGCCAACAACGTTTTTTATCGCTATTGTTCCATTGGGGGTATGCCCCAGGACAAAAAGTATCAGGGTGAGGATACCCGCCTTGAGATCGGCGACGGCAACATGGTACGCGAGTTCGTCACCATCAATACCGGTACGGCACAAGACGCGGGCGTAACGCGTCTGGGCGACGACAACTGGATCATGGCCTACGTGCACATCGCCCACGATTGTCAGGTCGGGTCTCACACCATCATCGCCAATAACGTACAGTTGGCCGGCCATATTCATATCAATGATTGGGCGATACTGGGCGGGCAGAGTGCCGTTCACCAGTTCGTGCACATTGGAGCGCACACGATGGTCGGGGGCAGCAGCGCCATCCGCCAAGACATTCCACCTTATGTAGTGGGTGCAGGCGACCCGTTTCGGCCGGTGGGCATCAACTCTGAAGGGTTGCGTCGCCGGGGTTACGATGCAGACGTCATAGCAGCCCTCAAAGAAGCGTATAAGCTGCTGTATCGGCGCAACCTCAAGATCGAAGACGCCGCTGCAGCAATTCGCGAGCTGCAGCAAGAGCGTCCCGAGGCACGCGAGGCAATCGACGTGCTCGCGACCTTTATTGAACGCCCCGGAAGGGGCATCGTGCGCTGATGCCACTGCGTGTCGGCATGGTGGCGGGTGAGCCTTCAGGCGACCTGCTTGCCAGCCGGGTTATTGCCGGCTTGCATGAGCGCGTGCCGCAGACGCATTGTGAAGGGATCGGCGGCCCGGCGATGGCCGAAGCGGGCTTCCAGGCCTGGCACCCGATGCATGCACTTACCGTTTTCGGTTATGTGGATGCATTGAAACGCCTGCCCAGCCTGTTGCGTATCTACGGAGACGTGTCTCGCCGTTGGCTGGCTGAGCCCCCAGACGTTTTCGTGGGGGTGGATGCGCCCGATTTCAATTTGCGCCTGGAGGACAAACTCAAGGCCGCGGGCGTGCCCACTATCCATTTTGTCGGCCCGTCCATCTGGGCATGGCGCTATGAACGAATCGAACGCATACGGCGTGCCGTTTCGCATATGCTGGTGCTCTTTCCCTTCGAAGTAGAACTCTACGAAAAGGAAGGGGTGCCCGTTACTTGCGTGGGTCATCCGCTTGCCGGCAACATACCTATGGAACCGGACCGCGACGGCGCCCGACGGCGTCTGGGGCTGGATCCGCAAGCGCGTGTGTTGGCCATCATGCCGGGCAGCCGTGCATCGGAACTTCGGCAGTTAGGGCCGCGATTTCTGCAAGCTGCTCGTCTGCTTCAAGAGCGCGATCCCAGTCTGCAGTTCGTAGTACCGATGGTGAATGCGCAACGGCGTCAGGAATTCGAGCAGATGCTGCGCGAACTTCCTCTTAAGAATTGTCATATCGTGGACCGTGAACGGCTTGCCGGTGTACAGCCGGATTGGCCGGCAGCGTGGCATGTTATGGAAGCCGCCGACGCGGTGCTGGTCGCCAGCGGCACCGCCACGCTGGAGGCGGCTTTGTTCAAGCGCCCCATGGTGATTTCCTACGTATTGACCCCGCTTATGCGAAAGATCATGGAATGGAAGTCGGGCCAGCAACGGCCCTACCTGCCTTGGGTGGGCTTGCCGAATGTCCTGGCGCGGGATTTTGTTGTGCCGGAGCTGTTGCAGGAAGACGCAACACCCGAACACCTAGCCGATGCCACCTGGCGCGCGCTGGTCGACGAGGCCTATGCGGCTGACGTCGAGCAACGCTTCCGCGAGATACATCGCAGCCTGAACCTGGATACACCACGTCTGGTGGCTGAAGCCATCGTCCGCGTCGGAGGCGGGCATGCAGACTAGCCTATTCGACGGAATGCCGATGCCTACGGTGTTGTGCGCCGGCGTCGATGAAGCAGGGCGCGGTCCCCTGGCGGGGCCCGTGTTTGCGGCCGCTGTGATCCTCGATGATACTAGGCCGATAGAAGGCCTGAACGACTCCAAGCGTCTCAGTGCGGCCCAGCGCGAGGCGTTGGCAGTTGGGATCCGTGAGCGGGCTCTTGCCTGGTGCATTGCCAGTGCCAATGTGGCCGAAATTGACCAGCTCAATATTCTGGGGGCCACCATGCTGGCCATGCGTCGGGCCTGTGAAGGCTTGCAGAAGCCGCCGCAACAGGTGCTGGTAGATGGTAACCAGGTGCCAAAAGGCTTGGCGTGCGCTGCACAGTATGTCATTGGTGGTGATGCCAGGATACCGGCGATTTCCGCCGCCTCCATCCTGGCAAAGACGGCTCGCGACGCCTATTGCCTGGACATGCACTTACGGTATCCAGACTACGCCTTTGACCAACACAAGGGCTACGCCACGGCTTTGCATCTACAACGCCTACTGGAATTGGGGCCGTGCGAGGAACATCGCCGCAGTTTTGCGCCGGTGCGTCGGCATTTTGAGACCATGCTCGAGTCATGAAAAAAATTTCCTCGCGCGAGAATCCGGATTTTCGGTTACTTAGCAAAGTGGCGGCCGGAAAACGTGTGCCGGGCGAACGGTCAGGGGCGGCTCCGCGCATCGTTCTGGAAGGGGTACATTTGTGTGAAGCCTGGCTGGCAAAGGGCGGGAAGCCGGAGCTCGCCTTTTTCGATGAAGAGCGCCTGGGTCACCCCGAAGTGGCGGCTTTACTGAAAAATGTGGATCAGGCAGCGGTACGGTTTTGTCCACCTTCTTTACTGCGTAGTGCATCGCAGGTGGTACATGGCCAGGGCGTGATGTTTCTCGTCCGGGCGCCGCGTCCAACGCCGCCCGAGCGTATTGATCGGAACTGCCTGTGGCTGGACAGGGTACAAGACCCGGGCAATATGGGAACTCTGCTGCGCACGGCCGCCGCGGCGGGTATATGCGAAGTCTACGCGTCTAAAGGCTGCGTGGCCGCGTGGTCGCCCAAAGTGCTGCGCAGCGCACAAGGCGCACACTTTGTTTTGCAGATATACGAAGAGCAGGACCTGCACGCCATTCGTGAGAAGCTGCGCATCCCTTTGCTTGCTACCGCCTTGCACGATGCCCAGACAATCTATGCTGCTGAGCTACCGCGCGACGCGGCATGGGTATTCGGCAACGAGGGCAGGGGAGTGGACGCGGCGCTCATCGCCGCCGCAGACCAGCGTTTGTATATTCCGCAGAGCCCGGCTGTGGAATCTTTGAATGTGGCCGTGGCGGCGGGCGTCTGCCTGTTCGAACAGCGCCGCCGTTATATTGAGGCGTCGGCTAAGCCTCATTAATAGTATTGGCGGCGCTCCAGCCCGATTTCCGCCATGATCTTGGTGGAAATTTCTTCGATCGATTTGGTGGTGGTTGAAAGCCAGGGAATGTTCTCCATGCGCATCAATCGTTCAGCTGCCGCCACTTCGTCGCGACACTGCTTGATCGAGGCATATTGGCTGTTGGGACGGCGCTCATTGCGGACCTCGGCCAAGCGGCCAGGGTGAATAGATAGGCCAAAAAGCTTCTTACGAAACGGCACCAGCGTGGCAGGCAACCCCCCACGATCAAAGTCTTCGGGAATCAAGGGGTAATTAGCCGCCTTGACGGCGTACTGCATGGCCAGGTAAAGGCTGGTAGGAGTCTTACCGCAGCGCGACACCCCAACAAGAATCACGTCTGCTTCTTCTAGGCCATGAACATACTGCCCGTCATCATGCGCCAGGGTGAAGTTGATGGCTTCGATGCGGGCGTTGTACTGCTTAGATAGCCCGCCCATATGGGAACGCCCCACCGAATGGCTGGATTTCACGCCCAGCGCCTCTTCGATATGCTGCACGAAAGTCCCGAACAGGTCGAAGAAGATGCAGTTCGCACTACGGATGGTCTCCGCAAGCGTCGAATCGACCAAAGTGCTGAACACCAGGGGTGGAGCCTCTTGCTCCGCCGCGCACCGGTTGATGCGAGCTACGACGCTTTCAGCCTTTTCGACAGTATCCAGATACGGAATACGGACCGTGTCGAACTCAACTTGCTCGAACTGTGAAAGCACGGAATTACTGAATGTCGCGGCTGTGATGCCGGTGCTGTCGGAAACGACGAAAACTGTGCGCTGGAGAACGGAATTGGACATGGAGGGTGACGCAGGGCCTGGCGAAAACGGTACAATCCGACAAGATTAACACTAAGGGAGTCTTCCGGGCTTCTAATCTCCGTCACCCATGTCAGTAAAAAGGAAGCGAGGCGGGTTTGCTCAGTAACCGCGGCCGGCGTTAAGCCGGTTATTGAGCAAACACGCTTTCTTTTCTTTACAGGTGACTTTTATGTCTAACGTTGTATCGTTCGAACAGCTGCGCATGACTGACGTCGACTCGGTCGGCGGCAAGAATGCCTCGCTGGGCGAGATGATCAGCCAGCTTGCCGGCGCGGGTGTGCGCGTTCCCGGCGGTTTCGCAACCACGGCCGATGCGTTTCGCAACTTCCTGAAGTCCACCGGGCTAGACCAGCGCATCATCGACAAGCTCAAGACGCTCGACCCTGACGACGTGCGTCAGTTGGCTGAAGTAGGTGCGGAAATCCGGCAATGGATCATCGACACGCCTTTTCCGCAAGATCTTGAGCAAGACATCCGCAAGGCATTCGCCGAGCTAGACGCCGACGGCACGGGCTCGTTTGCCGTGCGTTCCTCGGCCACTGCGGAAGACCTGCCGGACGCATCGTTCGCCGGGCAGCAGGAAACCTATCTGAACGTCGTGGGCATCGACGAAGTCCTCGAAAAAATCCGCCACGTCTTTGCTTCGCTGTATAACGACCGCGCCATTTCCTACCGGGTGCACAAGGGCTATGCGCATGCCGATGTCGCGCTGTCGGCGGGTATCCAGCGCATGGTGCGTTCAGACAAAGGCAGCTCCGGTGTCATGTTCACCATCGATACCGAGTCCGGTTTCAAAGACGTCGTCTTCATCACGTCTTCCTATGGGCTGGGCGAAACCGTTGTGCAGGGTGCTGTCAACCCAGACGAGTTCTACGTTTTCAAGCCGTCTTTGGCCGCAGGTAAGTACCCCATCATCAGCCGTCGCATCGGCTCCAAACTTATCAAGATGGAGTTCGACCCCGATCGCAGCACCGGCCACGCCGTACGCACAGTGGACGTCCCCGTTTCCGAGCGCAATCGTTATTCGCTCAGCGACGAAGAAGTCATCGAACTTGCGCGCTACGCTGTCATTATCGAAGAGCACTACGGTCGTCCCATGGACATCGAGTGGGGCCGCGATGGGGTGGATGGCAAGATTTATATCCTTCAGGCCCGTCCGGAAACCGTCAAGTCGCAGCAGAGCAGTAACGACGTGCAGGAGCGCTATCGCCTCAAAGCAACGGGCGAAGTCTTGGTCACCGGGCGAGCAATCGGTCAGAAGATCGGCTCAGGCAAGGTGCGTATCGTGGCCGATGCCTCGGAAATGGATAAGGTCCAGGCTGGCGATATCCTCGTCACCGACATGACCGACCCGAACTGGGAACCCGTCATGAAACTGGCCTCCGCCATCGTCACTAACCGCGGCGGGCGCACTTGCCACGCGGCCATCATTGCGCGTGAACTGGGCATCCCCGCCGTGGTGGGTTGCGCAAACGCCACCGATGTACTGGATAACGGCCGCGAAGTCACGGTTTCCTGCGCGGAAGGCGACGAAGGTCGTATCTACGATGGCCTGATCGAAACCGAAATCGAGGAAGTTCGCTGGGGCGAAATGCCCGACATCGGCCTGAAGGTCATGATGAACGTGGGTAACCCTCAGCTGGCTTTTGACTTTTCCCAGATCCCTAACGACGGGGTCGGATTGGCGCGGCTCGAATTCATCATCAACAACAATATCGCTGTGCACCCGAAAGCCGTGCTCGACTATCCCAATGTCGATAGCGAGCTTAAGAGCGCAGTCGAATCCGCAGCCCGCGGCTACGCCAGCCCGCGCGCCTTCTTCGTGGAGAAACTCGCTGAAGGGGTGGCTACCCTGGGGGCCGCTTTCTACCCGAAGCCGGTCATCGTGCGTTTGTCGGACTTCAAGTCCAACGAGTACCGCAAACTCATCGGCGGTTCGCGTTATGAGCCCGAAGAAGAGAACCCCATGCTGGGTTTCCGCGGCGCATCCCGCTATATCTCCGACGAATTTGCCGAGTGCTTCCGTATGGAGTGCGAAGCTCTCAAGAAAGTCCGCGACGAAATGGGCCTCACCAACGTCGAGATCATGGTGCCGTTTGTGCGCACGGTCGATCAGGCACGCCGTGTCATTGATCTGCTGGCCAGCAACGGCCTGGTACGGGGTGAAAACGGGCTGCGCATCATCATGATGTGCGAAGTGCCGTCAAACGCCATTCTCGCAGACCAGTTCCTCGAGTACTTCGATGGCTTTTCCATCGGTTCCAACGACATGACTCAGCTGACGCTGGGCCTTGACCGTGATTCCGGCATGGAGCTGCTCGCCGCCGATTTCGACGAACGCGACGAGGCCGTTCAGTTCATGCTGAATCGCGCCATCCAGGCTTGCCTGAAAGCGGGTAAGTACGTGGGTATTTGCGGCCAAGGCCCCAGCGACCACCTCGACCTGGCCCTGTGGCTGCGCGACCAAGGCATCCTGTCCATGTCGCTCAACCCGGACACCGTCGTCGACACCTGGCAGCGCCTCGCCAAAGCATAAGCCGAAACTGGGGTCTGACCCCAGTTTTTACTATCTGTTACGGGTGTCGTGTTTTAACAGGCGTTCGCGTTCGCGGGCCCAGTCTTTGTCACGGGCCGCGTCGCGTTTGTCGTGTTGTTTCTTACCGCGCCCGAGGCCGAAATCGAGTTTGATTCGGCCGTTGCGGTAATGCAGGTTTAGCGGCACCATGGTGTAGCCGCGCTGTTCGGTCTTGCCTATGAGTTTCCGGATTTCTTCAGCACGTAGCAGCAATTTGCGTGTACGGGTGGCGTCCGGACGGATATGGGTGGAGGTCGTCGGCAGGGGGCTGATATGCATGCCCACAATGAAGATCTCTCCATTGCGAACAATGATGTAGCTTTCTTTGAGCTGGACATGACCCGCGCGGATGGCTTTGACTTCCCACCCCTCCAGCACGAGCCCGGCCTCGAACCGTTCTTCGATGAAATAGTCGTGCGTGGCTTTGCGGTTCTCAACGATGCTCATGAACGTATATTCTTGCAGACGGTAAAATTAGAACATTCCATTCTATCGCAACCGAAACTTCCATATCGATGCACACAGTTCAGCGCTCCGTTCTAGTCCCATACAGCAACAAACAAATGTTCGACCTGGTGGCCGACGTAGCGCGCTATCCGGACTTTATGCCGTGGTGTGGTGGTACGAAGGTGCACAGGCATGATGAAACCGGTATGGAGGCGTCGGTCACTATCAGTATCGCGGGTCTGAAGCAGACTTTCACTACGCGCAACGACCACGATTACCCCAAGCTGATCACCATTCATTTGATTGACGGCCCGTTTTCCGAGTTGACCGGTACTTGGGAATTCATTCCACTGTCTGAAGAGGCCTGTAAAGTCGTCTACACCATGCGCTATGCCTTTTCCAGCCGCGCCCTGGAAGCGGTAGTCGGCCCAATCTTCAACCGGATCGCCACCACTTTCATCGATTCGTTCACACAGCGCGCACAGGCGGTCTATGGCGAGTGAGCGTTCTTCATCAATGTTGGTGGAAGTCATCTATGCGCAGCCCCAGGCCGTCTGGCGGCGTGAGGTGACGCTGCCGCCCGGCGCGACGGCCATGCAGGCCGTACAAGCCAGTGGTTTCTTTGAAGACCACCCGCAATTCGGGGAAAAAGCGCCCCCCGTCGGGGTGTACGGTCGGCTTTGTACAGCACATCAGGTTCTGCGCGCAGGCGATCGTGTAGAAATCTACCGGCCGCTTGTGTTCGACCCGATGGAGTCGCGCCGTCGGCGCCAGCGTCATCGGCAACGCCGTTTAGAGCAGCAGCAAGGCACAGGGACATTGTCAGGAACATGACAACAAAGAGCATGCTCGCGCGTTAAGGTTGTGGGCATGAAGTGCCCCGGCGCTGTTTATCGGAGGCACAATAAGAATGATTCCAAGGAGACATCATCATGGACTTTCGTCTGAGCGACGAGCAGCTTGCGTTCGCCGAAGCCGCGCGTGAATTTGCGCAGGGCGAGCTGGCGCCCCATGCCGCGCGCTGGGATGCCGAAGCCGTATTCCCCCGTGAAGCCTTTCAGCGCGCGGGCGCGCTGGGGTTCTGCGCCATGTACGCACCGGAATCCATTGGCGGCCTGGCACTGCCCAGGCTGGACGCGACCCTCGTTTTCGAGGAAATGGCTGCCTTTGACCCTTCCACCACGGCTTTTCTCACCATTCACAACATGGCGACATGGATGGTCGGCAGCTGGGCAAGCGAAACCGTTCGCGAAGAGTGGGGCCCTCAGTTGGCCAGCGGCGAAAAACTGGCATCTTATTGCCTCACTGAGCCCAATGCAGGGTCAGATGCCGGCTCTTTGCAAACGCGTGCCGAGCGGCGCGGTGGGGCCTATGTGCTGAACGGTTCCAAAGCCTTTATTTCTGGTGGCGGCGATACTGATCTGCTGGTGGTCATGGCGCGCACCGGCGGGCCGGGTCCGCGCGGCGTTTCGGCCTTCGTGGTGCCCGCCGACACGCCGGGAATCACCTATGGGCGCAAGGAAGACAAGATGGGCTGGAACAGCCAGTCGACACGGCCCATCACTTTTGAAAATGTCGAAATACCTGCGGAAAACCTACTGGGTCAGGAAGGCGAGGGCTTCGTCTTTGCCATGAAGGGACTGGACGGCGGGCGCATCAATATCGCCACCTGCTCGGTTGGAGCCGCTCAGGGCGCGTACGATGCCGCCCGACAGTACATGCAGGAGCGTGAGCAATTCTCTCAGCCGCTGGCCTCTTTTCAGGCGCTGCAGTTCAAACTGGCTGACATGCTCACTCATATCGTTGCATCACGACAGATGGTCAGGTTAGCTGCCGGCATGCTGGATACCCAGAACCCGCAGGCAAGCGTATATTGCGCCATGGCCAAGCGCCTGGCGACCGACCTCGGCTTCCAGGTCTGCCTCGATGCCCAACAGATACATGGCGGATACGGTTATCTAAAGGATTATCCGCTGGAGCGCCTGGTGCGCGACACCCGTGTGCACCAGATACTTGAAGGTACCAACGAGATCATGCGTGTAATCATTGCGCGTCAGGTCTTGGAAAAGGGAGTAGATATACGATGATGAATGATGCTGATGCGGTCGTGTTCGAGGTGATGACGACGGGGCGACTTCAGGTGGGCCTCGCCACCCTGAATCGCCCACGTACGCTCAATGGTTTGTCCCTGCCCATGTGTGAGCTGCTGCACGACAAACTGGTGGCCTGGGCCAATGACCCGTCCATTGCATTCGTGATACTTGCCGGAGCCGGCGATAGAGCGTTCTGCGCGGGGGGCGACCTGCACAGCATCTACGACTCCATACTCAAGAATGAAACGGGGCACGCGTGGGACAACGCATATACGCGTCGATTCTTCGATATCGAGTACCGCCTGGATTACCTGATTCACGACTACCCCAAGCCCATACTGTGCTGGGGTAATGGCATCGTCATGGGTGGTGGGGTCGGCCTGATGGCGGGCGCCAGCCACCGTGTGGTGAGCGAGACCACGCGATTCGCTATGCCGGAGATCAGCATCGGTCTCTTCCCGGACGTCGGTGGCACCTGGCTGCTGGCACGCCTGCCGGGGGGAGTCGGGCGTTTTCTTGCACTGACTGGAGCACAGCTTGGGGCTTCGGATTGCCTCTTCCTCGGGTTGGCCGACCACGCGCTGGAATCATCGCGATGGCCTGAGTTCCTGGAGGCCGTACGCCAGGCCGGCTGGCACGACGACGCAACAGAAAACGCCATTGCACTTCAGCATCTGCTTAATTCCATGGCACTTACCCAGAACGATCCCGGCCCCCTGCGCAGGAATTACGATACGATCCGCGCGGCCTGCGATGGGCACGATTTCGACGCTATATGCGAAGCCATTGCTGAGCTGGCGAAACACCAAGACCCATGGTTGCAGAAAGCCGCCACGACTTTTCAGGCCGGATCACCGGGTTCGGCGCGGCTGTCTTTCACGCTACTAGAGCGTGCCCGTCTGCTCTCACTGGCCGATGCCTTCAGGCAGGAATATATTGCTGCGCTGCATTGCGGCGTACAGGGCGATCTTCAAGAAGGCATCCGTGCGCTACTGATCGACAAAGACAAGCAACCAAAATGGAAGCCCGCCACTTTGCAAGAGGCATCGGCAACTTGGGTGGAGCGCTTCTTTGAAGCTCCGTGGCCGTTGGGTGACGAACATCCTCTGC
>JAJUGV010000009.1 GCA_029265795.1 Alcaligenaceae bacterium
ACCTCGCCGAGATCCCGGACAACGTCAAGAACCGGCTCGAGATCGTCCCGGTCAAGTGGATCGACAAGGTGCTGGAGGTGGCGCTCGAGCGCCAGCACGAACCGCTGCCCCAGGCGGCGGGCGAGGCGCCCTTGCCGCCCGCGGAAAGCAAGACCGGGACGCCGGCCGCGGTCAAGCATTAGGAACCACGAAGCGCCGGCCGGTGGCGGCGCGGACTCCGGGGAAGGACGATGAACAAGGCGGACGTGATCGAGCACATCGCGCAGTCGGCGGAGATCTCCAAGCTCGCCGCCGAGCGCGCGGTCGACGCGCTGGTGGGCGCGGTGAAATCGAGCCTGAAGAAGGGGCAGATGGTGACGCTGGTGGGCTTCGGCTCGTTCTACGTGGGCAAGCGCGCGGCGCGCACCGGGCGCAATCCGAAGACCGGCGCGGCACTGCAGATCCCGGCGGCCCGCGTGCCCAAGTTCCGCGCTGGCAAGGCGCTCAAGGACGCGATAAACTAGCGCCCCTTTTGCGGCGGCCGTCGTGTTTCGCGCCGCGCGGGCGACGAGGGTGCTTAGCTCAGCGGTAGAGCGTCGCCCTTACAAGGCGAGGGTCGGCGGTTCGATCCCGTCAGCACCCACCAAGGAAGGAGCGGTAGTTCAGTTGGTTAGAATACCGGCCTGTCACGCCGGGGGTCGCGGGTTCGAGTCCCGTCCGCTCCGCCAAAATTCAAAAAGCCTGATAGCTCACCAGCTATCAGGCTTTTTTCATTTCTTCGTTTCCTCTTCCTACGGTTGTTGCGCTTGCCCACCTCGGCTGATCTTGTTCGCAAGTGACTTAATTAGTTACATGTCACAACGGAAGATACGCTCCACACATTTAAATTCCTTTTGCAAGCTTTTAAGTGTTTTTAGAGAGTTTTAGCGACACGTTATCGATTTTTAGAGGAAGATGACGCAATTCAAAGTGTTGCCAACGGCCTCGCACACGCCTACCATCTGCGCCGTTCTGTAGATGGAAACGAGTATGTACACCCTGATATTGAGCATTTCCTGCAGCGTCGCAGTATCTGTCCTGCTGAAAGTTGCCCGTAGCCAATCCATCCAGGTGGACCAAGCCATTGCATTCAACTATGTGATGGCCGGTAGCCTGTGCTGGTTGTTGCTCGGCCCGCAACCGGCAGATTTACTGCATAACACTTCGCCATGGCCCCTGCTCATCGCTCTGGGTTTGCTGCTTCCCAGCGTCTTCCTGATTATGGCGAAGGCCGTGCAGCAGGCCGGCATTGTGTTGAGCGATGTCGCACAGCGTCTGTCTTTGCTCCTGCCTCTCATTGCCGCTTTCACCTTATTTGGCGAAACGGCTACCCAAGGCAAGCTGCTGGGTGTCGCGGTCGCCCTTTGCGCATTGGGAGCGCTTCTTTGGCGGCCGGACAACCGAAATGCGCAACAGCCCGCGGCCCACGGTGGCCTTGTCACCGTCACCCTCCTTTTGGGTGTGTGGTTCGGCTATGGAACCATCGACATTCTGTTCAAACAAGTGGCGAAAATGGGGTCTGCATTCCCAACCACGCTGCTGGGCTCATTTGTACTCGCCGGGGTTGTCAGCTTCGGCTACCTGTTCGCACGGCGTGCCGCATGGAACCGTCGCAGCATGCTGGCCGGCCTGATGCTCGGTCTGCTGAACTTTGGGAACATTTATTTCTATGTCCGGGCTCATCAGGTCTACTCGGACAATCCCACCCTGGTATTCTCCGCCATGAATATTGGGGTGATTTCGCTGGGCACTCTGGTCGGAGCTGGGGTCTTCCGCGAACGCATAAACTGGGTCAACGGCATCGGGGTCGGGCTGGCCATACTAGCCATCTTCATACTTTTCCCCCGTTGACCGACGTATTCTGATCGTCGGCCTCCGGCGTCTGCTCTGCGGGTGTCGTAGCATGGGCGTCCCCGCCATCGGTTCCGGCGATGTAACGCAGGTCACTGGGGCCGACTCCTGCAGGTGACTCTGGCGGCATAGCGATATCTCCCGCCACCTGCCCCTCAATAGCATCCGCTGAGGCCGAGGTCGCGACCGTAGCCTCTTGCTCCACTGCGGCTACTTCGGCAGCCTCTTCACGCGGCGGTACCGCTTCTTCTGCGACTGTCGCAGGCTGGTCATGCATAGCGGCCAGATCAGCCGGCCCCACCCCTTCCGCCGGGGTTGAAGCCGCAGCCGGCGGACCCACTACTTCCGGAGCCGCTGTCGCCGTGGCTGCCGGGGTTTCTGTAATTTGAGTGTCGTCCAGCACTTCTGCCTCCGCGGGCGATACCGCGACATCGCTGGATTCGGATACGGGGGACGCCGCCGATGCTTCATCATCCAGCACCGGCTCCTCCGGTGGGGGCGTGAACGAAACATCAGTCTCAAGGTCAACGCGCGGATCGAGCGCCGGAACGACGTTGGGCGTCTGAGAGGATTCCGGCATGGGCACGAACTCGGTCGGCGCGTCCTGACTGAGGTAAGCGCCGGTGACACGCTGCGGCCTGACAACAACGATCAAGAAGACGGCACATGCAGTGACGAAGACGAAGAAAACGCCCGCCTGAAGCTGGCGCATAAGAAAACCGACAACCAAGGGGCCCACGCAAGCGCCCAGGCCGTAGACCATATACAGGATGGCACTGAGGCCCACGCGGCGGTCAGGGTCGACATTATCGTTGGCGAACGCCGCGGCCACGGGATAGAGCGTGAAAAGTATTATGCCGAACAAAGCAGAGAAACCCACCAGCACCGGGTACGGCAAAGGCCACCATCCCCACAACGGCACGGTCAGGGCGGCAAGTAGCAAGGCATTGAAGCGAATCAAGCCGACCCGACTGATACGGTCTGCCAGCCAGCCCACAGGCCATTGAAACACCAGCCCGCTGGCGACAGCTGCAGAAACAAACACCGCCACCTGTTGGGCGTCCATACCGTTAGCAACGCCGTACACCGGCGCCAGGCCGTAGAAGGCACCCGTCATCATCCCGGTCATGAACAACACGGTGATGGTCATGGGCACTCGCGAGACGTAATAGCGGTAGTGCAGAGGGACCGGCACCTGGATGGCCGGGTGTACTCGGCGGGTGACGGCAACGGGGATCAAGCAGGCCGCTGAACACAGCGCGACAAACATCAGTGGCCCGGTATCCAGCCGCGGGAACATGCCCACAGACAATTGGCCCAGGACGGTTCCAAGGCTGGAAAACACCATATAGAAGGCGAAGACCCGACCGCGCAGATGATTCTCCGTCTGCTCATTCAGCCAACTTTCCAGCACAATGAACTGTGTCACCATGGCGATACCGGCCACGAAACGCAATGCGATCCAGAGCACGAGAACGTCTATCAGTGCTTGAATCAGAACTGTGACAGTGACCACCGCTGCGGTAGCTGCGTAGGCACGGATGTGACCCACGCGGATGATCAGTTTATGGCCGACGCGTGCACCCAAAACAAGGCCCAGGTAATACGCCGCAATAATGCCACCGATCCAGACTTCCGACGTGGCAGTAGCACTGAGGCGCAACCCGACGTAAGTGTTGAACAGCCCTGACCCTATCAGCAATAGCAGAGTAGCCAGGAACAGAGAGGAGAACGCCCCGATCGTCTTTACCATGGAAAACCGTAATGGGAATAGCGCCTGAAGCGGCTAAGTAAGAATGAAGGGGAGCAGAACGCTCCACGGACATTTCCCCGGCGCATATTGACCCGGCGACTGGGTTAGCCGCCGGGGTTTAAGCCACCGGGGTATAGAACTTTATAGTTGCTTCAGCAGGCTGCCGGCATCTGAGACTTCGAATTTGCCTGCCTGTTCAATATTCAGCTGTTCTACTACGCCGTCGCGTAACAGAGCAGAGAAGCGCTGGCAGCGCGTGCCCATGCCACGCGCATTGAGGTCCAGCTCGAGCCCCAACTTGCGTGTCCACTCGGCGCTGCCGTCACCCAGCATGCGGATGCGCCCGTTAACACCCAGTTCGCGGCCCCAGGCGCCCATGACAAAGGCATCGTTGACAGCCACGCACCAGATCTCGTCCACCCCTTTATCGCGCAGGGCATCATGCTGCTCGAGGTATCCGGGAACGTGTTTTTCAGAGCAGGTAGGCGTGAAGGCGCCAGGCAAGGCGAATAAGGCAATGGTTTTGCCGCGCGCCTCTTCTGCCACCTGAAAGGCATTCGGCCCTACAGCGCATGCGCCGCTGGGCTCATCGTAATATTCGTATAAGGTGCCATCAGGAATGCGGTCACCAATTTTGATGGACATAACCCCCCCTCTATTAACGCCGTGAAAAAAATGAAAAGACCGGGGCGGCAGGCAGCGTACATATGGCACCTGCCACCGAGACCGATCACCGCATCCCTAATGATACGGCCAAAGAGGGGGGATGCATCAATGAAGACAGGCTAGTTGGTCTCTTTGACGCGATAGACCAGCGTTGCTGTCTTGGCCAGACCCAGAACCTTGACGGTGACGCTGCCGAGCAGTAGACGGGAAAGGCCGCTGCGCCCGTGGCTGCCAATGAAGATAAGGTCGCAATCATTTTCTTCTGCTGCCTGGACGATGCCGTCGGCGACGTTGAAGTTCGACACCACCTTTCCGGTTGCCTTCACGCCCGCGGTCTCGGCACGATCCAGCACCTGCTTGACGTACTTCTGTGCCTGCTCGTTCGCTGTCTTTTCGTAATCTTCGTCGGTAATGGCATAGGCGGCAGCCATACCATCGAACCCAACGGTAGCGGCAAATGGTTGCGTCACGTAAAGTGCCACAACCTCGGCACCAATTTCGCGCGCAAAGCACACACCCTTGTTTGCGGCCTGCGCAGACAACGGGGAGCCGTCAGTGGGAATAAGAATTTTCTTGAACATTATCTTGCCCCTGTAGTATCAGAATTCTGGCATCCCGGGCGGGAACACCGAAGTGGTTAGTTATGGTTTTCAGCTTACCCGGTCGCGAGGCTAACATGTAATAAGCATTTACGCTGTAGTTGACTCATCTCAAACTTGATTGGCGGCATTGAACAAATGCGTGCAGCGCGTACCGCTACGGCAGTAGGCCAGCACCGGGGCCGGCAGCCTTCCCAGCAGTTCCTTGAAACGTAGAACATCCTGTTCTGTCATGCCACCGCTTATCACGGGCTGATATTCTATGACCAGACCTGCGGCTTTGGCCGCCGCCATTACCTCTTCGGAAGAGGGTTGCTCCGCACCGCCCTCCCCATCTGGCCGATTGATAATAACGCTCTTGAAGCCGGCCTGCGCCACAGCCTGCATGTCGTCAGGGCTAAGTTGTGGCGCCACGGCAAAGGCGTCAGTAAGGGTTCGGATCGGCAGGGCCATCTTTGTGACTCCGTATTAACGATTTAAGTGGGAAACCTTCATGAAAAATAGTATGACCGGCTCGCACACTGCGCAAGCTGATGCCCCGGAGTCCGATGCAGCCTTCACGATTCGCGACGCCACGCCTGATGATATTCCCCATATCCAGGAAATTTATGCTCACCATGTGCTGTCAAGTACTGCGACCTTCGAGGAGGAGCCCCCAGGCGTAGAAGAAATGGCGCAGCGGCTGCAGCGCGTACGCGACCTGGGCTTGCCGTGGCTGGTGGCTGAACAAGATGAACGAATCCTGGGTTATTGCTACGCTTCTGCGTATCGGCCTCGCCCGGCCTACCGATACACCATCGAAGACTCCGTGTATCTAGCCGAAGGGGAGTTCGGCAAAGGCATAGGTAAGAAGCTGCTCAGTGCCCTGCTCGAACGTTGTGAGCAAGGGCCGTGGCGACAGATGATCGCAGTGATCGGCGGGACACAAAACCAGAGCTCCATCGCCTTGCACCGCGCTCTAGGTTTTGCCCATGTCGGCACTCAGCCGGAAACGGGCTACAAATTCGGGCAGTGGATCGATGTCGTATTCATGCAGCGCGCATTAGGGCCAGGCGGCGCTACCCCACCGGAAGAATGAATAACTAAGCGTCTCGTAAGCCACATAGCAACGGCTTGCAATTGACGCGCATTGGCACTTTCATTAAGATTACTTTCAAAGTCATCTTTAACTCATTAATCGCTCATGGCCCGTCCAGACCTTTGCACCACCGATGAAATCCGCCAACTTGTCGATCAATTCTATGGGCGTATCCGGGCCGACCCTCTACTAGGCCCCATTTTCAATCAACACATCGACGACTGGCCGGTGCATTTGGACATCATGGTCCGCTTCTGGTCCTCGATTTTGCTAGGTTCCGGCGAATACAGCGGCACCCCCATGCCCAAGCATGTCGCTTTACCCGATCTTGACGCCTCCCTGTTCCGGCACTGGCTGGACCTCTTTCATGCGACCACAGCCGAACTGCCTAATCGCGATATGGCCAACCAGGCCGATGAGCTGGCGCAGCGCATCGCGCGCAGCCTGTGGTTCGGCTACCAAATGAACCGCGAACCCAATCGCATGCCCCAGGAGCTCCACCATGGCTAGCGCTAAGCCCAGTACCGGCAGCCCATTGCCCTCGCCCGATTTATCTGTCTTCCTTAGTCTGGGTTTCCGTCCGCTTTATATATGCGGCTGCGCCTGGGCACTGATCTCGGTCGCAATCTGGATTTTCGCGCCGGCCCTGGTACCTGCCCCTTTCTTCGCCGTCGCCTGGCATGCCCATGAAATGCTGTGGGGCTTTATTGCCACCATCGCCGTCGGCTTTCTGCTGACCGCCAGCGCCACATGGACCGGCTTCAATCCCATGAAGGGTGCACCTCTGGCCATCATCGCTTTGATGTGGATCGGTGCTCGTATCGCTTATTTGGTCGGGGGCGATGCAGCCTTTGTAGTCGGCCTTATTCTGGAAAGCCTGTTTTTTGGCTATAGCGCCCTCAAGCTCATGCAGGTCATGCTGAAAGGCAAGAGCGTACGGAACTACGGGGTGCCGGTACTCGTGCTGGGGCTTGGCGCAAGCAATATACTTTTTCTGCTCGCGACTCTGAAGGGCGACTACCTGCTGGTGATCGAGCGTTTCAACACCGGCATGCTGTTTATGGCGGTACTCACGATTCTGATCGCACGCCGCGTGGTTCCGTTCTTTGCGACTCGCATGGTGCCCGGTCTGGACATTCCCATGCTGGCCAACAGTGGCAGGGTGCAGCTCGTTGTGGGCGGTTTGGCGATCGCTGCGGGGCTTGCGCGGCTGGATATCGTAATGGCCGTCGCCCTTGCCGTAGTGGGCCTTATCGGCCTTTATCAGCTCTGGCGCTGGAAGCCGTTAGCCATTCTGCACAAACCCATGCTCTGGATACTCTATCTGGGCTACCTGGGCTTAGCGCTGGGCTTACTGGCTGCAGCGGCTCACTTGCTTGGGTTGGGTGGCGTTTTCCTGGCGCGCGACGCCGCACACGTCCATATTATTGGTATGGGCGGTTTCGCCGTACTGATCATCGGCATGGTTACGCGTACTGCCTTGGGGCACACCGGGCGGCCATTGGCTCTCGATGGCTCCATGCTGGCCAGTTACTGGCTGATGGTCGCGGCGGTGGTTTTGCGCTTAGCTGCTCTATGGCCCTCCAGCTTTGCAGGCCCATTGCTGCACGCGGCAGCAACCGCCTGGGTTGTCAGCCTGGCTCTCTATCTGTACCGTTACGTCCCCATACTGATACGCCCTCGAGCCGACGCCGTGACTCAATCGCGCGCTTCCGGCTCGGTAGTGGCCGGCGCTGCAGCGCGGCGCTGATACACGTGTTTTGAATGAACCGGAGACCTGCATGCGACTGACCGCGATGACCGACTACTCCATGCGACTGCTCATGTACTTGGGCGGCAACCGAGAACGTCTGTGCACCATCGCCGAAGTCGCCCGTGTGCATGGTATTTCGGAACCGCACCTCATGAAGATCACCCACCGGCTCGCGCAGGCCGGCTGGGTGGAAACCACTCGCGGTAAAAACGGGGGCATGCGGCTCGCACGCGAACCTGAAGACATTTCGTTGGGAGCCGTCGTGCGCGATATGGAAAACGACCTGGCCGTGGTGGCCTGCCTTGGCAACGGCCAGACAGATTGCATACTGGTGGGCCAGTGCGGCCTGACGCGCATCATGCAAGGTGCGCTGGACCAATTCCTGGCGCACCTGGATGCCTATACCCTGGCCGATATCCTACCGGCCAGACCCGCTCAGACGACTTCGCAGCGTACGGTGACAGGGTGCGAACGCAAGACCGACAACACGGCATCGCTGACTTCGCCTTCTACATCAGAAATTACATAACCGATAGGGCCACGGGTCTGCAGATACTGCGCGACAATGTTCAGGCCATGCTCGGCTACCGCGCTGCTTAGCGCGCCCATGGCACCGGGTACGTTGCGATGCACATGCAGAATGCGGCTTGTCCCCGCGCGCTCTTGATAAGCCACTTCGGGGAAATTCACAGATCCCTTGGTCGCACCGGACTGCAGATACGACACCAGCTTTTCGGCGACCTCCCGACCGATATTTTCTTGTGATTCCTGAGTGCTACCGCCAATGTGCGGGGTGAGAATCACATTCGGCATGCCGCGCAAGGGGCTGTCCAGCGCTTCGTCCCGACTCTTGGGCTCCACAGGGAAGACGTCCAGCGCCGCTCCTGCAAGATGTCCGCTCTTTAGCGCCGCGTGCAGCGCATCAATGTCGACAACCGTGCCGCGCGAGGCGTTGATGAGAATCGCCCCGGGTTTCATAGCCGCAATCGTCTCTTCGTTGATGAGGTTATGCGTTCCCTTGCCGCCCGGCACATGCAGTGTCACCACATCCGACTGCGCAAGCAGTTGCTTGAGCGTGGTGGTCGGCCGCGCATTTCCACGCGGCAGCTGGGCTTCGACGTCATGGAACAGAACTCGCATGCCGGCCAGCTCGGCAAGCGTGCCGACCTGAGAACCGATATTTCCATACCCTACGATGCCTAGCGTCTTGCCGCGGGTTTCGTATGAACCTTCCGCCGTCTTGTCCCAGAACCCTTGATGCACCCGGTCGTTTTTCTCGGGGATTCGGCGCAGCAACAGGATAGCTTCCGCCAGCACCATTTCGGCGACGGAGCGGGTATTGGAAAATGGGGCATTGAAAACGGGCACGCCATGTGTCAGTGCGCTTTCGAGGTCCACCTGATTGGTGCCGATGCAAAAGCAGCCAATGACCCGCAAGTCGGGATTATCAGCAATCAGCGCCGAATCTAACTGTGTGCGGGAGCGGATACCCAGAACCTGAGCGCCGCGGATCGCCTCGCGCAACGATTCGGGAGACAATGCCGCCGTATGGGTGACGATGTCGTCATACCCTGCCGCCTGAAACACCTCGCGAGCGCTTGGGTGGATATTCTCGAATAAAACAATACGTGCCATCAAACCAACTCCAGTTAAGAGAGTATTTATTGTGAACTATTTTAGTCCTCATTTCAGGGACAACCCTTAGAGAACCGGGGCAATTCATGCTCACATCCTTACGCATACAGAATTTCAAGGCCTGGAAAGACACTGGGCCGACACGCCTGGCGCCGCTTACGATCCTGTTCGGCGCCAACAGCAGTGGCAAAAGCAGCCTAGGCCACCTGCTTCTTGCACTTAAACAAACGGCACTCTCCAGCGACCGCCGGCGCCCTCTACAGCTGGGTGACGACAAATCATTGGTGGAGCTCGGGTCGTTCCAAGAATGTCTGCATAACAACGACCTGAATCAGGTTCTGAAATTTGAGCTGGGGTGGAAGCTGGACACACCTTTAGCCGTAAATGACCCGCTCAGCGACACTGCGCTGCAGGGTGACGAATTGAATCTGGGGGTGAGTCTTAGTGCCGATTCAAACGGCCTGCCCTCGGTCAACCAAATGATTTATGCCCTGCGGCAGCAGGGTGCCACCCGCATGCGCTTGATCTACGAACACGAGCGGGGAGCCTTACCTGCTCTGCGCAGCGAAGGCTACAAGCTGAAACCCAGTGCCGCTCATGACCGTTCCCGGCTGGATCTCGACAAGTTCTATCGGCTGACCGACCAAACACGTGCTGGTTACGACAACGCATCCTTCGCCACTGACTTCGCCCTGTCGACGGAAGCCATGTTGCATCGGCTGTATCACCTCGGGCCACTGCGTGAGTCGCCCCGCCGCCTCTACCTTTGGTCGGGCGATGCCCCCGAAGACGTGGGTCAGCGGGGCGAGCACGCCATTGCGGCACTACTGGCAGCCACGCAGCAAGACCGCTGCATCGCAGGCGGTCCCGGGGAAGACGGCCAACGCTTCGACGCATACATTGCGCACTGGCTGCAGCGCCTCGGCATTATTCACAGCTTCGATGTACGCCCCATCGCTCCAGGCCGCAAGGAATTCGAAGTCATGGTGCGCACCCATTCGCAGGCACACGAGGTCAAGATCAGCGATGTGGGCTTCGGCGTGTCGCAAATCTTGCCTGCACTCGTGCAGGCCTTCTACTGCCCCCCTCACTCCACCGTCTGGATGGAGCAGCCGGAGGTTCACCTGCATTCCCAGGTCCAAGCGGAGCTGGCCGACACCTTAATTGCCGCAGTGCAGGCGCACGAACAGGGCCGGCCCCGAAATGTTCAGCTCATCGTGGAAAGCCATTCCGAGCATTTGCTGAACAGGCTGCAGCGTCGTGTTGCGGAAGGCCGTATTGCGGCAGAAGATGTCGCTATTTACTTCTGTCGCCGCTTTGCGGGCGCGTCCGACCTGGAGCCGTTGCGACTGAACGCCTACGGCGAAATCGAGAATTGGCCGGAGCACTTCTTTGGTGACGAAATGGCCGATATCGCCGGGCGCACCCGTGCCGCCCTGGAAAGAAAACGGCTTGCGATGCAACGCAGTTCGACGGCTGAAGCAGGGTCTTTGAAACCATGAAGGCGGTAGTCGATACCAATGTATTACTGGTCGCCAACGGCCAGCATCCTGATGTGTCGCCCGAATGCGTACAAGCCTGTGTGGACCGTCTGCAGACCCTCCAGGCAAAGGGGGTGGTCGTAATCGATGACGCCTACCATATTCTGGGGGAATATCAGCACAAAACCAATTTGGCGCCGCCGAAGGGCGTAGGCGATATTTTCCTGAAATGGCTGCTGCGCAATGTCGGCAATCCGAACCATGTGGAAGTCGTCAGCATTACGGAAGCGGCCCCGGAACATTTCGCAGAATTCCCGGGCGATGCGCTGCAGGAGCAGTTCGACCCACCGGATCGCAAGTTTCCCGCCGTTGCCAACGCGCATCCCGACAAGCCACCCATCTGGCAGGCCGCCGATTGTAAATGGCTTGATTGGCACTCAACCCTGGCAACCCACGGAGTACGGGTAGAATTCCTCTGTCCGCAGGATACGCTGCGCTTCTACCGAAGCAAGTTTCCTGGTCAACCCGTGTCCCTTGCGACAGTTCCCGAAGCCCTTCCTTTGTCTGACCATGAGTGAATTCTTCCGTTTCCCCCAAACTCCCCACATCGCCTGGTTAGGGGAAGGGGCTCCCCGCGATGACAAACTGCTGACCGACGACGAAATCGAGGCTCTGCTTGAAGACCCGGTGGTGGCAGAGGAAAAATTGGATGGCGCCAATGTCGGTTTCTCACTGGCTCCGGATGGTAGCTTGCGGGCGCAGAATCGTGGCCAGTATTTGATGGAACCTCATGTCGGCCAGTTCAGTCGCCTTCCGGCCTGGGTGGCCCAGCATGGCGACGAGCTTTCGGCTGTGCTGCAGCCTCAGCTGATCGTTTTCGGGGAATGGTGTGCGGCGCGCCATACGCTGGACTACGCATCGCTGCCTGACTGGTTCATGGTGTTTGATGTCTATGACCGTAGTGCGGGCCGCTTTTGGAGCACGCAGCGCCGCAATGAACTGGCCGCTGCTGCCGGCCTGATGACCGTCCCTCACCTCTTCACCGCCAAAGTCACGCTGGAGGAAGTGAAGGAATACGTCGCGACGGCGCGCAGCCGTTTTCGCCCGGGGCCGCTCGAGGGCCTGGTGCTGCGCCGAGAGGACGCCGACTGGTGTCTTGCCCGTGCCAAACTGGTGCGACATGATTTCACGCAGGCGATCGAAACCCATTGGCGCCGCCGGGCGATCGAATGGAACAGGCTGAAAATGACTGGCTATTGAAGTGCTTCGTCCGCCGTCTGCTGCGCCCTGGCTTTCTCCATAATGAAGTCAATCAACATGGACAGCGCACGGGTATGATGCCGGCCGGGCATATACAGCAGGTACATATTCAAGCCGTAGATGCTCAGGCGCCAGTCATCAAGTGCTGTCAGCAACGTGCCCGCCGCAATGTCAGTGTGCACCATGTATGAAGGCAGAATCCCAATTCCCAGGCCCCCCAACGTGGCGTCACGCAGAAAAGGAAAATTGCGCGAAATCACGGTGGGATACAACTGCACGACTTCGCGATGACTGCCTTGATACGCGGATAGCCTCAACGGCCTGCCCGCCACCGCGGCCGTGATAATGGGAGAATGGGTCAGCTGCGCAGGCAATTCAGGCATGCCGTGTTGCTGCACGTACTCGGTTGATGCGCAGGCCAAATACCGTACCCGCCCCATGTTACGAGCCACAAGGTTTTCCGGCGGCGAAGGCAGAATACGAATCGCAATATCGACCTCGTCGCGCAGTAGGTCATCGACCGTGTTCTCGAACAGCACGTCCATCACGATATCTGGGTAATTGCGCTTGAATTCGACCAGCCAGGGCGTCAAGACGAACTTCCCATAGCCGCTGGGAGCACTCAACCGAACCCTGCCCTTCGGCTGACTGGTCAAGCTCTGCACGGCTTCACGCGCTGCGCTCAGGCCATCGCGCAGCATGCAGCCATGCTGATAAAGCGTCAACCCCAGTTCAGTGGGTTCAACACGCCGTGTGGTACGCCGGACCAACTGAGCACCGACGGATTTTTCCAGTTGTCTCAGGTGATAACTGACATTCGCCCGTGTCATGTTCAGTCGACGTGCGGCTTCACTCAGATTGCCCGCATCCAGAATATCCACAAGCATCGAAAGCGATTTCATGTCCATGCCTGCCATTGTCAAATTTAATTTTCTTCATTGTCAACTGTTTATGGAATTGTCAAGGAAGGTTTGCTGAGAAAAAATGAAACCATCCCATTCATAAAGGCAGGCCCATGGATTTGAACCTCTCGTCCGAAGAGGAAGCGTTTCGCCAGGAAGTGCGCCGCTTTCTGCAAGCCAAGCTGCCGGTCTGGCTCTCCGACAAAGTCAGGGAAGGCAGGCGGCTCTCTAAATCCGACATGGAATACTGGCACGCGACCCTAAACGAGCAAGGTTGGCTCGCCGGCCATTGGCCCCGCGAGCATGGGGGAGCCGGCTGGGCGCCCATACAAACCTTCATTTTCGAGCTCGAATGCGCAGGCGCCCATGCACCGCGAGTGGTTCCCTTTGGGGTCAGCATGTTGGGCCCGGTCCTCATCAAGTACGGAAGCAAAGCGCAGCAGCAATATTGGCTGCCCCGCATACTGGATGGCTCTGACTGGTGGTGTCAGGGCTTCTCCGAGCCAGGCGCGGGTTCCGATCTAGCTTCTTTAAGGACAAGCGCCGTGCGTGAGGGCGACCACTACATCATCAACGGTCAGAAGACATGGACCACACTGGGCCAGTACGCCAACATGATCTTCTGTCTCGTGCGCACGAGTAGCGCCGGCAAGCCGCAGGAAGGCATTAGTTTCCTGCTGGTCGACATGGACAGCCCCGGCATCGACATCCGCCCGATCATCACGCTGGATGGCGAGCACGAAGTCAACGAAGTCTTCTTCTCTGATGTGCGGGTGCCTGCAGCCAACCTTGTGGGTGAAGAAAATCGCGGCTGGTCTTGCGCAAAATACCTGCTGACATACGAGCGCACCAACATTGCCGGAGTCGGCCTGTCCACTGCAGCATTACAACGGCTGAAGCTCATTGCCGCCTACTGCCATAAGAATGGGCGACCCCTGGCAGAGGATCCGGCTTTTGCCGCGAGGTTGGCCCACCTGGAAATCGAGCTCGACAACATGCGCACCACCAGTCTACGGGTGATAGCCAACGTGGCTGCCGGCGGCTCTCCCGGGGAAAAAAGCTCCATGTTGAAGATACGCGGCACAGAGCTGCGCCAACAGATCTCGGCCCTAACACGGCGCGCCATGGGGCCTTACGCCAGGCCGTTCCAACTCGACTTGCAGGGTGTCGATAACCACGGGAGTGAATCAGCCGCGATTGGGCCGGACGGTGCAGACGTAGCCGCCACCGAGTACTTCAATTTGCGCAAGCTTTCGATCTTCGGCGGGTCGAACGAGATACAGAAGAACATCATCAGCAAGATGATCCTGGGACTGTAAGGAACGTACACAAGATGGATTTCACCCATACCGAAGACCGACGCATGCTTGGCGACATGCTGACCCGCTTCATCAGCGAGCAGTACGGTTTCACTGTACGTGAAAGTCACGCCCGCTCCGCTCAGGGCTACAGCCCGGATTTCTGGCAACGTTATGCCGGCTTGGGCACGATTGCCGCCTTGTTCCATGAGCGTGACGGCGGCATGGGTGGCACGGGCTTTGATATTTCCATCGTGTTCGAAGCGGTGGGGCGTGGCTTGGTCGTAGAACCGTTCCTGCCGACTCTGCTGGCCGGAAGCTCGGTTGTGCACGCCGGCTCTTCCGAACAAAAGAGATTGCTTCAAGCGCTCATCGAAGGCCAATTAACGGCTGCCTTTGCCCACGCCGAACCCCTGACACACTATGAGACTGCGCTCGTACGCTGCAGCGCCGTGCAACAGGACGGCACATGGATATTGAACGGCATAAAGGCGGTAGTGGACTGCGGCGAACATGCTGACTGGCTCGTCGTATCGGCACGCACCGACGGCCACATCAGCGACCCCGACGGGATTTCGTTATTTCTGGTACCTGGGAATACGCCGGGAGTGCAGCGGCAAGGCTATCCCTTGATTGAAGGCGGTCGGGCGGCAGAAATCACGTTGACGAACGTGCAGTTGCCGGCCGACGCGCTATTGGGAAGCCCGGGCGCAGGGCATGCCACGCTCGAATATGCCATGGGCCGCGGTGTACTGGCATTATGTGCCGAAGCCATGGGTGCGCTGGAAGCGGCACGCGACACCACCCTGGAATACCTGCGACAACGTCGACAGTTTGGCGTGCCTATCGGCCGCTTCCAGGCCTTACAGCACCGGATGGCTGATCTGCTTTTAGAAATCGAGCAGGCGCGGTCCTCCGTGATCAACGCTGCCGCCAAGCTGGAAGCCTCCGACCGTGTCCAGCGTGAACGAGCACTGTCAGCCGCCAAATACACGCTGGGGCGGGTCGGCATTCTGGCAGCAGAGGAATTCATCCAGATGCATGGAGGCATCGGCATGACATGGGAGCTGCCACTGGCCCACTATGCCAAGCGCCTGGTCATGATCGACCACCAGCTCGGTGACTCTGATCACCACCTGCAGCGCTACATCGCATTGGGCCGTGAGTAAGCGAAGCCACCCCACTACAAGGAAAGGAAGATGATGGACAAAACCAGCACCGCACACTCTTGCACAGTGGATCTTCCTCTAGACGGAGTGAAGGTGCTGGATTTGTCACGGGTATTCGCGGGGCCGCTCTGCAGCCAGGTAATGGGAGATCTAGGCGCTGAAGTTGTGAAGTTGGAGCACCCGGTACGGGGAGACGACACCCGAGACTGGGGAATGCGTATCGGGCTGACGGAAACCACCTATTACAGCGCCATGAATCGTAATAAGCGCTCCATTACTCTCGACCTGCAGACGGATGAGGGTCGCCGTATTGTCCACGAGCTCGTCCCGCAGTTCGACGTCGTTATACAAAACTTTAAAAGCGGCGGTGCAGAGCGCCTCGGCTTGGGTTATGAGCAACTCAGGGCCATCAAACCTGACCTGATCTATTGTTCGATTACCGGCTATGACGCGAGCGGGCCGGAAGCGCGCCGCCCTGGCTACGACCTGGTTATTCAAGGCGAAGCCGGCCTCATGGCGCTGAACGGTGAGGCCGGCCAGCCGCCCCTAAAGTTCGGTGTGGCCGCCGTGGATATGATGACGGGCATGTACGCAGCACAGGCGGTACTGGCCGCCCTATTTCGCCGTGAGCGTACCGGTCGGGGCCGGCTCATTGAGATGGCTTTGTACGACTGTGGGGTCATGATCACCAGTTACTACGGCCTGGATGCGCTATTGCTGGGTCGCGACCCGGAACGCTATGGTAATGCTCACCCTTCCATCGTTCCCTATGGCATGTTCGAGGCCGCCGACGGGCCTCTGATCATTGCAGTGGGCACGAACGCGCAGTTCGATAAATTCTGCCGTGATGTGATTCTGCGCCCTGACATCCTCGCAGACCCACGTTATAGCAGCAACGTACAACGGGCCCGAAACCGGCTGACTTTATTACCCCTGCTCAAAGCAGCGATCCGCGAACTGCCCCGTGAACTCCTATTGGAACGTCTGAGCGCTTGCGGCATCCCCTGCGGGAGCGTCAGCGGCCTGTACGACGCACTGACCAGCGAGCGCACGCGCCGTAGCGGGCTGGTTCAGGCCATGCCGCATCCGGTGGACGGCCATACACAGGTATTCGCCCCGCCCTATCGAATGGATGGGCAACGACTACCCATTCGTTCAGCCCCGCCCACACTGGGTGAGGGTACACGCGACGTTCTTCAGCGACTGTTGTCGCTGTCCGATGCAGAACTGCAGGAACTGCAGGCTTCCGGTGTATTGAGTCTGCCCGAGCAAGACGCAACGCCCTGAATCCGGCGTTGCTTTCGTGCACGCTTCCGTGCACACCCACTACAAAAAACAGACTAGGAGACAATCATGACGACAGCATGGACGCGCCGCCAATGCCTATCCATCGCCCTGGCGTGCAGCCTGGGCGCAATAATAGCCCCCGCCGCTCAGGCCGAAGCAAACTTTCCGAGCAAACCCATCACGCTGATAGTGCCTTGGCCGGCCGGTGGCTCCACCGACCGCCACCTGCGTGCCGTTGCCCAGGAGGCAAGCAAAGAATTGGGCCAGCCTGTCGTGGTGGAGAACCGCCCCGGCGCGGGCGGTACACTCGGGCCGAGCAGCATGGCATCGTCGGCCAAACCAGACGGATACACGATCAGCCAGTACCCGCTAGGCATGTTACGCATGCCTCACATGCAGAAAACCTCTTATCACCCGATTGAAGATTTCACCTTCATCATGGGCCTGTCCGGTTACCTCTTCGGCCTAGCGGTTCCCGCCGACTCCCCCTTCGAAACCTTCGATGACTATATCGACGCTGCCAAACAGAACCCTGGCAAGATCGACTACGGCTCGACCGGCGTTGGGTCTTCACCGCATCTGCTGATGGAAGAAATCGCTTTGAATACCGGCATAGAACTGGTTCATGTGCCCTACAAGGGCAACGCAGATATGCAGCAGGCGGTACTGGGAGGGCACATCATGGCGCAGAGTGATGCCGCCGGCTGGGCGCAGTTTGTAGACTCGGGACGCATGCGACTGCTGGTCACATTCGGCCCTGAGCGTACCAAGCGTTGGCCCGATGTCCCGACGGCAAAAGAGCTTGGCTACAAGGTGGTCTCGACCTCGCCGTACGGGCTGGTAGGCCCTAAAGGAATGGACCCTGCTGTGGTCAAAATTCTTCATGACGCATTCAAGAAGGCCCTCTTCAGTGATCACAGCATGGAAGTCATGGAGCAGCTTAATCAAGGGCCCAGCTATCAGGACGGCGAGGCGTTCCGCCAATGGGCCACTGAGACATTTGCCAAAGACAAAGAGCTGATCGATCACCTCGGCCTAAGCGCGAAATGATGCGGGCCTGAGTGACTTCGCGCCCGCGGCGCGGCGCCTTCCAACGAGTAGAATATGATGATTCAGGCTGGCCTGAATCATCATAAAAAGGGAGACGAAGCGTGAGCGCAGCAAAGAAGGACAGGTGGTATTTTGGCTGGAACATTGTTGCGGTTTCGTCTCTCCTCACCCTCCTGACGGTCGGCCTACGCATGGGTATTGGGCCCTTTTTCCTTCCCATCGCAGAAGACCTCGGTTTTAGCCGCAGCATGCTTGCAGGCATTATCGCGATCGGCATGCTGTTTTACGGTATTGGTATGCCCTTTGTGGGGCAGATGGTGAACAGCTGGGGCACCCGGAATGTACTTTTGCTGGGAGCTGTCATGATTTTGGCGGCCATTCTGTGGGCCGTCGTGGCGACAGGCCCGGTCAGCTTCCTGCTTTCCTTCGGCATACTCTTATCTCTCGGCCTATCGTTCATCAGCCCGGTTACGTTTACCCCCATCATTTCCCGTTGGTTTACCCGCCAGCGGGGTGCTGCCCTGTTTTTTCTTTCCACCGGCTCCATGGCCGGGATCGCCTTGGCCACCCCCCTGATGGGGATGGCGATTCCCCAATACGGTTGGCGATCGACCCTGGTGGGTTACGCTGTGTTGTTGCTGCTGATCACAGTGCCATTAGCAATCCTGGTGATGCGTGAACAAGCCCCTGACGGCACTGACACACTGCCTTCCGCCGAGAATAGCGGCCGCAAATCAACGGCCGCGAAACAGCCCCCCATTGCGCTGTGTGTGGGGGATGCAATCCGCAGCCGACCGTTCTGGCAAGTGGTGCTGGGGCTCTTTGCCTGTGGCTACAGCATGAATCTGCTTGGCGCCCACGCAGTCCCGATGCTGGTCGACCACGGCTACGACTCAGTGGTAGCCTCGTTTGGCATCGGCCTGATTGGGTTTGCCGCCATCTTCAGCACCATCGTCTTGGGCAGGCTTTCCGACCGCATGCCAAGGCGTAATCTGCTTGCACTTATCTATTTCATCCGCGGTCTGGGTTTTTTCGGCCTGTTGATGGTATCGACCCACGTGCAGCTCTATACAGTTGCCATCATCGGCGGGATTGTGTGGGCCGGCAGCATTGCACTGTCCTCCGCGATACTGGCCGATATCTACGGCGTACGGCTGGTGGGCATACTGTATGGTTGGACGTATCTGGGGCACCAAGTGGGCGGGATGATCAGCTCGTGGCTGGGTGGCTGGGCCTACGAAACCTTTGGCACCCACTGGATCGCCTTCGGCAGCACCGGCGTGCTGCTGTTCATCGCCGGCTGGGTATCGCTGCAACTTCCTTTACCAGGCCGGTACACTGTGCGGGCACGTGCCGCTTGAAGCGTTCTTGCGCCGCCTCACATCACCGTCAGGGAGAAACCGTACATGCATCCTACCGTCTCGGAACTCTATGATCAGCTGCGACTGCCGGTCATCTGTGCGCCGATGTTCATTGTTTCCGGCCCCGAGCTGGTAATTGCCCAATGCGCAAATGGCGTAGTGGGTTCCATGCCATCTCTGAATGCCCGGACACAAGACCAGCTCTCCCCCTGGCTAAGCCGAATCGAGACGACACTGTCGGAATTGCGCGAACAGGAGCCCGAGCGCCCCATTGCCCCATACGCTATCAATCTCATCATCCACCAGTCCAATGACCGTGTGGAAGGCGATCTGGAAATCTGCGCCGAGCACAAGGTGCCGATTATCATCACCAGCCTGAGCGCCCCACACCGGGTGGTCGATGCCGTACATGGTTGGGGCGGCAAGGTCTTTCATGACATCACCACCGTGCGGCATGCCGAAAAAGCCCTGGAAGGTGGGGTGGATGGCCTGATACTTGTCGCGGCGGGCGCCGGCGGGCATGCAGGTACGACCAACCCTATGGCACTCGTAGGCGAAATACGCCGCTTCTATAGTGGCCCTATCGTGCTGTCGGGTGCGATCTCACGCGGAGACGATATCGTAGCGGCGCGGGCTATGGGTGCAGATTTCGCCTATATGGGTACACGCTTTATCGCCAGCCGTGAGGCCAACGCTGCAGATACCTATAAACAGCTTATTGTTGACTCCGCTTCTCGCGACATTCTCTACACCCCTTATTTCACCGGTATACCGGGCAACTATCTGAAGCCCAGCATCGCGGCCGCAGGCCTTGATCCCGACAATCTGCCTACGGCCGGCGCCCAGGTGGCGAGCTTCGGCACATCCAGGCACAAGACCTGGAAAGATATCTGGGGCGCCGGCCAGGGCGTGGGAAACATCGATTCGGTGCTACCCGTTGAGCATATCGTGACTCAACTAGAGCGCGAGTACCACGCCGGCCTTCGGCGTTTGAACAGCGACCGCTTCAGTCGGGCAAGCGCCCTTCGTTCAGCAGCAAGTGAACCAGCCGAACCCAATAACGCACACCTACCGGCAGAAGCGCATCGTTGAAATCGTACCGGGGGTTGTGCAGGGCGGCACTATTTTCGCCATTACCCAGCCAGATATAAGCCCCAGGATGGATCTGTGTCATGAAGGCGAAATCCTCCGACGCCATGCTGGCAGGAAGATCGCGCTGCACATTCTGCCTGCCTAGCAGCTCAGCCAACACGTCGGCGCATATCTCAGCATGCGCGGCATCATTGATGGTTGCCGGATAGCGCGCCTGGTAATCCAGTTCGGCCTCTAGGCCGTGCAACGCGGCAGTCGCTGCGACGGCATCGCGAAGTCTGGCCTCGATACGCTCACGCTGCGCCATATCGAAACAGCGCATCGTGCCCCGCAGCTTCACTTCCTCGGGCATGACGTTGAAGGTGTCTCCGGCGTTGAAGCTGGTCACACTTAACACGGCAGGTTTATGTGCTTCCTGTTCGCGGCTGATCAAGGCGGGTAATTGCGTAACAAGCTGGCAGGCCGCCAGCAGCGTGTCCTTACCCAGATGTGGCATAGCTGCATGACAGCCCTTACCCCGTAAGGTCAGCGAGAAAATATCAAAAGCGGCCATAACCGGGCCGCTATGTACCGCTGCCGTACCCACCGGCAAACCGGGCCAATTGTGCATAGCGTAGACGGCCTGTACCGGAAAGCGCTCGAACAGGCCTTCTTCGATCATGACCCGTGCACCGCCTTCATTCTCTTCAGCCGGCTGAAAGATGAATACGACCGAGCCGTGAAAGTCCGGCTTAGCGGCCAGTTGTCGAGCCGCCCCGAGCAGCATGGTGGTATGGCCGTCATGGCCGCAAGCATGCATACGGCCGGGGTGTGTCGAAGCGTGAGAGACCTCGTTGAGCTCGTTAACGTGCAAGGCGTCCATATCGGCCCGCAGGCCGATGGCAGGGCCGTCACCTAACTTACCCCGTAACACGCCCACCACGCCCGTGCCGGCCAGCCCTTCGTGAATTTCCAGGCCCCAGCTCCTGAGCAACCCTGCCACTTTTGCGCTGGTGCGGTGCTCTTCAAAGGCTGTCTCTGGATGGCGATGCAAATCGTGGCGCCAATCCTGAAGTTCCTGCAGCTCGTCCGTACTCAGCTCAATCATTAACGTTCCTTACAGATATCCAAATGGGGCGGCAGGCTCGGCCGCTGTCTCGACCCACACGCTCTTGACCTGTGTGTATTCCCGCAGAACATCCACGCCGCTGGAGCGCCCGTAGCCACTTTGCTTGTAGCCACCAAACGGTGTGGCCACATTGATGGTCTTGTAGCCGTTCACCCAAAAGGTGCCCGCCTGGACTTCAGCCGCTACACGATGCGCACGGCCTACGTCCCGCGTCCAGACCGCACCGGCCAGGCCGAAGCGACTGTCATTCGCGATGGCGATGGCTTCTTCTTCAGTATCGAAGGGAATCACCGCAACAACAGGGCCGAAGACTTCATTCTGCGCCACTTCCATGCTGTTGGAAACACCCGTCAGCACAGTGGGCGGCACGAAGAAGCCGGGACCGCTCGGTTGTGCTTCTCCCAGCGCAAGTGTGGCACCCTCTGCCAAAGCGGCGGCAATGCAGTCGCGCACGTGCTGGAATTGCCTCGCATTACAGATAGGCCCCACTTCTGTGCCCTCATCCAGAGGGTCTCCCAGGCGCAGACGGCCGGCTCCATTCACCAATTTTTCTACCAGTGCATCATGCACACTGCGCTGGATCAGCAAACGCGAACCGGATACGCAGCTCTGACCAGCACCGGAAAAAATGGCGGCTTGCGCCCCCAGGCAGGCGCGGTCCAGGTCGGCATCGTCAAAAACAATATTCGCAGACTTTCCGCCCAATTCCAGCACACATGGCACCAAGTGCTCTGCGGCGACGGCAGCAACACGCGCCCCCGTGGCCACCGAGCCGACAAACACCAGCTTGCCGACCTGCCTGGTCTGGAGCGCGGCGGCCACTGCCACCTGCCCGTGCCCTGCCAGCACATTGACCAGCCCCTTCGGGGCGCCCGCTTGTTCGATCAGAGCAGCCAGTGCGAGCGAGCTGAATGGCGTGAGTTCAGACGGTTTGAGTACCACACCATTGCCCATGGCGATCGCAGGCGCGATCTGCCATCCCGCTGTAAACACGGGCGCATTCCAGGGCGTCAGCTGCAACACCACCCCAATAGGCTCGCGACGGGTGTAGTTCAAGTGGCCACTGGGCACCGGAATGACTTCACCATGCAGCTTGTCAGCCCACCCCGAGTAGTACTCGAACATTTCAGCCACACGCTGCACTTCAGCGCGGCAGTCGCGCAGTGGTTTGCCGCTGGTAAGTGCCTCCAGCCGCGCCAACGCCTCGGCCCGGTCGCGTACGAGCCGCCCAACTGCATGCATGACCCGGCCCCGCTGGGCGTGCGGCTGAGCCCACCATTCACGCTGGGCACGCGCTGCCGCATCTACCGCCTCCTGAACGATGTCCGCGCTCAGATCGGCATAGCGAAGAACTTCTTCCGCGGTGCTTGCATTGTGCAGTCGCACGGACTCGCCTGTGCCTGCTTGAAGCTTGCCGTCCACATACGACCCAACGCCCTGCTCTTCGGGAAAAAAGACACGAAATGCCTCATCGATGCGTTGCTGCATGTTGCCGGATGCACTCATGACTGCCGCTCCACAAATTCCACGATTCGATTGAAGTCTTCAGCGTCACCGAGCTGCCCGGCAGACGCTTTCCATAGGCGCAATGCCTCCTGCGACAGGGGGGCGTGGGCGCCGCTGTTCTCTATCATCTCAGCGGCCAGTCCCAGATCCTTGCGCATGAGTTTCATGGTGAAACCGGAATCAAACGCCCCGTTCAGTATCCAGGTGGGGCAATTCACCTCCGTGACACCACTTCGCCCCGACCCGGCATTCACACCCTGCAGGATTTTTTCAATGTCCAACCCCGCCGCCCGCGCCACACGGATCGCTTCGCCGACAGCGAGCAGATTGATGCCGCACAGCAGGTTATTGAACAATTTGGCGCTATGTCCGGCTCCGACGGGCCCCACATGTACACATTTGGCGGTCAGCGCATCCAGAACAGGTTGCAGGGCGTGAATGTCGGCCGTTTCGCCGCCCAGCAACATCGTCATGGACCCCGCGTGGGCCGCCTTGGGTCCACCACTGACAGGACCGTCAACGAAACGCAATGGGCTGTCGCGTAAGGCTTCGGCAATACGTAAGGTGCTGGCGGGATCGGCCGTCGACGTATCCAGAACAATCTGCCCTTCACGTGCGTGGTGCAAGAGCCCGTCTGCTCCAAGAACGACGTCTTCGACGATGGCGGAGTTGGGCAGGGAAAGGACGATGACCTCTGCCTGAGCCGACACGTCGGCCACGCTATCGGCCAGGACGATACCGGCCGCCTCCAGTGCGGCTCTATCAGCAATGGCCGGATCGAAGCCGATGGTGGAAAGACCAGCGCGTACAGCCGACAGCGCCATGCCGCTGCCCATGTTACCCAGACCAATCAAACCGACTTTCATAGCGCTACTCCAGACGGCTTTAAGTTAAAGCGTGTGCACGAAGAACTGAGCAATCATCGCCGCGGCCAAGAACACACCAGCGTTGGCCAGCAAAGACACCACCACAATGCGCCAACCAAGGCGGCGGAATGCCGGCACGTCCTTGGCCAGCGACAGCCCGGCAAATGTCAGCATCGGTGTGATCAGCGCCAGAAAGCTCACCTTGCCGGTGAGGGCCGCCACTTCAGCCGAATACGGCGTCATGGGGAAGGTCATAGCCATGGCAATGAAGGAGATCCAGCAGACTGCCGGCAGCTTACGCTTGGTCCCCTGATAAATCAGGTCGCCAATTAGGACTGCGAGGATGATGAGCACGACGCCCGGCAGCGCTTCCAACATCGGCGTACCGAATCCGACGCGATTGCCGATCAGCACCATCAATCCCACCAGAATCCAGGAGCAGATCCTCATGCCAAGGCCCAGATTCGGCGCATGCACCACAGCCGTCGGATCCGCCTCTTCCACCGCCGGTTCCGCAGACACCGATTTACGGTTGCGGCCCAAAATCGGCTCCAGCATCCGGTAAGCGTGGACCGCCAGAGGCAACGAAATAAAAAGTGTCAGGTACGTGCCCACGGTTGTGGCGATCAGGTTGGCCGCCGCAGCAAACGTCGCCACGTTTTCTGCCATTTCAGGTGTCTGCTGTGCAGCAATCGCCCCTACCGCCGCCGCCGTCATACTGCCGGAGCCCACCCCCGCACCCATGGCCAGCGCCAGAGGATGAAAGATATCGAGGCTGGTGACAAAGCCGGCCAGAATAGAGATGAAGATGGCACCGACCAAGGTACCCGTAATGTATTCGGCAAGAACACCACGCCCCTCCGGTGAGTCCATACCGAATCGCTCACCAATGATAGCCAGACCCGGCTCGCGACCAATGGAGAAAGTCGCGCCGATGGCCTCACGCTTGATGCCGAGGAGTAGTGCGACCGGCATCCCCAGCAGAATACAGCCGATCAAATTGCCGACCTCCTGCAATGCAAGTGCCCATCCGGCTTCAGCCAACTTGGGTAGGGAGCCGCCTACCAACAGGCCTAATTTCGCAATGAAGAGAAACAGCGCTGAAGAAAGAATGGCAGCGGCCAGATGTTGAGCTTCCAGGCTGAGCTTCAAAGCCTGGGGCACACGCTTCCGGGAAAGGCCCAGCGCCAAGCCAATCAGTAGCGCCCAGATCATCGGCAGCAGCACGACTTTACCCACGCCCAGATCAATGGGCAGCGGGCCCAGCCATTCAGAAAAAGTGGAAATGATTAGCGCCAGAATAAATATCTGTACGACATTGGCCCTAAAAGTCCTGCCTTGGTGTGTGTCCGCAATCACGGTGTTCTCCTTTTTATCCCGCAGGGATCCGCCCTTAAACGGGCCAATATATCAACGGTGTTATTACCGGCACCAGCAATTTTTGTTCTAATAAAGAGAACACCTCCGGAAATTCAGCTTAATGTAAGCATGGCGCGCTTTCAAGATTCCCGATCCGTTTATCTCTATGAGGCGGTAACGCGCGGCAGCATACGTGCCGCAGCGGACCGACTGGGTATTGCTCCCTCCGCGGTCAGCCGTCAGATATCGCTGCTGGAGGATGAACTCGGCACTACATTGCTGGAGCGGCACCGCACAGGTGTGGTACCGACAGAAGCCGGCCACTTGATGATCGACTATTACCGTCAGCATATGGCGCACCGCTACGACATGCTGGCTAAGATCGATGACCTGCGAGGCCTGCACAGCGGTTCAGTATCGGTGATATGCGGGGAAGGATTTGCAGAGGACATGATTGCCGGCCCGGTGCATGACTTTCACCGTGACCATCCCGGCATTTCCATATCCCTCGAAATTTCAGGCACCACCGAGATAATGCGGCGGGTGACGGAAGACGAAGCCGAAATAGGCTTGGTTTACTACGCCCCGCCGGATGCCCGCATTGTGTCACGCCGGGCGGCTCGTCAACCCATGCTGGCAATTGTGGGCCCCAATAACCCCTTGCGTTACCAGGACCAGACCACTTTGCAGGAGCTGCAATCGTGGCCTGTTGCCCTGCTAAAGGGAGTTTATGGAATTCGGCAGATTCTGGACCATGCTGAGCGTACGGATCGCATCCGACTGAGGCCTACGCTCACCACAAATCTGATCCGCGTGCTGGCCAGTTTCGTGGCCAATGATCAGGGGGTAACCCTGCTGCCCCCCTTTGCTGTGGCTACCGCGCTCAAGAATGGGGAACTCTACGCCGTGCCCGTGAATAACCCGGCGCTACAAGACGCGGAAGTTGAGCTCATTACGCGCGCGGGCCGCCAACTCTCGCCGGCCGCGAACCGCTTCCTACAATATTGCATGAGAGGGATGCAGGCGTTTCAGGAGTGAATACCGCCTTGAACAAATTACGCGACATGCAGGCGCACCGGTAGGCTCCCGGTGCGCCCCGCCGGAAGGCGAAGATTAGACGTTAAACAGGAAGTTCAAGACGTCACCGTCCTGAACCACGTAATCTTTGCCTTCTGCGCGCATCTTGCCGGCTTCCTTGGCGCCTTGTTCGCCCTTATATGCCAGGAAATCGTCGTAAGCGATGGTCTGTGCGCGAATGAAGCCACGCTCGAAATCCGTGTGAATGACGCCGGCTGCCTTGGGGGCGGTATCACCGATGCGGATGGTCCAGGCACGCACTTCCTTAACTCCTGCAGTGAAGTAGGTCTGCAAGCCCAGCAGGCTGTACGCCGCCCGGATCACCCGATTGAGGCCGGGTTCTTCCATGCCCATGTCGGCGAGGAAGACTTCCTTGTCTTCATCATCCAGTTCTGCAATTTCGGCTTCAACTGCAGCGCACACAGCCACCACCGGCGCTTTCTCGGCGGCGGCGTATTGACGCACGGCATCCAGGTGTGGATTGTTTTCGAAGCCGTCCTCGCGCACGTTAGCAACATACATGCAGCGCTTAGCGGTGATGAAGCAATATTGGCGGATGAGTGCTTCCTCTTCTTCGGTGAGGTCCAGCGAACGCACCGGCTTGCCTTCGTTCAACACCGAGAGCACTTTCTCTAATACAGCAACGAGCTTGATACCATCTTTATCCCCCGAACGCGCCAGTTTTTGATTACGTTGCAGGGCTTTGTCAGCCGTTGCCATGTCGGCCAACGCAAGCTCGGTATTGATGACTTCGATGTCAGCCACCGGGTCGACTCGGCCGGAAACGTGTACGACGTTGTCATCGTCAAAGCAACGCACCACGTGCACGATGGCGTCTGTCTCGCGAATATTCGCCAGGAACTGATTGCCCAGCCCTTCTCCCTTAGACGCACCCGCCACCAGACCGGCAATATCCACGAACTCCACTACAGCCGGCAATACGCGCTCGGGCTTCACGATTTTTGCCAGCGCCGCCAGCCTGGGATCTGGCACCTCAACCACCCCAACATTGGGTTCGATGGTGCAGAAAGGATAGTTCTCGGCGGCAATGCCCGCCTTGGTCAGTGCGTTGAAAAGAGTGGATTTACCAACGTTGGGCAGGCCAACGATGCCGCATTGCAGAGCCATGTATTCGTATGTCCTTGCTGAGGAAGCCGATGAGCGTGGCCGTATGCCGATAGGTCGGGCAGGCCGCTGGGGAAACCTTGCATTGTAACCTGCTACAACGCCATGTCCCCTGCCGCTTGCAAAGCCAGCCACACCAACAGGAGCGGCCCTCCGTTGAAAACCGCATGCAGCAGTATGGAAGCGCCTATACCCCGTCTTACCCGTAGCCAGCCAAGTAGCATACCGGTCGCCCACTGCGGCAGTACCAGCAGAGGGAGCAGCCAGATGGGCGTCTGCCCGAGGTTGAAGTTGTAGAGATGAACCCCTGAAAATACGAGCGAAGACGCGTGAAACACCCAGGGGAACCCATGTACATAGGAGCGACGCCACGCCCAAGGAAGAGGCTGTCTTGCAGTCGGCCATGCTGCTGCATACGGCACCCAGGCGAGCATGAAGAACGCTGCAAGCAAAAGTCCACCAGTGAAAGAGGGCCCGCTTAGCATCGCTGCCACGGCCAGCGGCAGCAGCCACCACACATGTTTGAGCCGCCGCAGCCCCCAACGAAATACCAATTCTTCAGCGATAGGCGCCCAGAGCAGAGCTGTCATCCAAGGGATGTTTTCCAGGTCGAGACGGTGCGTCGCACCGCCCAGACCCGCTGCCATGACAGCGATAGGCCCCAGGAACAGAAGGTTGACGGCCCACATGAGCAAAGCCCATTGCAGAAGCCGTCCGACACGCAATTGGGGAAACCAGTCGCACCAGTAGCCATCGCGCAATCCCCGGTCCATCGGGCGCGGGGCAAGCCGCGGATTCCGGATGAACGATAAAAAATCGCGCAGTTCTGCACGAAAAGTAGGATGGGGATTGGAAGGCGTCTGTCGGCTAAGCACGATTCCCCTCGTGCAGGCGACTCATCGCCTGTTGATATTCCCCATCAAGCAACAGTGGCAACACGGTGCGGCAACGTTGGATACTGTCTTCTATGCCAATCAGCTCTTCACGCCGTGGAGGATGCAGGACAAAAGCCGCAACGTCCTGAGCCAGACCAAAACTACGTGGGTGGCCAATGCCTACCCTGAGCCGCCAGAACGCCGGGCTGGAAAACGCCGACTGAATGTCCCGCAGGCCATTATGTCCGGCATGGCCGCCCCCTTTCTTCAGCTTGACTTGGCCCGGAAGCAGATCGAGTTCGTCGTGCAAGACCAGAACCTGCTCGGGTGTTAGCTTGTAGAAGCGCATCAGGGCGCCGGCTGACTGACCCGATCGGTTCATGTAAGTAGTAGGCTTGGCAATGATCACGGGCTCTCCTCGGTGACGCCCTTTCGCGACCCAGGCAAAGAAGTTCTTCTCCATGGTGAAGGATGCAGCTAGGTCATCGGCGAAGTGATCGGCAAGCCAGAAGCCCGCGTTGTGACGCGTAGCTTCGTATTGGGGTCCAGGGTTGCCCAGCCCAATGATCAGACGGATAGGAGTTGCAGCGCTCATTACGATTTCTAGACAAGAAAAAACCCCTGCCCAGCTTCCGCCCGGCAGGGGTGGCAAGAGTGCCGACAGTATAAGCCGGGTGTGGCGTTCGCCCCCGCCCCGACTGTGTATCGACGAAAGAGTGCTTACTCTTCGGAGCCGCCTTCCTCGCCGGCCTCGCCGTCCCCTTGCTCTTCTGCGTCAGCAGCGGCAGCACCACCGCGAACGTGAGCATTGGCAATAACCAGATCACCCTGCGTCACAAGAGCAACGCCTTCGGGCAGCTTGACATCGGCCACGTGCATCACAGCACCGCCTTCCAGACCCGACAGGTCGACCTCGATACCCGGAGGCAGGTCGCCCGGCAAGCAGGAGATTTCGATCTCGGTGACGGGGTGTGTGATAACCGCGGACGACAGCTTCACAGCCGGAGAGACGTCGGCATTAACGAATTGCAGCGGCACCTTGGTCGTGATGCGCTCGTTCTTCGCGACGCGCTGCAGGTCCACATGCAGAACTTGCGGCTTGTAGGGGTGCCATTGCACGGCACGCAGCAGCACGTTGCCGGCAGCCTTGCCGTCAATCTGCATTTCCAGAATGGAAGCGTGGAACTCTTCCTTGCGGACAGAGTGATAGATCTCGTTGTGGTCGAGCTCGACGTTCAGCGGCTCGGCGTTGCCGCCATAAACGATGGCGGGAACACGGCCCTCGCGGCGCAGGCGGCGGCTCGCACTCGTACCCTTGTTGCCGCGCGTGGTGGCGTTGATTTTCATGGAATGCTCCAGAGAGTAATGTGGGTTTCAATACCCGTGGTTGAATGCGGCCGAAACCGCACCCCATGAGCCGCCGCGACCAGCGGCTCACAGGTCAAAAATGTGGCCTAGTCAGCAAACAACGAGCTGACGGATTCGGCGTTGGAAATGCGCAGGATGGTCTCGCCCAGCAGCGGTGCACAAGAAAGCTGACGGATTTTGGGGCACTCGCGCGCTTCTTCGGACAGCGGGATAGTGTCCGTGACCACGAGCTCGTCGAGCTCCGATTCTGCAATACGTTGAACGGCGCCACCCGAGAGCACGGGATGTGTGCAGTAAGCATAGACGCTGCCCGCGCCCTGCTCCTTGAGAGCGGAGGCGGCCTTACACAAAGTGCCGGCAGTATCCACCATGTCGTCCATGATGATGCAGTTGCGGCCGTCGACTTCGCCGATGATATTCATGACTTCGGACACATTGGCCCGCGGACGCCGCTTGTCGATGATCGCCAGATCGGCCTCGAGCTGCTTGGCAAGCGCCCGGGCCCGCACGACCCCGCCGATATCCGGCGAGACCACGACTAAATCCTGATAATTGCGACGCCAGATATCACCCAGCAAAATGGGGCCGGCGTAGATGTTGTCAACGGGAATATCAAAGAAACCCTGGATTTGGTCGGCGTGCAGGTCCATAGTCATGACGCGCTCAACACCGACAACCTGCAGCATGTTGGCCACGACCTTGGCCGAGATGGCAACCCGCGCCGAACGTGGGCGGCGGTCTTGCCTGGCATAACCGAAGTATGGAATGGCAGCCGTAATGCGACCGGCCGAAGCGCGGCGCAAGGCGTCAACCATGACCATGATTTCCATGAGATTGTCGTTGGTGGGCGCGCACGTGGGCTGGAGAACGAAAACGTCCTTACCTCGGACATTCTCGTTGATTTCCACCATGACCTCACCGTCTGAGAATCGCCCGACGGTCATCTTGCCAAGCGACATATCGAGGTGGTTGGCTACGTCCACGGCCAGCCGAGTGTTGGCTGTGCCGGTAAAGATCATGAACTTATCTTGTGCCATGATGGAAGCTGCGTTTTGCGTGGGCCTAAACGACAAAGCTGTTGACCAGCACCCCATTGGGGCCGACTCAACAGCTTGTGCGCTTCGACAGCCTTAAGGCTGAAAAAGTTGGCTGGGGAAGAAGGATTCGAACCTTCGCATGCCGGAATCAAAATCCGGTGCCTTAACCAGCTTGGCTATTCCCCAAAATTCGTAAACTACCAATGCCTGAGCGGATGTTCATTTAACCCTGGACATACCCAGTGTTCTTTCACAACTGCCCGAGGGCTTTCCAGTATTTTACTGGAAATTTTTTGCTGCGCCCGGAATGCTTGTTGATGAGTATCAAACTCAATAAAGAAGCAGCTTCCAGAGCCCGTCATTCTTGCATGAAACCCAATCTTTTGCAAGGCCAGCGCCATTTGCTGGATGGGTTGATATTTTGCAAGTACGACCGGCTGAAGATCATTGCGCCCAAATAGTGGATTCCCAAATAATGAGTTCCCGTCAGACGGGTCTGACACTATTTGTTCTGCTTGACCTGTTTGCCAATCAGCAAAGACCGGCATTATTACCCTTTCCGTATCGCGTGTCAAGTCAGGGGAAGAGAACGCGTCGGCTGTGGCTACGGCACCGTGCGGCTGCAGTACCAGATAGGTACGCTCTGCTAACGCGACTTCAGTAAATACATCGCCTATGCCTTCAGCAAAGGCATTGCATCCAAACAGGAATACCGGCACATCCGCTCCCAACGGGCGCGCCAACCGTATAAGTGCGTCGCGATCCAGCCCTGTGTTCCAAAGCCGGTTCAGGGCAATCAGAGTAGTGGCAGCATCACTTGAGCCGCCACCCAACCCAGCGCCCGAAGGAATACGTTTGGTATAGCGAATCTGGGCACCTGATGCAGTGCCGGTCGCCTGCTGCAGGGCGCGCGCCGCCCGCACCACAAGATCGTCTTCGGGGTTTAGCCCCGGGAGTGCCTGCCCTTCTCGCTCGATACGACCATCACGCCGCAGGTCAAAGTCCAGAACGTCGCATAGATCAATAAAGCGAAATACCGTTTGCAGTTCGTGATAGCCATCCGCACGCCTGCCCGTTACGTGCAGAAACAGATTGAGCTTGGCCGGGGCCGGTACCTCGTAAAGTGCCATACGCGAACTAGGATGAAGGCGTATCGATGACTAGACGTACCGAAATCCGGCGGCTGCCGTCGCGACGATCAAGGCGCAGCAGCCCGGGGCCGGACGCATCGTAACGGGAAAGCTGTAGCTGCCATCCGTCTTGGGAGAACTCCAGGGGGCGGCCCTGTGCGTCACGCTGCAGATCCGTAATACGACCCGGGCCGGTACGCCCTTGCAGCCAGTCGCGCAGATTCGCTACGGGTAGCGCGGTGCCCAACACTTGCGCCAGCAATGCATCGGCATCGGGCGCAGCCTGGGTGCTACCGTCGCTGCGTTCCAATACAGCTCCGGCAGAATCCACCCGGATTCGGGCAAGGGTACTGCCGAGCGGGTTGACCAGATCTAATTGCAACAGGCTGCCCGTATCCCGCCATGCGAACCCCCCTTGCACGGCCTCGGGGGTACTGGCGGGATCGCTCACATTTACTGCGAAGCGACCGGTACGCTCAAAAGCAGGGGTGTCACCGGCTATGCGCGCGGGACCGGCGCAGCCGACTAGCAGCGCTGCAGCAGCGACGGACATGCACAAGCGTAAAAATGACATGGGCAGGCGTATGGAGTTCATTTCAAGCGGACGCCGAAGCGCTCGAGCGTTTTATGTAGGACTTCGTTGTCCGGCTCTTGTTCAAGGCCCGCTTTCCAGACCTCGCGAGCTTCGTCGCGGCGCTGCATCATCCACAGTACCTCGCCCAGATGCGCAGCGACCTCACCCGATGGCAATTGATGCCAAGAACGCCGCAGATACTCTTCTGCACCTGAATAATCGCCGCTACGGTATAGATACCAGCCCACGCTATCAAGGATATAGGGGTTATCCGGCTCAAGCTCGAGCGCCTGCTCAAGCAGCTCTTCCGCTTCGTCCAGATTGATATTGCGATCGGCAAATGTATAGCCCAGCGAGTTGTAAGCGTTGGCATTATGCGGGGCGAGCTCAATGATACGTCGCATCAAACGCTCGAAATCATCATAGCGCCCTTGCCGCTCGTACAGCATCGCCAGATCGTATTTGATTTCGGCTGAATCGGTAATTTCGGCATCCGCCTGCTCTAGAATCTGGACGGCTTGCTCTGTGCGCCCCGCTTCCCTGTAGAGAGTCGCTTTGGTAAGCACCTGCACGCTACGCTCGTTGTCATCCTGGGGTTCGAGGGCATCAAGGGTGTCAAGCGCCCCTTGCAGATTACCCGAACGGGAGATCAGCACGGCTTTATGAATCTGCGCCTGAAAACGTACGCTGGGCTCTTCGATGAGGTCCAGCTGGCGGATGGCCTCCCGACGATCGCCCTGCTTTTCAGCGATCTGGACTAGCAGCAAGCGCGCATCGGATTCATCACCGCCTGCTGTGGTGGCTTTGTCAGGCAGTGCATCGCTTCGTTGTTCCTGAACAGCGATGTATTCGTGCAAGAGCTCTTTAGCGCGATCGAAGCGCTCGGCGCGCACGTTGACTTCGGCCTCGGTGTAAAGCAAATCGAAGTCTTCGGGGGCGCGCCGACGCATATCGGCGATTTCGGCCAACGCTGTATCGAACTCGTGGCGTAACACGAGGCGGTTCACGAGCAACAGCCGCAGGCGCCGCATATCGGGGTGCCGCGCAACGTATTCCTGTGTCTCACGGATGGCGGCACGGGAATCGACTTTCAGACCATACTCGAGCACGCGCTGTGCCGCCATTTCAGAATCGGGAGCAAGACGCACCGCCTCGCGCGCCGCCTCAAGAGCACGCACCGGCTCTTCCGCAGCCCAGGCTGCATCTGCCAGCGCCAGCTGCGCCAACGGTATGCCGCGAACCGAGTCGGGCAGCGCATTTTCCAGTACCTGGTAGGCGACCTGCTTGTCATTCATCTTGGCAACGATGGACGCAGCCTCTGCGATCGCCCGCTCTTTGTGGGTGGCTTTCTCGATACGCTCCCGAAGGTTATCGGCCAGACCCGAAGTCTGGCCGCTAGAAGCAGACAGCGCCAGTGAAGAAGCGACGGCGTCCGGGTCGTTCGGAGCCACCAGCACCCACTGCTTGGCCGCGCGCAATGCTGCCGGCAGATCGCGCGCGGCCATAGCGAACTGAAATGCCCGTTTGGCCAAACGTGGATCCGACGTTTCGCGGGCCAACCCGTACATGAGTTCCGACGCCGACCCGAAGCTTGAGCGCTGAGCGGAAAGCTCGGCTACCAGGATGCGATACAGTATGTCGGCAGTAAGCCGTACCGCCGGCAGCTCGCCGGGGCGCAACTGGATCTGTTCGGCAGGATCAAGTTCCGGCGGGTCACCCAGTAAAAGGGGAGCGCCCATTTGCGACCAGACGGGTTGCGAGAGCACCCCCACAGCCGCCGCGAACAACACCTTAGAAATACATTTCATCAAATACGCCCCAGGCCGTTGCTTCTGGACGCGAGCACCGAGTGGCAAAATCGCATGGTGATTGTTTGTGAATAAGCTATAGCTCCCCGACATGCCTGAACTACCCGAAGTTGAAACGACGCGTCGAGGCATTGCGCCTATTATGACAGACCGCAGGCTGGAATCGTTCCTTACACACGACACTCGCATGCGCTGGCCTGTCCCGGACGATTTGCCGGCCACAATCAGTGGCAGAGTCGTGCGTCACTGTGGCCGGCGCGGCAAGTACCTGCTTATTGAATTTGACCACGGTACCCAGATCATCCATCTGGGCATGTCCGGCTCGTTACGCCGGGTTCCCCTGGATGAACCGCGTCGCAAGCACGATCATGCGGAGTGGGTATTTTCCAACGCGCGCTTCCTGCTGCACGACCCGCGACGCTTCGGCGCCATCCTGTGGCATCCGGCAGAAGCCGGTCCAGTTTCCGCACACCCTTTGTTGGCCCGCCTGGGCGTCGAGCCACTGGACCCAGCTTTCAACGGTGATCTCTTGTTTCGCGCATTTGCGGGGCGCCGGGTCGCCATCAAACAAGCCCTTCTCTCGGGTTCGGTCGTGGTCGGGGTGGGCAACATCTACGCTTCCGAAGCGCTGTTCAAGGCGCGTATTGATCCCCGTCTTCCTGCCGGTAGTCTGTCACGGCGACGCTGCATGCTGCTTGCCGAGGCTATCCGCGAGACGCTTTCGCAAGCCATCGATTCGGGCGGCAGCACCTTGCGCGATTACGTGAATGCCACGGGGGAGCCGGGTGCCTATTTTGAACTGCACGCTGCGGTTTACGAGCGTGGGGGCCAAGCCTGCAACCGCTGTTCAACGCCCATACGCCGTATCGTGCAAGGGCAACGCGCAACGTATTTCTGCCCGCGCTGTCAGCGTCGCTGACCAAGATTCGTTTTTAACGAACTCATTGCACATTAACGAATCATTGGTTATTCTCCTTCAAACCTAAACGAGGAGTTTTACCCATGAGCAAGCAGTTCGCATCCCAAGGGGATCTAGAAGAAAAAGAAGTTTCCTTTGAAAAGCTGTCCGATAACGCCTATGCCTATACGGCGGAAGGCGACCCGAACACCGGCGTAATCATCGGCGACGAAGCCGTGATGGTGGTGGACACCCAAGCTACGCCCGTCATGGCTCAAGACGTCATCCGCCGCATTCGCGAAGTGACCGACAAACCCATTAAGTACATTTTGCTGTCTCACTATCACGCTGTGCGCGTCTTTGGCGCCTCCGCCTATGGCGCGCAGGAAATCATTGCAAGCCGAGACACCTACGACCTGATCGTTGAGCGCGGAGAAGAAGACAAGGCAAGCGAAATCGGTCGCTTCCCGCGCCTGTTCCGGGCGGTGGAATCCATTCCCCCAGGTCTGACCTGGCCTACCATGACCTTCAAGGGCGAAATGACAGTGGATCTGGGCAATCTTGAGGTCAAGCTGCTGCAGGTCGGTCGCGGTCATACCAAGGGTGACACCATCGCCTGGTTGCCCGAGCAACGCATCATGATGGCCGGCGACCTGGTCGAGTATCAGTCCACGCCCTATGCCGGTGACGCCTACTTCCGCGACTGGCCGCAAACACTGGACCGTCTGACAGAGTTCAAGGCCGAGAAAATGGTTCCCGGCCGCGGCCCCGCCCTAAAGAACGCCGACGAAGTCCGCAAGGCCCTGGCAGGCACGCGTGGATTCCTCACCGACCTCTACAACTGCGTGAACAACGGCGTCGCAGCCGGCAAAGATCTCAGGACTATCTATCGCGAGACCTACGACTTCATGAAGCCACGCTATGCCGATTGGGTGATCTTCGATCACTGCATGCCCTTCGACGTATCGCGCGCCTACGACGAAGCCACCGGCTACGACGACCCCAGAATCTGGACAGCCGAGCGCGACATAGAAATGTGGAAATCGCTGGAGGGATGAACCCGGACACAAAACAGTCCTGAGGACTGTTTTGTGCCTGGTTCATCGGAGCGGCATGCAGGCCGCGACGTGGAAACAACCGAGGCACACAACCGCCCTGAAGACCGTTGTGCCTGGTTCATCGGAGCGGCATGCAGGCTCCATCTCACACAATTAGAACGAATTCCTTCAAAGGAGAACGGCAGTGGGAGACATCGACTACCAATCACTGCAACTCGAATACCGGCCCGTCCCGGCCGACGCCCCCGACCACTATCCGGTGATTATCGTCGGCGCCGGCCCTGTGGGCATGAGCATGGCCCTGGACATGGCGCAGCATGGGCACAAGGTGCTGGTCCTTGACGACGACCATACCTTGTCGATCGGCTCTCGGGCCATTTGTTTTGCCAAGCGCACGTTGGACATATGGGACCGCCTGGACATCGGCGAACGCATGGTGCGCAAAGGCATTTCCTGGAATGTGGGCAGGATCTTTTTTCGAGACGAAGAGGTCTGGAACTTCAATCTGCTGCCCGAGTCCGGCCACCGCCGCCCTGCCTTCATCAATCTTCAACAGTATTACTGCGAAGGCTATCTCTACGAAAAGTGCGAGGCCGACCCCAACATCGAGATCCGTTGGCGCAACCGCGTAGTGGAAGTCCAGCCGGCCAATTCCCAAGTGACTCTAACGGTGGATACTCCCGATGGACCCTATTCCATTTCGACCGACTGGCTGATCGCCTGTGACGGGGCGCGCTCACCTGTGCGCAAAATGCTGGGGCAGGAAGCGCACGGCCAGATCTTCCGCGACCGCTTTCTGATTGCCGACGTCAAATTGGAAGCTGACTTCCCGGAAGAGCGTTGGTTCTGGTTCGATCCGCCCTTCCACCCGAATCAATCCGTCTTGCTGCACAGCCAGCCTGACAACGTCTGGCGCATCGACTTCCAACTGGGCTGGGACGCTGACCCCGCTGAAGAGGTGAAGCCTGAAAAAGTCCTACCTCGCATTAAGGCGCTGCTCGGTAAAGACGTAGATGTTCAACTGGAATGGGTCAGTGTCTATACCTTTGCCTGTGAACGCATGGACAGCTTCCGACACGGACGAGTGTTCTTCGCCGGTGACGCCGCGCATCGTGTCTCGCCATTCGGTGCTCGTGGCGCTAACAGTGGAGTGCAGGATATCGACAACCTCGCATGGAAACTAGATCTGGTCATGCGCGGCCGCGCGCCGGACGCCTTGCTGGATACCTATTGTGAGGAACGTCAGGCAGCCGCCGACGAAAACATTCTCAATTCTACTCGGTCGACCGACTTCATCACACCCAAAAGTGAGACCAGCCTGTTGTTCCGCAACACCGTCTTACGCCTGGCGAAACAACACGACTTTGCACGCCGGTTGGTGAACAGTGGCCGCTTATCAGAAGCCACCTTCTATACGGAATCCTCTCTCAACACGCCGGACGTCGACGAGTTCACAGCGACGCTGCCGGTCGGCGGCGTGGCTCCGGACGGCCCGGTCAGCCGAGACGGCCACACCACGTGGTGGCTCAGCCAACTGGGCAAGAATTTCGTGATTGCAGTGTTCTGCAAAGACAGCCTGCCCGATGCCGCCAGCTTGCAACAGATGGCGAACCCTGATTTCCAATCGTTGCCAGTACGCTGTATTCTCGTTGTTTCGCCCGAGCTGGAAGGAGACATTGCTGCTACGGGCATTGAATACGTGGTGGATCAGGATTCGATCCTGGCCGGCCGCTATGACGTGCGAGGCGGCGCCTGCTATCTGATTCGGCCCGACCAGCACATTGCAGCGCGCTGGCGCAACGTCGACATCGTAAGAATCAGGCAAGCCCTGCTTCGCGCCACCAGCACCCACCAAGAGGTACCGTCATGTCACAACTGAACACACAGTGCAATTTCAATGTTCCTGATGAGTTCTACGAGCGCCTCATCAACGCCCATCGTGATCTCAGCACGAATGAAAGCAACGCGATGAACGCCGCTCTGGTATTGCTGCTGTCCAACCATATTGGCGACCTGGATGTCATATCCCAGGCCCTTGAGGAAGCACGCCGCTCGGTGATGGCAGAAGCCTGAGCTGCATTTATCCCAAGCTCACTTCATCGTATAAATCGCGGCAGTCCACCAACTGCCGCGTCCGTTCCCACACTCTTGGGTGGCATTGCCGCCCACCTCTTATCGACTGACTACTGCGAAGCAGGAATCCGAGTACATGTCCCATCTGAATGAAACGCACGATCCCTCCCTCAAAAGCTGGGTGAGTTCCGCCAACGAAGCCGATAACGGCTTTCCGATCCAGAATCTGCCCTATGGCGTCTTTCGCGAGAAGGGCAGTAGCGAGCCATTCCGAATCGGAGTCGCCATCGGCAACAAGGTGCTCGATCTCACCACGCTGGCAGGGTTGCAACCATGGAGCGGTAAAGCTGCAGAAGCGTTGGAAGCGTGCAAGGCAGGCAAGCTGAATACACTGATGGCTCTTGGTAGCACCCACTGGTCGGCGCTGCGCTTAGAGTTGTCCCGCGCGCTCAGGCAAGGGTCGTCACTGCAGGCCACGCTGGAGCCCTTACTCGTTGAGCGCTCCGCTGTCGAGCATGATGTGCCCGCGCAGATCGGCGACTACACCGATTTCTATATCTCCATCCACCACGCCACAGCCGTGGGCAAGCAATTCCGCCCCGATAACCCGCTACTGCCTAATTACAAATGGGTGCCGATTGGTTATCACGGTCGCGCCTCTACCATCGGGGTATCGGGCCAGACCTTCCCGCGGCCCGTCGGTCAGACGCGCCCCGCCGGCGAAGGTGCTGCACCGAATTTCGGTCCGTGCCAGAGGCTGGATTACGAGCTCGAACTAGGCATCTTTGTAGGAACAGGGAACGCACAGGGTCAACGCATCGATATTGATGACGCCGAATCCCATGTATTTGGGCTGTGCCTTCTGAACGATTGGTCGGCCCGCGATATTCAGGCCTGGGAATACCAGCCGCTTGGGCCGTTTTTATCCAAGAACTTCGCCAGCACGATTTCTCCGTGGATCGTCACGCTAGAGGCCTTAGCGCCGTTCCGCGAGCCGTTCAAACGCCCGGAAGGCGATCCGCAACCCCTGCCTTATCTCCACTCCGAAGCCAACAGTGCCGCCGGCGCCTTTGGCGTCGAACTCGAAGTGCTGATGACCACGGAACAATCGCGCCGTCAGGGTGTCGAACCTGCCCGCCTGTCCACCAGCAACTTCCGCGACGCTTACTGGAGCGTTGCGCAGCTGCTCGCCCACCATACGGTGAACGGCTGCATGCTTCAGCCCGGTGACATGCTGGGTACCGGCACACTGTCCGGCCCGGCCGAAGGCGCACAGGCTTCCCTGCTGGAACTCACCACCAACGGCCAGCGGCCTATTACCCTGCCCTGGGGTGAACAGCGTACTTTCTTGGAAGATCACGACGAAATCATCCTGCGCGCCCGCTGCAGCAAATCCGGCTACCCCACCATCAGCCTGGGCGAATGCGCAGGCACAGTCCTTCCCGCTATCTGAAAAGTGGGGTCAGACCCCGGTTAAAGCATTTTTCCGGGGTTCATGAGGCCGGCGGGGTCGAGTGAGGCTTTGATGCGCCGCATGAGGGCGAGTTCGACGGGGTCTTTGTAGCGTGGCAGGTAATCGCGTTTGAGCTGCCCGATGCCGTGCTCCGCGCTGATAGACCCCTGAAATGCGTGTACGCGGTCGTGCACCAGCTCGTGGATCTGGCTTTGACGCTCCAACAGTGCTTCTTCGGTGTATGCCGTGCCCGGAGCCACGTTGTAATGAAGGTTGCCATCACCGAGGTGGCCGAATATCACGTGCTCGACACCCGGAAAGTGCTGCTGCAAGGCGGCGTTCGTGGTGTCAACGAATTCGGCCATGCGCGAGGCCGATATAGAGATATCGTGCTTTACGCTCTTGCCCAAGGCCTTTTCGGCCAGCGGTATGCTTTCGCGTAGATGCCATAGCGCACGACTCTGAGCCACGTTCTCGGCAATGACGGCATCCAGGATCAGGCCCTGTTCCAGGCAGTCGCCAATCACGCTCTCAAAACGCTCGCGGGCGTGCGCTTCGCTTTCGCTATCAGAGAGTTCCAGCACGGCAAACCACGGAGCCGCAGCGGAGTCCGCTGAAAAAGGAATTCGCTGATCGGGAAAACATTGCACCACAGCATGCAGGCAATTGGCGCCGATAAGCTCGAACCCGGTCAGCGCCGCTGCGAATCCACTGCGCGCAGCAGACAATACCGCCACGGCCTTTTCAATGGACTCGAGCGCAAGCATCGCCGTGCATTGCGCCACCGGCAAGGGAAAGAGTTTCAGTGTGGCGGCCGTTATGATGCCCAATGTGCCTTCACTGCCGATATAAAGGTTTCGTAGGTCGTATCCGGTGTTGTCCTTGCGCAGACCGCGCAATCCGTTCCAGATTTCCCCCTGTGGCGTCACCACCTCCAGGCCCAACACCAGCTCGCGCGCATTGCCATAACGTAGCACCTGGGTCCCGCCGGCGTTGGTAGCCAGGTTTCCTCCTATGGTGCAACTGCCTTCCGCCGCCAGACTCAGCGGGAAGAGACGACCGGCCTCTCGCGCCGCCTGTTGCACCGCCTGCAGGATGCAGCCCGCCTCGACAACCATGGTGTCGTTCTCGGTATCAATATGGCGAATAGCATTCATGCGCGCCGTGGAGATCAGCAAGGCCGCACCCGAAACGTCGGGGGTGGCACCACCGCACAAGCCGGTATTACCGCCCTGCGGCACCATAGGCACCCCGTGGGCCACACACCATTTCACTACCGCGGCGAGCTCTTTAGTTGAACCGGGGCGAGCCACCGCGAGGGCATTGCCGCGATATCGCCCCCGCCAGTCCTGCAAGTACGTCTCGGCTTCGGTTCCAGTAAGCAGGTGCTGCGGACCCAGCAACTGCGCAAGCTCTTCTAGATGACCCATGTGGAAATCCTGATACTGACGGGTTGATAGTGTTGCGCCCGATTTTAGCCCTCGCTCTGCCGCTCGCCCCACAGCCTCATGATGTGCAGGAAATTGTCGACGGCGATATTTTGCTGACCCGGCGCGCGCGCCAGCAATAGTTCGGCTTCTATCCCCTCGCAGCCATGCAGAGGCAAGTAGGCCAGCGTGTCGGGACGGGCACGGCCAAGATTCGCAGGCACAATCGCTGCCGCAATGCCTGCCTCCACCAGCGCGAGGACCGTGGGAATCATGCTTTCGTGAACGATGTTAGGCAACACGCCTGCGTGTCGCGCCAGGCGTTGCATGATTTCGCTGAAGTATTGCGATGTTTGTCGGGAATAGCCGATCAGTTCGTACTGAAGCGCCTGCTCTAGCGAGAGCCCACCGACATGGATACGGGCGAATCGATGATCCTTGCGTACCGCAAAGACCAGAGGCTCCGCCAGCACACGTTCCGGTTGCAAATCGTGGTCTGCGAACGGGGGCCTCATCAGAGCCATGTCCAGACGCCCGTTACGAAGTGCGTCGGGCATCTCGCTGGAATTCATTTCAGACACTTCAACGAACACATCGGGGTAGGTCTGCCGGAACCGGTACAAGCACGACGAAAACGCCGAATACGCGGCACTGGGCGTCAGGCCGATGCTTAGATGCCCTTGTTCACCATGATGGACGCGCCGAACCGCCAGCCGGGTTGCCGCCATTTCACGCTCCAGAATGGCAATCCGTCGCTTCAACTCTTCGCCGGCGGCGGTCAGTCTGACGGAACGCGTATTGCGAACCAGCAAAGGAACTTCCAGTATGGCTTCCAGCTTGCGGATATTCTGACTCAATGGTGGTTGAGTCATGTGCAGCCGTTCTGCTGCACGACCGAAGTGCAGCTCTTCGGCGACCATAGCAAAGCACTTCAGCAAGCGCGCGTCCAGCATATCTGCCTCTTATCCAATTAAGTCGTTCAACCTATTAATTACGATATTAAATCGAATTAGACAACCTAATCTGGTCTTCCTATGATGGCTCAGTGCGGTGGCCTGATGGATTCCCCTGCCTGCCGCTATCCGATGTCATACACCGAAGAGAGGAAGACAATGTTAAAGATCAGCAGGAAGACTATCGTTACGGCGTTATCCGCCGTCGCTCTCGCCATTCCCGCGGTCGCTGCCGCCCAGGCGAATTACCCCTCGCAGCCCATCACCTTCATCGTGCCCTACGCAGCCGGCGGCAGTTCTGACACGCGCTCCCGTCAACTGGCCCAGCACATGTCGCAGAGTCTGGGTGTCACCGTTGTGGTCGAAAACCGTCCGGGTGCCAGCGGGAATATCGGCACCTCGCAAATTGCCCGCGCCAAGCCGGATGGCTACACCATCGGTCTGGGTAACTTCGCACCCATGGCCATTAATAAGTCCCTCTACGGCGACACTTTGCCCTTCGACCCGGAAAAAGATATCCAGCCCATCGCATTAATCGAGCGCGGTGGCATGGTGCTGGGCGTGAATGCCGACTCCCCGTATCAGTCCGCTCAAGAACTGCTGGAAGATGCCCGCGCGAATCCCGATAAGCTCAACTACGCCTCTACAGGCGCCGGTGGTGCCTCCCACCTGATTTCCGAGCTGTTCAAGCAACGCGCCGATTTCTCGGCCGTCCACGTCCCCTATCGGGGAGGAGCACCCGCCGTCAATGACCTGATCGGCGGCAACGTGGACATGTACCTGGAGCTGGCCAGTCTGTTCATCCCGCACCTCAAAGCCGATACACCGCGTCTGCGGGCGCTGGCAATTTCCACTGAAGAGCGCATTTCCGCACTGCCTGACGTACCCACCTTCAAGGAATTGGGCATAGACCTTGTGGGATCCAACTGGTTCGGTGTCGTGGCGCCCGCCGGTATCCCCGATGACGTACTCCAGAAGCTGAACAAGGCTGTGAACGAGGCCCTGCAAGATGAGTCGTATCGCAAGATCGTGGAATCGCAGGGAGCCAACGTAGCCGGGGGCACGCCGGAAGAGTTCGAAGCCTTTATCCGCTCTGAATCCAAGCTTTGGGGCGAACTGATTAAGGCACAGGGCATCACCGTGCAATAAGCCAGGCGAACGCGCAACATGAACGACACAGCAGCTGCAATCGAGGAAATCGCTCAACGTGATCGGCAGGTCTGTGCCTGGGCCTGTCTGACGTCGCAAAACCCTATGCAGCCGGTCCCGGGTCACATGCCCGGGCCGCTAGCGAACGTTTTTTTCGGCGTGAAAGACGTGATGGACGTGCAAGGCCTGCCCACGCGCCACGGGGCTGCGCTGTCAAACGTTCAGCCGGCTCGATTCGACGCTTCCTGTGTCGCCATGCTGCGCGCTGCCGGTGCCATCCCCATAGGCAAAACGGTGACGGCGGAATTCGCCGCGGTGGCGCCGGGTCCCACTCGCAACCCCTGGAGGCCGACTCACACGCCCGGCGGCTCTTCCAGCGGGTCCGCCGCCGCCGTCGCAGCGGGCATGGTGCCTTTGGCCCTCGGTACGCAAACCGGCGGCTCCATCATCCGCCCGGCCGCCTTCAATGGCGTAGTGGGATTCAAGCCCAGCTTCGGGCGTGTACCGCGCACCGGCATGCGGGTGCTGTGCGATTCACTCGACACTATTGGCTGGTTTACTCGAGACGTGACTCTGGCGCGGCAAGTCGCCGACGTGTTCATGGCCATGTCCACCGAAGAGTCCGCCGATTCAGGCCTGACGAGCGATGCAGCCGGTCGGCTGCGAGTAGCTGTATTACCTGCAAGTGATGTCGGCACACTGAGCGGCGCCGCCTTAGAGGTTCTCAAGCAAGCAGCCGACGATCTAGCGTCGCGCGGCTGCCGCCTTCAATGGCTCGACACCGGCGAGCTCTTCGAAAAAAGCCTGGCCGTACACGCGGGCATTATGGATTACGAATTAGCGCGCGGCCTGCTTCCCGTACTACAGGGCGAGGCTTCGGCCTTACGCGATCAGACACGCGCCCTCATAGAACGAGGGCTGTCGATTCCCCCCAAGGAATACGCTCGTCTGACGAACCTGCGCCGGCACCTCCAGTCGGCCTGGGGCGACCTACTGTCCGACTTCGATCTCATTCTTACCCCCAGCGCGCCGGGACCCGCCCCTGCCGGCCACGCCAGCACGGGCTCTTCAGTCTTCAATAGAACATGGTCGCTGCTGGGTTGGCCCAGCATCCACCTGCCCATTTCGCAGACCGATGACGGGCTGCCGCTTGGCGTCCAATGTGTGGCATTTCCAGAGCGCGACATCAGCCTGTTGAACACTGTGGAAATATTGCACCAATGGATGGACCGCCGCGTGCTTAAACAGCCGCAGTAGCGCAAGCGGCGCAAACTTCCTCCGCCTGGCGCCATACCTACGACACGCTAGCCAATTGGCCGAACCGATACGGCGACTGGCATCGCAATGCGGGGCACGATATCATGGCCGCGCCACCGTCCCATGTCGCTGCCGGCAGCCCGCTTCAGGCATGCGCCATGCAGATTCATCGCTCCGATCACACAGGACTCTACTCGTGACCACATCTTTGCCTTCCGCCGTTTTCAAGGCTTATGACATCCGCGGCATCGTCCCCGCTCAGCTCAATCCAGATTTCGCCCGATTGCTTGGCCGAGCACTGGCCATACAGGCGCGCGAGCAGAATGTGCTGGAGCTGGTGATTGGTTTTGATGGAAGACTGAGCAGTCCCGACCTGGCGGATGCGCTTCACGAAGGGGTAAACCTAGAGGGTGTGGATACCGTTGACATCGGCATGGTTCCTACGCCGCTTGTGTACTTCACTGCTTATGCACATGGCAGTGGGTCAGGCGTGGCGATTACCGGCAGTCATAATCCCCCTGACTACAACGGCTTTAAGATGATGATGGCCGGGCGTACCCTGTACGGGCCGGATATCCAGGCGCTTCAGGGTTTGATGGAGAAGCTCGCCACACTGCCGCCGACCGCTGCCGAACCCGGCAGACGCCGGAAACGCGATGTAGTACCCGAATACATTGAGCGCATCGCGGGAGACCTTAAGCTGCAACGCCCGATGAAAGTGGCGCTGGACTGCGGTAACGGTGTTGGCGGGGTGCTGGCTGAACAACTGTTCCGCGCCATCGGCTGTGAGGTCGATACCTTGTATTGCGACGTAGACGGCAGTTTCCCCAATCACCATCCTGACCCGGCGGACCCGAAAAACCTACAGGACCTTATCCGCCACGTCATGACGACCGATTGCGAACTGGGGCTGGCCTTTGACGGTGATGCCGATCGCGTCGGTGTGGTGACCCGTTCGGGGCAAATCATCTGGCCGGACCGGCAGCTTATTCTCTGTGCCCAGGATGTCCTGTCGCGCGAGCCGGGTGCCACTATCATTTTCGACGTCAAATGCAGTCGTCACGTGGCTCGCTCGGTGCGGGCCGCCGGAGGCACACCATTAATGTGGCAGACGGGTCACTCCCTAATCAAGGCCAAACTGGCAGAAACCGGCGCGCCTCTGGCCGGCGAAATGAGCGGCCACATCTTCTTCAAAGAGCGCTGGTTCGGCTTCGATGACGGCCTCTATACCGGCGCTCGCTTGCTCGAGATCCTGTCACGACACGATGATCCTTCAGCGGTATTAGAAGCCTTGCCGCAAGACATCTCCACGCCGGAACTCAAAATAGAAATGCAGGAAGGCGAACCTCATGAACTGATCGCCATCTTGCAGAAAGAAGGCCGCTTCCCTACCGCCGACGAGTTGATCACCATTGATGGGGTGCGCGCCGAATACCCTGACGGCTTCGGCCTCGCACGGCCTTCGAACACCACCCCGGTCATCGTGCTGCGCTTCGAGGCGGAAAGTGAAGCTGCCTTGGAGCGCATCAAACAAGAGTTTCGTCAGGCCTTAACCCAGCTGAAACCGGATATCGCTCTACCGTTTTGACGGCGCATCGTCTAACAGTTGCGCGTAGATGGCCAAATGAGCCTTCACCACTTTTTCTATATCGAATGCTTCCTCCGCCAGCCGTCGCCCCGCAGCGCCCATGGCACGGCGGCGCGGCGCGTCTGACGCCAAACTCACCACGGCGTCTGCCAATGCCCGGGCGTCGCGTACTGGGACCAGCAGGCCGGTGACGCCGGGTTCTACGGCGTCACGGCATCCTGGTACATCGGTGGTGACCACAGGCCGTCCGCAAGCAGCCGCCTCTACAAGCGAACGGGGCAAGCCTTCACGGTAGGAAGGTAGCACCGCGATGTGCGAATTCTGGTAGAGCTCCGCTATGTCCTCGCGCTCGCCCATGCACTGCACAACGCCTTCACCCTGCCACTGCTGAAATTCCTCGTCGGTAATGCTGGCGGGATTCCCGGGATCGGGCGCTCCCACCAGCACCCAACGCAGCCCGCTGGGATGCCCCGCCGTCAAACGCGCGGCTTCGACGAACTCGCGCACGCCTTTATCCGTCAGCAACCGTGCCACCATGATGGCAACCGGCGCGCCTTCCGGCTCCGGCACGGGCGAATAGGCGTGCAGGTCTACACCGGATCCTCGTATCAGCACCGCTTGCCCGGGCAATACGACGCGAGCGCGTCGTAATTCGTGGCGGTCGCTACGATTCTGAAACACTACACGACTGTTGCGGTGCCCTAACGCCAGCCGGTACAGCACCGTAGCAGCAGTGCGCAAAGGGTCAAAGCTGTCCACGCGGCGGGTGAAGATGAAGCCCAGGCCCGAAACTGCCGCGACATAAGCGGGTACGCGGGCAAAGCGCGCGGCGATGCCTCCGTAGAGCACAGGCTTAATGGTCACGGCGTGTACCAAATCCGGCTTGAGCTGATGAAACAGGCGCCACATCGCCGCTAGACTGCGCAGTTCCTCCAAAGGGTGGCGGCCGCTGCGATTCATCGGAATCACATGATGGGTAAATCCGTGTTCGCGAATGATGGGTACCGTGGGGCCATCCATAGTGGCCACATGCACTTCGTAGCCGGCATCACGGGCCGCCAGTGCAATCGGTACACGGTGTGAGAGGAAAAACGCCGGGTTGTTGACCACGAAAAGCAAGCGGTGTCCCGTTACCGTTTTTTGCTGCGACGCAGCAATTGGTGCGGCCGCTGTTATGGCGCCGCTAGACCGAGAAGGATAGTCCGCCGCGAGACGCGACCAGACCGTTTCGTAACGCACGCGCATGGTTTCCAGGCCATAAGCCAGTTCCACCCGTTGCCGTCCCTGCGCAGCGCGCATGGCGTAATCTTCTTTACCTTCAACCGAGCCCAGCAAGGCAATCGCTTCGCCTATCGCTTCGGCCAGGGCAGGGGCGTTTCGTGGCGGTACGACCCACCCGCATTCACCCACAATCCGGGCGGCATCGCCGACATCAGTCACCACGCAGGGCACACCCGTAGCCATCGCTTCCGCCACGACATTCGGAAAGCCTTCGGCCCGACTGGATAATACGTATACGTCGAGGGCGGCCAAAACCTTCGGCACATCGTCTCGGCGTCCAAGCAGCACAACATGCTGCTGCAGCCCATGGCGTCGCAGTAGCGCCATTAACTCCGCGTTCGAGGCGTCCAGCCCTTCCCCCACCAGCACACAGTGCAATTCCGGCTGCTGTTTAATGAGCAGGGCCAAGGCCTGCAGTAGATTCTCGTGATCCTTCAGCGGGTTCCAGCGTGCCACACTGCCGATCACCGGCGCATTTTCTCCAATACCCCACTCTGAGCGCAACTGACTTCTCGCCAGGGCATCCGCCTTCCAAGCGGCCATGTCGTAGCCATTCGGAATCACCAGCATCCGGTCGGGGTCGTACCCCCACTCGCGATGTCGACGAGCGGCTTCATCAGCGCACGCAACAATGACTCCCGGTACCCAGCGAGACAATCGCGCACACAGCCATGCAACACCGCGCGCACTGCGGCTGCCATGGCGGAGATCCGCCCCGGAATTCCGTATGCCCCACGCCACTGCGCGTATGCCCGCCAGACGCGCCACCAGGCCGCCCAAAAGGTCGGCGTGATACATCCAAGTCTGCACCACATCCGGGTTCAGCTGCCGTAGCAGCCGGAAGAGTTTCCAAAGACCCTGCGCCGCCTTCAACGGCGAAGCCTTCATGTTCAGCGCATGCACCGCCACCCCCGCCTCGCGCAGGCGTGGGCCAAACACCCCTTCGTCGCTCAGCGAAATCACAGTATGAACGGCCTGCTGCCCAGGCGCACTCACCAGCCGATGCAACACCGTCTCGGCTCCCCCCTGCCCCAACCCCGAAATCACGTGAACCACATGTAACCTGCGCATCATTCCTGCATCCCGCAAAACTGGGGTCAGACCCCAGTTTTTGAATTAAACCGGGGTCTGACCCCAGTTTTGGTGACTTGGTCGAATAGGGTGTCCCAGTGGGCGATGACTTGTTCTAGGCCGAATCGTTCGCGCACGCTGCGCGCGCCTTGGCGGGCGAGCCTGGATCGCTCTTGGGGTGATTCCATGAGGCTGGCCAGGGCGTGTTCCAACGCGGCTTCGTCGTTCAACGGAACCAACAGGGCGTCGCGTCCGCCGCGACTGATCTCGCTGGGGCCGCTGGGGCAGTCGACCGTGACGCAGGGCAGGCCCAGGGCCATCGCCTCGAGCAGCGCGTTGGGAAAACCTTCAACTTCGGAAGTCAGCACGAAGAGGTCCGCTTTCAGCAACTCATCCCATGGCGTCGCGGTGCGCCCCGGCAAAAGGACGCGTTCCACCAGGCCCGTCTGCGCAACCTGCACTTCCAGTTCATTGCGCAGCGGCCCTTCGCCCCAAATGACCAGATCCCAGTCAGGAAATCGCGTTGCCAGCCGAGCGAATATCGAGATCAGGCCGGTGAAGCGTTTGGACGGCACTAGGCGACCCATGGCGACTAAGCGGCGGCGAGCCCCGCTGCCGGTCTCGATGACTACGTCGTCGGCCGAGGGGGGCTCTTCTTCCCATGGACGTGGAGACGGCAGGTCCGGCGGCAACGGATTCGGCACCACCGCCAAGCGCTTTATGCGCGGCACCCGCTGCATCATGGGTGCCAGACTGGCCTTCGCCTGCACCGTCACCGCCGCCGCGTGCGGATAAAGCCACCTGCGTAGGCGTTGCAACACGCGACCGGCACTCGTGCTGACCGCCGGGTTGGTGCGCTCACAAACAATCAATGGCACGTCAAGCCCACACGCGGCCATCAGCACCATTACGTTCACATTGGTGAGAAAGGACACCATGACGTCAGGACGCTCTTCTTTAATAAGGCGGCGCAACGCCCGAAGTTTTACGAGCGGCGCAAGTTTGCTGGAGCCTGCCTGCCCAAGTCGATCTGCCAACCAAAGTACGCGAACGCGCGGATCCAGCTCGTAGAAGAGCGTACCCTTGCCGGTATAGGTGGGCACCAATGTCACCCGGTGACCGTGCTGCACCCAGCCCCGGCTAAGGGTCGCCGCCACCCGCTCGGCACCGCCCGCGTGCATGGAACTGACAAAGAAAAGTATGTTCATGACCTGCAGCGCCCTCCTGGCCGGCAGCTGAAATCAACGAAACCCGAACAAATGATTCCAAAGTGTCATCACGCGTGCGGTGCCGAAACGATCGCGGACATCGACAGCACGCCGGGCCAACGCCGCTCGCCGCTCTGGTCGAGCCATCAGATCTGCGAGATGTGCAGCCAGCGCCTCGTGGTCTTCTGCCGGGCGCACCAGCACCCCATCAATCCCATCGCGAACGACTTCCCGCGGACCTGTTTCGCAGTCGAACGCCACAACAGGCAATCCGCTTGCCATCGCTTCGATCAGGGTATTGGATAAGCCTTCAACCCTGGAGCTCAACACATAGAGGTCGGAATCCTGATACCAGTCGGCCAGGTTCCCGACCCGTCCGGGCAAACTGACACGCTCTTGCAGCTGATATTCTTCAATCTGCAGCTCAAGAGCTTCCCGCTCAGCGCCTTCTCCAAGAATCACCAGATCCCAGTCTGGAAAATAGCCTGCTATCTGAGCGTATGCACTTAGCAAGATGTCGAACCCTTTGAGGCGATGCAGCCGCCCGACTGCAAGCAGCCGGTATCGCCCATCGCGAGCCGGTGGGGCCACCGCCGGATCACCCACTTCCAACGGCCAGCGCACAGAATTGGGAATGACGCTGACCTGCGTACCCGGTACGTTTTCTTCTATCCAGGCAGCCGTACCAGAAGTCAGCGCCACCACGGCATGCGCCCGAGGATATGCCCAGCGGCGCAAGCGCTGCCAGACCGGGGGGAGCGACTGAGATGGCGGGTGCGTGTGCTCGGTAGCGATGACGCGGCACGGCAAGCGCTGTGCTGCGGCAACCGCCAAGACAGATGAAGTCGTCATCATGCCCAACACTACCTGTGGCCTCAGCTTGGCAATCAGCCTGCGTAAAGCCAGAACGCGTCGGGCATTTGCGAACAAAGCACCCAGGCTGCCCTTACTTTCGCCCGCGAGATTCAATGCATGCCGATCCACAGCGTGCGGCACCGGATATACGTCGGCCTCGGCACCGCTCAGCGTCACGAGTGTCACGCGGCAGCCCTGGCTGACCCAGTACTCGCACATGTCGACCGCTACCCGTTCTGCCCCGCCACCGCCAAGCGAATGAATCACAATCATCAAATGGGCTTGTTGAACTGCGTTAATCACTTTTTACCTGCAAGACTTTCAAGCCGAGGCCGGCGTCGGCGGTGAGGGCTGACGCAATGCCACGGTCGCATAACATACAAAGGAAAGCGCGTACATGAGACTGGTCGCCAGCATAATGCCGTTGACGCCCATCGTTGGCGCCAATACTTGATTCATCACTGCTTTCAGCATGAAGTTGGCAACGGCAATACCCGCCATAATGCGATAGCGATTCTGGCTGGCGAGCAACTGCACCAGCACCAGCACACCAAAATAGAAGGGCATCTGCAGCAGCCCCCAGCGCATGACTTCTGCAACCCGCAGCGTATCATCCGCGGTGAAGGCGCCCCGCTCGAACAACAGGCTCACCATCCAAGGCGCAAGCCACCAACCCACCACCGTTACTACCGCCCCCGCCAGCAGCATCAGCACCGACCATTTCAGTGCCAGGCGGCGGGCCCGCTGTGCTTCGCCGCGGCGCTGCACATCCGCCAACACCGGAAGCGCCGCCCGCCCCACCGACGCTGCACCGAGTCCCAGCAACAGCGATAACAGGCGCGCAGCATAACCGAGGGTGGCATTGGCATTGCCGCCGAGGTTGGCAGCCGTATATTGATCTATCGGCCCCACGAAACTCATGGCAACCTGCCCGATGAGCATCACACCCGCGGCTTTCACCAGGTCAGGCCAGTATTCGGCAGTAAAGCCCAGCACGGGACGGCCCACACGACCGTCAGCCTGGTTTGCCAGCCGCAACAGCCAAATCGACTGAATGACATAACCGACCAGTGTCCCCCATAGCAGGGGTCCGACCCCCGGTGCGGTAGCCGCCAGCAACACCCAAATCAGAATGACCACCGCCGGCACACTATCGAGCAACGTATTGATATAGCGTTCTCGCGCGCGCAGCCGGGCCGCGCTCAAGCCGGTGAGCAACGTGAGTAACGCAGCAGGAGCGAAGGCCAGGGTGAGTTGCGCGCTCATGCGCCGGGTATCGGCATCCAGCCCAGCACCCGCCCATTCAAGCACCCATGGCCAAGCTACGTAGATGGCCACCGCCAGGACCACGCCCGTCACAATCACCCAGCCGTGCAGCTCGGCTAAAAATCGCCGCCGCTTCCCGGCTTGATCTTCGCGCGAGTGCACTAATACGGGAATCAGTACGACCGACAACACACCGACCAGGGTGACGGGCAGCCAGTTCGCCAGGGTCATGGTGAACTGGTAGGCATCCACCACCTCACTGACGCCGTAGCGGTAGGCGACCGCCATCTCCTTCAGAGCGCCCGCGGCCTTCCCCAGTAAGAGAAAGACAGCGACCCGGAATGCGCCGGAAAAGATGCGCCGATGATCGGAGTGCAGCCTGGAGTAGCGGGATTTCAGGTATCTCAACGTCCCAGGCCCATGCTTAACGCAGGAATTGCACGTACCAGGGCATGGCTTCTTTCAGGCCGGCCTGGATATCGTGTTGAGGCGCATAGCCCAAAAGCGCGGCCGCCTTGCCGATATCTGCCTGGGAATGGCGCACGTCGCCCGCCCGGAAATCGCCGTATCGCGGCGATAGTTCATACTCAATCCCCAGGTCGCCAAGCGCCGAAACCAGGAATGAGAATAGTTCATTCAGGGTGGTACGGCCGCCGTAGGCAACGTTATAGACCTGGTTGAGACCGTCCTCACTCGCAAGCGCTGCCAGCAAGTTGGCCTGCACGACGTTCTCGATATAGCAGAAATCACGGCTGGTTTCGCCGTCGCCGTTGATGACCACTTCTTTGCCTTGAATCATCGCAGCGATCCAGCGGGGAATCACGGCAGCGTAAGCACCATTGGGATCCTGACGCCGACCGAAGACGTTGAAATAACGCAGGCCGACGCTTGGCACACCATAGGCTCTCGTGAAGACATCAGCATACAGTTCGTCTACGTATTTCGTGACCGCATAGGGGGACAACGGCCTGCCGATACGGTCTTCGACTTTTGGAAGGCCGGGGTGATCGCCATAAGTGGAGCTGGACGCCGCGTACACAAACGAACGCACCTTGGCATCGCGAGCTGCGACCAGCATTTTGAGGAAACCGCCGATATTGACATCGTTGGTGGTGATCGGGTCTTCCAGTGACCGCGGCACAGAGCCGAGTGCGGCCTGATGCAGCACATAATCTACGCCTTGTGCCGCCTCGTGGCACACATTCATGTCACGAATATCGCCTTCGATAAAGCGGAAGCGGGCCCAGGCTTCTGCGCCGACGTTGCGCTGTACTTCGTCCAGATTGTGCCGATGGCCGGTAGCAAAATTGTCCAGCCCCACGACCTCCTGGCCGGCCGCCAAAAGGGCTTCTAGAAGGTTCGAGCCGATGAACCCCGCGCAGCCGGTCACGAGCCAGCGGCGCGGCCGTGCCCGAAGCGCTTGCATCAATTCTGACAAAGCCGTGCCGGCGCCGGCACTTTGATTCGCATTCAGAGTCATTCGTTTCCTGGATTACAGACGCAGATCGGCCTCGTCAGCCGACAGGACATACTTGAGGTCGTACAACACATGCTCCGGCTTGCCCAAGGCTCGGATCTTCTGTGCGCCCAGTTCGGCGAACTGCTGGTGGGCGACGGCAAGAACGATGCCGTCGTAAGCGCCTTCTTTGGGGGCATCGATGGGCCGGATGCCATATTCCTGCATTGCTTCTTCGGTGTCGACCCAAGGATCGTAAACATCGACGTGGATGTTGTATTCTGCCAGCTCGCGAACGATGTCAACAACGCGCGTATTGCGAAGGTCGGGGCAGTTTTCCTTGAATGTCAGCCCCATCACCAGAACTCTTGAACCCTGCACCTGTATGCAGCGCTTGGTCATCGCCTTGATAAGCTGAGAGACGACGTAGCCGCCCATCGCATCATTGAGCCGGCGGCCCGCCAGAATAATCTCGGGGTGATAGCCGATGCTTTGCGCCTTGTGCGTCAGGTAATAAGGGTCGACCCCGATACAGTGCCCACCAACCAGCCCAGGCCTGAACGGAAGGAAATTCCATTTGGTGCCGGCCGCCTCGAGTACCGCCTGGGTATCGATACCCAGTTTATTGAAGATCAGCGCCAGTTCATTGATAAGCGCGATATTGACGTCGCGCTGCGTATTCTCGATGACTTTTGCCGCCTCGGCCACCCGGATGGAAGGCGCCTTGTGCGTACCGGCAACAATGATATCTGCGTAGATCTGGTCGATCAGATCTGCGGCTTCGGGTGTCGAGCCGGCAGTTACCTTACGGATCGTGGTCACCCGATGCTTCTTATCACCAGGGTTGATGCGTTCGGGGCTGTAACCGGCATAGAAATCTTCATTGAAGCGCAGCCCGGACACACTTTCCAGCACAGGCACGCAGACTTCTTCGGTCGCCCCGGGGTATACCGTCGACTCATACACAACGATGTCGCCACGCTTGAGCACCCTGCCGATCGTTTCGCTGGCACGCTTCAAAGGGCTGAGGTCGGGTTGCTTGTACTCATCGATCGGGGTGGGCACCGTCACGATATAGACATTTGCCTCGGCCAAGGACTCCGCTTCCGAGCAATAGCGCAGATGCACCGCCGCCGCCAGCTCCTCGGGTTCCACTTCCAACGTATGATCGCGCCCTTGCTTCAATTCTTCGATGCGCCGCTTATTGATGTCGAAGCCCAATACCGGCCGTTTCTTGCCGAATTCGACCGCCAGCGGCAGGCCTACGTATCCCAGACCAATCACTGCCAGCTTCACGTCTTCAAATCGCATCATTTTTTTCCCTTGCTATGCGTAACCCATTAGAACCGGCCAACAGGCCGACGGCATACGAACCCGGCGTACCCCTTAATGTTTGCCGGAGTGACGGCGGTGATAATCCCGACCCAACGACGGCAGCAGCAGCCACGACGGCCTGCGCCATGAAACCAGGCGTGAATACAGCCAGATATAGACCCAACAGAACACGATGATGCTGCCGCAGAGTATCCAGGCGTTATCCCACCATATTGTGGCGGGCACCAGCCCAATCAGCGCCAGCACCCATAGATAGGGCGAGGTCATGGCATTGCACAGCGCCGGAACCGCATGACGCCGATCACGGCTAAATGTCACACGAACCAGGCGGCGAAACACTAGTTGGTGCAAATGCAGCGCATCGGGCTGATCTACCGGGACGCCACGCTTGAAGCGTCTGCGCCATATCGAGAACATGGTTTCAAACACGGGATAGAACAGCACGGCCAGCGCATAGAAAGGCGAAACACTGGGGTTGCGCACCACCAATTGCACTGCCAGTTCCGCCAGCATGAAACCCAGAAAATAGGCTCCGCCATCCCCCAGGAACACCCGCCCGAACGGAAAATTCCACACCAGAAAGCCCAGCGTCGCAGACGCCAGCGCTGCAGAAATGAGAAAGATAGGGATGTCCTGTACCTGCAGCGCAACCAAAGACAACGACAACGCCATCAGGGTCGCAATCATGCCGGCCAGACCGTTCATCCCATCGACAATATTGAGGGCATGGGTACAGCCGCCAACGGCCACCATGGTGAACACCAGGGACACGGGCCAATATGACAGCACCCAGTCCGCCCAACCGATGCCGACACGCGAGACGCCACCCAGGAACCACCATGCTATTGCTGCTGAGATGAAGGCCGCCATCAGACGCTTGCCCGAGCCGACATCCTTAGTGATGTCCTCAAGCAGCCCCGCAACGAACACAGGCATAGCGGCAATAAAAAGCACGGGCCACAGCCAGGTCAGCGTCATATTGCTGGGCCCAAGCACCAGCAATCCGGCCAGACTACCCGCCACCACGGCCAAGCCGCCGACCCGCGGTGCCGCCCGGGCATGCATGGCCTGCGGTTTCTTCAAGTCGGAGTCGCCGGTAAAGACGCCGTGCCAGCGCTCCGATGCCACAATGAGGCCTCCAACCATGAAGGCCACAACACAAATATAGAGCCAGGTAAACGAACCCCAGAATTGAGGCGAAGTCACAGAGTCCCCATCCAGATGAATACGATGCTATTGTCGGATATTTTTGTAACAATCCGGCCGTTGGGCGTGAAACAAGTGCAACAAAGAATATAGTCCTCCGCATTGAGATGCGGAGGCCGCCAAATGGAGGAGTTCGCTGCCTCCAATCGGGCTAGAGCCCTGCACTCGTCACTTGCGTAATATGTGGTCGGGCGCACAAAAAAAAAGCCCGAGACCGTAAGATCTCGGGCAAAATCCACCAAAGGAGGAGGGTGGAGGAGACAACCTTGGC
>JAJUGV010000037.1 GCA_029265795.1 Alcaligenaceae bacterium
CTGATGCTAGGCCTGTCCGCAAGGGTGGAAGCCGCCAACATCAACGGCACAACGCTGCATCGGGTGCGTGTGGGCCCCTTTAACGGCCTGGACGAAATGAACAAGGCCCGTAGCCGCCTGGGCGGGGAGAAAATCGAAACGTCGGTGGTGCGGCAGTAGCAGGAGCCCCGCAGGGAACCTGCCGCCCGCGCCACAGTCTTACTTCATTTGAACTCAGGAAGCCGAACCACCATGTCGCTCAAGTCTTTGATACTACGCACTGTTGCCGTCGCCTCGCTGGGCGCCGGGATCGCATTCGCCCCCGCCGCCTACGCTCAGACCGGCCCCGGATACGTCACGGTCGAACCTGCCCAGCCGTCAGATACCGCGGGCAAGGTAGAAGTCCTGGAGTTCTTTGCTTATTCTTGCCCCCATTGCGCCACTATGGAACCCATGGTGGCCCGTTGGGCCCAGTCGCTGCCTGAAAACGTGGTGGTAAAGCACGTGCCGGTGGCCTTCAACGCAGGCATGGCGGATTTGCAAAAGCTGTACTTCAGCCTGGAAGCGCTCGATCGCCTCGACCTGCATAGCAAGGTGTTTCAGGCAATTCACCGCGAGCGCAAACGCATATACAACTACAAGGCCATTGCTGAATGGGTCGAAACACAAGGCGTGGATCCCAAGCAGTTCGAGGCCGCTTTCAATTCCTTCGGCATCAACAATAAGGTGGCGCGCGCTAACGAGCTGGCCAAAACCTACAACATAGAAGGTACGCCCAGTCTGGCGGTGGGAGGCCGTTATGTGACCTCTCCCTCCATGACCGGCACCTACGAAGGTGCCATCACCCAAGCGCAAAAACTGCTGGATGGCATCCTGGCGGGTCAGCCGGCCAACTAAGCTTCTTGCCCGTGACGCTGTCGCTTCAGCTTCAAGCGGCGGCAGCGTCCAGCGCCTGCGCCATATCAGCGATCAGGTCTTCGGCCGATTCCAACCCGACATGAAGGCGAACGACCGGCTGCCCGTCATTCGGCCAGTAGCTATGGCCTTTCAGTGCCGAGGGGTCTATCAGCTGGACCAGGCTCTCGAAGCCACCCCATGAATATCCAATACCAAATAAGCGCAGCGCATTGACAAAGCGGCGCGCGGAGTCTGTGTCAAACTTGAAAGACACCGCCAGCATGCCGTTAGACCCGGTGCAGTCGCGCTTCCACAGCGCGTGACCGGGATCGTGTGGCCAGGCGGGATGGTAGATGCGGGACACCTCGGGTCGGGAGGCCAGGAATTCGCAGACAGCCAGTGCATTGCGCGCGCTTTCCTTCATGCGTATCGGTAGGGTGCGCACACCGCGCAGGGCCAACCAGGCGTCATCGGCACTGACCGATAGACCCAGAGCATAGTGGTTATCGCTCACCCGCTTGGCCAGCTCTGCGTCCTTAAGCACCACCGCCCCCAGCATGAGATCGGAGTGGCCGCCCACATATTTGGTTCCCGCCACCACGCTGACATCAGCGCCCAGTGCAAGCGGCTGGTAGATATAGCCTGAACCCCAAGTGTTATCGACGACGAGCAGCAGATCGTTGCGCTTTGCGTAATCAGCCAGCGCGGGCAGGTCCAGCATCTCAAACAATAGCGAGCCCGGCGATTCGACATACAGCATGCGGGTTTCCGGCCGGCGTTGCTGCTCAAAGGCGTCTACCGTTCCGGGACAGTAGCTTGTCGACACGCCAAAACGGCGCAACACCGTGCTGTCAAGGTTGCGCACCGGCCCGTAGCAGCAATCTGCAATCAGCACGTGATCGCCGGCATCCAGCAGCGCCATGACGGCCAACGTAATCGCCGCCATACCAGAAGGTGCCAGAAACGCCCGTTCACCCCCTTCCAGCTGACAAAACACCTGCTCCAGCGCGGCATGCGTTTCCATGCCGGCCCGCCCATAAGTGACCACCCTTTCCCCCTTAGCGCGCGCTGCATGGGCGGCATCCAGGGCATCCAGGTCCCGGAAGCGTACAGTGCTGGTACGCACCGAAGGTAGAGCAACGGGCGCCGCGCCGGTGGTCGGGTCAAAATCAGCCAGGCCGGTATGCTGTAGCAAGGTGTCAAGATGCTGAGGGTTCGATGCTGCCATTTGCCTATCCCTTTCAAGAAATTAAGCCGAGTGGATTTTCGTGGAAGTGGCGAAAGCTTATCATCGTGCGATTAGCGCCACCGTTATATGGTGGCTGAACTCAGGACGATTCACCATGCTGCCACCCGAAATCATTGCTTCATTCTTCGGCATTGCCGTGCTCCTTGCGCTCTCACCGGGGCCTGACAACCTGTTCGTACTGACACAATCCATACTGTGGGGCCGGGCGGCGGGCCTGTGGGTGGTGTTGGGGTTGTGTACCGGCGTGTTGGGCCACACGCTGGCTGTCTCCGTGGGTCTAGCGGCTGTATTCGCCGCTTCGCAGACCGCCTTCCTGGTGGTCAAACTCGCCGGCGCCGCCTATTTGCTCTACCTCGCCTGGGGCGCACTGCGAGCGGGTAAGGTTAGTGGCAACGGCGCCCGCCCGCCCCGCCAAACGGGCGCACAGCTCTACCGGCGGGGTGTCATCATGAGCCTGACCAACCCAAAGGTCACCATCTTCTTCCTGGCGTTTCTGCCGCAATTTGCGTCGCCCGCGCGCGGCTCGCTCGGCCTGCAAATGCTCATGCTAGGCGTCCTGTTCATGCTGGCCGCATTCTTGGTGTTCAGCGCTCTGGCAGTGTTTTCGGGTTCAGTGGGCGAGCGGCTGCAACGTTCTCCGAATGTGCAGCTATGGCTGAATCGAGCCGCCGGTGTCGTGTTCATCGGTCTGGCGTTACGGCTTTTGACCTCTGAACGCTGAGCTCACTCGCAATCCGGCAACTCAGACGCGCTGAAAGCGATAGACGCCGTCCTTGCCCAGGTTGCGTGTGAGTTTGCCTTCGAAGTACAGCGCGTGCAGGTGGGCAAGGGCTTCGCCCATTGCGAAGGTCAGCTGGTGCAGATCGAGCTTGCGCTTGAATAGCACCGGCACGATATCTGATGCAGACATAGGTTCGGCACAAGCTTCCACCACTTCCTGGAGCCGCTCGTCATGATGAGCGTGTTGCTGGGCAATGCGCTCGTGCAGGCCACGGAAGGGCTTGCCGTGCGACGGCAGCACCAGGGCGTCTTCCGGCAGATCGGCGTAGCCGTCCAGCGAATTCAGATAGAGCGGCAGCGGGTTCGCTTCGGGCTCGAAATTAAAGACGCTCACGTTGGTGGAGATACGCGGCAGCACCATGTCCCCCGAAATCAACACATTTAGCGCTTCGCAATAAAGGGACGCATGTTCCGGTGCATGGCCATAGCCCACAATCACTCGCCATTCGTTGGCGCCTATCGTGAAACGGTCGCCGTGCATGATGCGACGGTAGCGCGCAGGCACCGGCCCCACCAAACTCGGATAGTAGCCGGCGCGCTGGCGAATTTGTTCGAGTGCTTCGGGGTCGCGCAGGCCGTGCCGCGCGAAGTGTTCACAAGCGGAATCTCCATGGGGCCCGCCGGCACCGCGGCTGTCGGTCGGTTGCGCCCACTGGCGCGCCACAAAATAGTCGGTTGCCGTCATCCATAGTGGAGATTTCCAGCGCTCGCAAAGCCAGCCGGCCAGCCCGACGTGGTCGGGATGCATATGGGTAACGACCACACGCAGGACCGGCAGGCCGTCCAGTTCCTTGCTGAAGATTCGTTCCCAGAGCTCGCGCACCTCCGGCCGGGCTACACCACAGTCGACAATGGTCCAGCCGTCCCGGCCGTCTATGCAATCACGCAACAGCCACAGATTGATGTGATCCAGAGCAAAGGGCAACGGCATGCGTATCCATCGCAAGCCGTCAGCCACTTCCATCGTGGTGCCGGCCTCAGCCAGTGTGTCGCCGAAAGGATATTCAAGCCGCTGCTCGTTGGGATTCATTCACTTCTCCGTAGATACTAGGGTTAGGCGTCGCCTTATGGCATCATATTACGTTAACGTAAACTGCAAGTATATTGATGAGCCAGGCAAGAACCCACCCCAGCGCACAGCCGGCACAAGCCGCCCCTCAGAAGGAGCAGTCGGGCTCCACTTCTACATGGACGATATCCGAGCTGGCGAAGGAATTCGGTATCACGCCGCGCACCATCCGCTTCTACGAAGATCAGGGCATCGTCAGCCCCGCAAGGGAAGGTCGTAACCGCATCTACTCTCCGCGGGACCGGACCCGCCTGAAGCTTGCTCTGCGGGGCAAGCGCATGGGTTTCCAGCTTTCGGAGATCCTAGACCTCATCAACATGTACGATGCCACGCCCGACAGTTCCAGCGCCCAGTTGCAGCACTATGTCGACGTACTGGAAAAGCATCGCGACACGCTTGAACAGCAACGGCGCGACCTGGAGCAGACGCTACAGGAAATTCACGATCAACTCGCGCACTGTCGAAAGCTGCTGAAACAGCAGAAGTAATCCTTTAGACCTTTCCTCCCAGTTCTTCAGCCATCGCCGGCACTAACGTCTCCCGTAGAGGTAGGACGCGCGTGAGCGTGTCCGCTTCCTTTTCATAGGGCGGAGCCTGAGCACACACGCCCTCTAATTGATTGTCTATATACAATTACATAATGTATTTGACAATCTTATGGCGTGCCCTCTACAGTGAAGCTATCTCGATAAGGAAGGGCCTCATGAAGAAACTCACCAGCTTCACGTCCTATGCGGATGCGCACAAACACTGGCATCCCGACAAGCTTTGGGATCTGTTTGACGGTAATCCCGATGCGCTGAACATCGCCCACGAATGCATTGATCGCCACGCTAGCGACATCGAACGCGTCGCCATCATCGTGGTGCATGCCGATGGCCGAGAAGAACATCTCACCTACCGCGACATTTCGCAGGAATCCTCGCGTTTTGCGAACTTCCTCGTGGAGCAGGGTGTCCGTTCAGGCGACCGCGTGGCCGTCATGCTTGAGCCTTCCCGCTCCTTCTACGCAGCCCTATTCGGCGTGATCAAGACCGGCGCCATCGCCGTGCCACTTTTCACCCTGTTCGGCCCGGACGGCATCCGCCTGCGTGTCGAGGATTGCAGGCCGCGCATTCTTCTCACCCATGCCGACAAAGCCGCACATACCCAAGACATCGCCGGACTGCAGACACTGGTCGTCGATACGCCGTTCCTGGAAAGGCTGTCGCACTACGATGCACACTTCGTTCCGCGAACCGCCTCCGGCGATCTGGCCATCTTTCAATACACGTCAGGCACCACGCGTGAGCTGCCGGATGCGATCCGCCATACTCACAAGGCGCTGGTCACATTGATGGTCGCCGCGCTGTACGGCACCGGCCTGCGTCCCGGTGACCGCTTTTTCTGCCCGTCTTCGCCCGCGTGGGGGCATGGCCTGTGGCACGGCACCCTGGCGCCGTTGGCGCTGGGTCTGACCATCGGTGCTTATGCCGGAAAGTACAACGCAGCACGTCTGCTCCAGGCGCTCAGCGAACATCGTTTCACGAACATGTCGGCAGCCGCCACTCACTACCGAATGATTCGTAATGCGCCGGAAGCCACGCAATACCGCTACTGCATCGAAAAGCTCTCGTTTACCGGCGAACCCATCGACAGTGCTACAGAGACCTTCATCGAAGATCTGTTTCAAACCAAGGTCTGCAGCATGTACGGCACGACCGAAATTGGCGTGATTCTGGTTTCTTATCCAGGCGCCGACGATTTCGAGGTGAAGCCCGGTTCACTCGGTAAGCCGATACCGGGGGGAGTCGTTCAGGTGCAGGACGCAGAAGGTAACGTCTGTCCGCCCGGCACCGTAGGCGAAATGAAGGTTATGCGGCGCGGTGAATGGGTCGCCACTAAGGACTTGGGTCGCACAGATGAAGATGGCTATTTCTACCATGCCGGCCGTGCCGACGATGTCATTATTTCCGCAGGCTGGACGATGAGCGCGGTGGAAATCGAAGACGCCATCCTGAAGCATCCTGCCGTGTTGGAAGCTGCTGCCATCGGCGTACCCGACAGCCTTCGCGGTCAGGTAGTGAAAGCATTCGTCGTCGCAAAACAGCCCGGCGACGACATCCTGATACAGGAAATCCAGGACGCCGTGCGCTTTCGCCTTAGCCAACACGAATACCCCCGTCACGTCGAGTTCGTAAGCGAGTTGCCCAAGACTCCGGCTGGCAAGATTCACCGCAAGAAACTGCGCGAGCGCGAAATGCAGCTCCTGCAACAGACATCCACGACATGACAGACAGGAGACAACTCCATGAATATGCCTACTGAAGCCCGTTCCTTTCCCAAGATCACGGATCATGACCTGGACGCGCTGCGCCGTCGCATCGGCGTCAAGATTGAAAACACTGTAGAGCCTTGGTGCCACGAAGCCACGCGCGACAATATCCGCCATTACGCCCACGGGATCGGCGACGATAACCCGCTGTGGTGCGACCCTGAATACGCAGCAGGCACCAAGTATGGCGGCATCATCGCCTTGCCCAGTTTTCTATTCGCCTGCAGCCGCATTGTCTCGGGTTATGTAGGCGGTCTGCCAGGTGTACACGCTATGTGGTCCGGCTCTGACTGGACCTGGTACAAGCCGGTGCACCGCAACGACGAAATCTTCACCGAGGCCTACCTTAAGGATCTAATCCCGCACGAGACCCGCTTCGCCGGTCGCGCCATCCAGCAGATCTACCACGTTGATTTCTTCAATCAGCAGGGTGACAAGGTGGCCGAGGCCGACAGCTGGTGCTTTCGCACGGAGCGCGATCACGCTCGCGAGAAAGGTACCAAGTACGTAGAAGCGCGCAGCCGCCCCCCGCGCCGCTACACCGAAGAAGAGCTGCGTGAAGCCTACAAGCTGTATGCCCAGGAGGAAATCCGCGGTGCGAATACGCGCTATTGGGAAGACGTGCAGGAAGGCGAAGAGCTGCCGGTGCTGTTCAAGGGGCCGATGACCGTCACGGGTTTCATAGCGTACGCTCAGGGCTGGGGGGGTCTGTACATCCGCGCCAACAAGCTCGCGTGGCAGTTGATTGATGCTCACCCCGGCGTAGGCATCAAGAACCGCTTCGGTATCCCCGACGTTCCGGAGCGTGTGCATTGGGAAGAAGACTTCGCACTGGAGGTGGGCGCCCCCGGTGCCTACGATTACGGTCCGGAGCGCGCCTCCTGGCTCACGCACCAGCTCACCAACTGGATGGGCGATGATGGCTTCCTTCGCATGGCCCAATGCAAGGTACGCCGTCACAACCCCGAAGGAGACATGCTGTTCATTAAGGGCAAGGTGCTGCGCAAATTCGTGGAGAATGGCGTGCATCTTGTTGAGATCGAACAGGAAGGGCGCAACCAGGACAATGAGTTGTCCGTGGTAGGCAGCGGCGTGGTGGAATTGCCCAGCCGCAGCTGAGGCGTCCGAACAGAACCAGGCCTTATGCGTAACGTCTCGACAGAAGGCGGCATGAGGCTGTAGAGCACTGGAGAGAGACAGCCATGTTGCCTGGAGCACAACACCCTGCAGAATCCGTTTGGCGCAGCAGGCCTGACAACACCGGGGCGCTGCGCGATGTGCGCGTTGTGGACCTGAGCCGTGTGCTCGCCGGCCCACTCTGTACGCAGATGCTTGCCGACCACGGTGCAGATGTCATCAAGATCGAGCCGCCGTTCGGGGATGAAACCCGCCAGCTGGGGCCCCCATTCGACGAGCACGGTATTGCGGCGTACTTCGGCGCAGTTAATCGCGGCAAGCGCGCACTGTCGCTGAATCTCAATACAGATCGAGACAGACAAGTTTTGTTGAGCTTGCTGGAAGGCGCCGACGTACTGGTGGAAAACTTCCTACCAGGCACCATGGAGAAGTGGGGCCTGGGTTACGAAACGGTATTGGCACAGCGCTTCCCCCGGCTTGTTTACTGCAGCGTCACCGGCTTTGGCGATGACGGGCCCTGCGGTGGCCTGCCGGGTTATGACGCGGTGCTCCAAGCCATATGCGGGCTCATGAGTATCAATGGTTCGCCTCAGTCAGGGCCCACCCGCATCGGCATTCCCATCGTGGATCACCTTACCGCCTACACGGCGATGTGTGGCATCACCATGGCACTGCTCGAGCGCTCAAACACCGGGAAAGGGCAACGCGTCGAGTCGACGCTTTATGACACTGCACTGAGCCTGCTGATTCCCCATGCCGCCAATTGGATGCAGTCTGGGAAGGCGCCCGAGCTGCTGGGCAGCGCGCACCCCAACATTGCGCCTTATGACAGCTTCCAAGCAAGCGACGGCGCGGTTTTTCTCGGTATTTTGAACGACGCCCAATTCGCCCGTTTCTGCCGCTGTATCGATCGGTCGGAGCTTGCCACTGACCCGCGCTTCGTCTCTAACGCTAACCGCCTCTCCAACCGTGACGCATTGCGGGTGGAAATCGAAACGGCATTCGCCCGGCGCAGCAAAGCAGAACTTTGCAGTCAGCTCATGAATGAAGGCATTCCCGCTGCACCAGTAAACAGTGTGCCCGAAGCACTGCAACATGCCCATGCGCGGCATCGCAATATGGTCGTTGAACAAGCGGGCTATAGCGGGCTCGGCCTGCCAATCCGGCTACACGGCAGCCCAGGGAGGCCGGCTTTTAGGCCACCTAAATTTGATGAGCATGCTTACCTGAAGGAGACCTTGGCATCGCTGGAAAAAGAGACTTAACAGCCATTTACCACCCCTGCACAGCAGCATTGCATATACATATTCACCAAAGGAGACGACAATGCGTAGCAGCCTGAAAAGATTCGCTCTGGCAACAGTAGCCGTGCTATTTTCAACTAGTGCCCTTGCTGCAGCCGACTACCCCAACAAGCCCGTGCGCATCATTGTGCCCTACCAGGCGGGCCAGGGCACAGACATTGCCACCCGTTACTTCGCCGACCATCTGTCTCGAGTGTTCGGCCAGAGCTTCATCGTAGAGAACATGGGCGGCGCCGGCGGTGTCATTGGCACGCAGGCCGCGGCACGCGCGGACGGCGACGGCTACACCCTCACTATGGGCACCAACGCGACGCATGTGCTGAACCAATATATGTACTCCACCATGGGTTTCGATCCCGTCAAGGATTTCGAACCTGTGATTTTGGCCGGCACCCTGCCGATGACCATTCTTACGCGGCCCGATTCAAAGTTCAAGACCGTACAAGACATCATTGATGCAGCGAACGAATCAGACCACAGCGCCGACATTGCCACACCCAGCACCACCGCACGGTTGGTATTCGAGCTGCTCAAAGATCAAAGCGGAGCGCCGCTGTTCATGATTCCGTACAAGGGCTCTTCCATGGCCATGAGCAACCTCATGGGTGGGCAAGTTCCCCTATCAATCGACACTATTACCGCTTCCCGTCCGCAGGTGGAAGGCGGCAAGCTGCGGGCGATTGCCGTCACCAGCGCAAATGCCACCGAACTTCTGCCTGGTGTACCCCCCGTCTCGGAACAGGGCCTGCCGCAATTCGAAGTTGTGGCGTGGAACGCGCTTTATGCTCCCAAAGGCACCCCGTCGGACATTATCGCCAAGCTGAATCAGGAACTGCAGAAGTTCCTGGCACTGCCGGAGACACAGGCCAAACTGCACTCCATGGGCTATGAGCCGGGCGGTGGTACACCCGAAGACCTGGCAAAGTTCGCCCAAGCTGAGCGTGACAAGTGGCGTCCGATTATCGAGAACGCCGATCTCAAGGTGAATTGAAAACACTAACCGCCACATTGCTAGAATGGGAGGAACCGGCCATGCCATGGCTCAACCTTGCGATCCTACAGGGCGGCCCTGCCACTAGCTGGTGTGGCGGGGCATTGCCCGGCAGTGCCCCACACATGACAACAACACCTAAATCACCTCCCGCACCCCGGGCGGAGCCTCGCATCCGCCCGGTGCCGGCGGTCACTCGCGCCATCGCCATTCTGCGACTCCTGGGTCGCACACGGCAACCGATGAATGTGAAATCCATCTCGGATGAACTCCATCTGGTGCCCAGTACCTGCCTGCATATCTTGCGTGCCCTGACTGCGGAACGACTGGTTAGCTTCGACCCCGAGTCCAAACGTTACAAATTGGGCGCGGGTATCCTGGCTCTAGCACGGGGGGTCATGGAAACCGACTCTTTTTCCCAGACAATACAGCCCATACTCGACGATATCGCCCGCAAATGGAAGGTGACAGCAATAGGCGTAGAAGTCATGGATCTGGACTACATCATTGTTACAGCTCTGGCCAATTCGCAACTGCCCTTCCGTCTACATGTGGACATCGGCAGTCGCTTCCCGGCGCTCATTAGTGCCAGCGGTAGGCTGGTAGGCGCCTTCGGAGGCCACTCCAAAGAGGCATTAAAAGCCAAGTTCGAAACCTTGCGCTGGCAAAAGCCCCTAAGCTTCCCGGAATGGCTCGAAGAGGTCGAACTCGCCCGGCGTAAAGGTCACAGTTCCGATTCGGGCAATTACATCGGAGGTATCACACTCATTGCCGTGCCCGTTTTGGATGCCTTTGGGCGTCTTACGCACACCATTGTCGCTGCCGGCATTCTGAACCAACTTTCCGAAGACGATGTGCAGACCCTGACGCAAGAGCTGAAGGCGCACGCCGCCAAAGTATCCAGCCAAATGTATTCACTGGAGTAAGCCGTGAACATACAAGACAGCGTAGCGTGGCGTGAACATCAGCCTTCCGGCCTGATGTCCACGCTCGGCCCACTGCTGAGTCGGCGTGAAGCCGATGAATGGGTGTACGGCATGCGGGTGGACGCCCGGCACCTGAACCAGGCCGGGCTGGTGCACGGGGGCACCCTGACAACGCTGATGGATCACGCATTGAGCACCATCGCTTGGCAGCACGCCGGCAAAAGCCCCTGCCTGACGGTTCAGTTGAATACCAACTTTTTAAGCGGTGCCCAGAACGGGCAACTGCTAGTCGCACGCGGGCGGGTGACCCACAGTACCGGATCCATGGTGTTTCTCGATGGCAGCATACAAGCTGACGGCACGCTTGTCGCGACCGGTCAAGCCATCATGAGACGCTTGGCCGCCCGCTGAGCTGCCACCGACTTCGTCAAGCGCAATGTACTCCCCAATATCGGCAGAAACCCTTATATTGACGTTTACGTAAACGTCATATAGTTAACGCTTGGAAACTGGAGACATGCACATGAATCTTCCCGGCCTCAACTTTGACCTGGGTTCCGATGTCGAAATGCTGCGCGACGCCGTGCGCGACTTCGCCCAGGCTGAAATCGCCCCTCACGCGGGGGAAATAGACGCTAGCGACCAGTTCCCCATGGATCTGTGGCGCAAATTCGGCGACCTGGGCGTATTGGGTATCACCGTCAGCGAAGAATATGGCGGCACCAATATGGGTTACCTTGCTCATATGGTGGCCATGGAAGAGATCTCCCGCGCCAGCGCGTCGGTGGGTCTTTCTTATGGCGCGCACTCCAATCTCTGTGTAAACCAGATCCACCGCAACGGCACCGAAGAACAGAAGCAGCGCTACCTGCCCGGTCTCGTTAGTGGCGAGCATGTCGGCGCATTGGCCATGAGCGAAACCGGCGCCGGCTCAGACGTGGTCAGCATGAAGCTGCGCGCCGAAAAGAAAGGCGACCGCTACATACTGAACGGCAACAAGATGTGGATCACCAACGGCCCGGACGCCGACACCCTGGTGGTCTATGCCAAGACCGACCCGCAAGCTCATCAGCGCGGCATCACCGCCTTCATCATCGAAAAGGGTTTCAAGGGCTTTTCCGTCGCCCAGAAGCTCGACAAGCTGGGCATGCGCGGCAGCCACACCGGCGAGCTGGTTTTCCAGGACTGCGAAGTCCCCGAAGAAAACGTGCTGGGCGAAGTGAATGGCGGGGTCAAGGTGCTGATGAGCGGGCTGGATTACGAGCGCGCCGTGCTGGCGGGCGGCCCCCTGGGCATCATGCAGGCCGTGATGGACGTCGTGGTGCCCTACATTCACGAACGTAAACAGTTTGGTCAGTCCATTGGCGAGTTTCAGCTGATCCAGGGCAAAGTGGCCGACATGTACACCACCATGCAGGCCAGCCGCGCATTCTGCTATGCCGTAGGCAAGAACCTGGATGCGTTGGGCGCCTCGCACGTGCGAGAAGTTCGCAAGGATTGCGCAGCCGTCATCCTGTACTGTGCAGAAAACGCCACTCGCATGGCCGGAGACGGCATCCAAATTCTCGGGGGCAACGGCTACATCAATGAATACCCCACGGGCCGCCTGTGGCGCGATGCAAAGCTGTATGAGATCGGCGCGGGCACCAGCGAGATCCGTCGCATGTTGATCGGCCGCGAGCTCTTCAACGAAACCCGTTAACGGACGCCGGCAGTGCCATGAACCAGGACGCTGATCACCGCAAGATTGAAAGGCCCGCTCCGGCGGGTCTTTCCCCCGCACAGGTGGCGGCTACCATCCTGGAAGGCTTCAATCGGCACTATTCGCTGTTTCGCTACAGCGCACAGCGCGCCAAGGCACTCTTCGAAGCCGGCGAATGGCGGCAGATGCAACAGCTGTCCAGCGAGCGCATCGAATACTACGACACCCGTGTCCGGGAATGTGTTACTCGGCTGGCCCCAGAAATCGGTCACAACACGGCTCCGGCAAACGGCAGTGCGCCCCTCAGCCCTGCAACGGAAACGTTCTGGCAGCAGGTCAAGACCCATTTCGTCAGCCTGCTCACCGAGCATCGTCAGCCCGAATGCGCCGAGACGTTTTTTAATTCCGTCTCTTGCCGGCTGCTGCATCGCGACTACTACCACAACGCCTTTTTGTTCGTACGTCCGGCAGTCGCCACCGACTACCTGGACAGCCGGCTCCCTTCGTACCGCGTGTACTATCCGCTGGCACAGGGGCTCCAACCCGCGCTCACTGAAATGCTGGCAGGCTTTGGTCTGGCCGCGCCCATGGAAGACCTGCCGCGAGATACGCGGCTGCTGGCTCGTAAAGTGTTGCACGCCTTGCGTGAGCGCTTGCCGCGCAACGACACCCATCGCCTGGCTCCGGATTGCCAGATTCAGGTGCTGAACACGCTGTTCTTCCGTAACAAGGGCGCGTATGCCGTCGGTCGACTCATTAATCACGGCACCACGCACCCCTTTGCCATCGCCCTGTTGCGCCGTCCTTCGGGCCGGATCTATGTCGATGCGCTGCTGCTGGGCGAAGACGATCTGGGCGCGCTATTCAGCTTTACCCGCGCCTATTTTCTGGTGGACATGGAGACCCCCGCGGCCTACGTGAACTTCCTGTCTTCACTCATGCCCCGTAAGCCCAAAGCCGAGCTCTACACCACCATCGGGCTGCAAAAGCAAGGCAAAACCCTCTTTTATCGCGACTTCCTGCACCACCTGGCGCACTCCCACGATCACTTCGACCTCGCTCCCGGCATTCATGGCTTGGTCATGCTGGTGTTCACACTGTCTTCCTACCCTTACGTCTTCAAACTGATACGCGATCGCATTGCCAAGCCGGGAATGGACCACGCCACGGTGCGGCGCAAGTATCTGCTGGTGAAGAAGCACGACCGGGTGGGCCGTATGGCCGATACCTGGGAGTACTCGCAGGTCGCCCTGCCACGGGAACGTTTCTCGGAATCTCTGCTGCAGGAATTGCGCAGCGAAGTTCCCAGCCTGCTGGAAGAAGACGACGCGCGCATCGTACTGCGCCATGTCTACATAGAGCGGCGCATGACGCCGCTGAACCTGTATTTGCAGCGTGCTGGCGGCGCTGCGCTGGATGCCGCCATAAAAGGCTATGGCGATGCGATTCGCGAGCTCGCCGCTGCCAACATTTTCCCTGGCGACATGCTTTTCAAGAATTTTGGTGTCACACGGCTGGGCAGGGTCGTATTCTATGATTACGATGAAATTCAGCACATGACGGAAATGAACTTCCGCAGCATCCCGCCGGCCCCGAATGAAGAGGCTGAGCTCTCAAGCGAGCCTTGGTACCCGGTGAATGCCAACGATGTCTTTCCCGAGGAGTTTCAGTATTTTCTGCTGGGTGACCCGCGTGTGCGAACGGCATTTCTGAACCACCACGCCGACCTGCTGCAGGCCGAATGGTGGCGGGCATGCCGCAGCCGCGTCATTCAAGGCCGCATGGAAGACATCTTTCCTTACGACCCTCAACGGCGTCTTCCAGACAGGCCCTCCGCCTTGCCGGCGGCACCATCCCATTCAATGCATTAATCAGGAGCACAAAATGTCTGACCCTATCGTCTTGGTATCCGTCGCCCGCACACCCATGGGCGGCATGATGGGCAGCCTTTCCAGCCTGGCCGCCCACCAGCTTGGCGCCACCGCCATCAAGGCGGCCGTCGAGCGCGCGGGCATTCAGCCCGACACCGTGGATGAAGTCATCATGGGTAACGTGCTGCAGGCCGGCCAGGGGCAGGCACCGGCGCGTCAGGCTGCACTTGGCGCCGGGCTGCCCAAAGGTGTGCCCTGCACCACCATTCACAAAGTCTGCGGTTCCGGCCTGAAGGCCGCGATGTACGGCCATGATTTGCTGGTGGCGGGCAGCGCCACCGTGGTGGTCGCCGGTGGCCAGGAAAGCATGAGCAACGCACCCTATCTGTTGCTGCGTGGTCGCCAGGGCTATCGCTATGGCCATTCCACCGTCTACGACCACATGGCACTGGACGGCCTGGAAGACGCCTATCAGCGCGGCACCGCAATGGGCGTCTTTGCTGAAAGCTGCGTCGACAAATACGCATTCACACGCGAACAGCAAGATGAATTCGCCCTTGAATCCTTGCGCCGCGCGCGCGCTGCCAGCGAAGACGGAAGCTTCGATTGGGAAATTGCCCCGGTGACTGTCGCCGGTCGCAAAGGCGACACTGTCATCGACAAGGACGAAGCCCCCTTCAAGGCTATGCCTGAAAAAATCCCCACGCTGCGCCCCGCTTTCAAGAAAGACGGCACCGTGACGGCTGCCAATGCGTCTTCGATCTCAGACGGTGCGGCTGCAATGGTGCTGATGCGCGAATCCACCGCGAAACAGCTGGGCGCCACACCGCTGGCTCGAATTGTGGGCCATACCCAACATGCCCACGAACCCGAATGGTTCACCACCGCTCCGGTGGGCGCCATCCAGAAACTCATGACCAAGACCGGCTGGACCACCGATCAGGTCGACCTCTACGAAATCAACGAAGCCTTTGCCGTCGTGACCATGGCTGCCATGAAGGATCTTAATATTCCCCATGACAAGGTCAATATCCACGGCGGCGCCACCGCTCTGGGTCACCCCATTGGGGCGTCCGGCGCCCGCCTGGTCGCCACGCTCGTAGGCGCCCTGCGCAAAACGGGTGGCAAGCGCGGTGTGGCCTCGCTGTGCATCGGCGGCGGAGAAGCCGTGGCGCTCGCCATCGAAATGCTCTAACTCTTTAAACCGCCCGCCCTACTGTCTGTCAGAAGCGTACCGGATGCAGGTCTGCCGCTAAGGCATAAGCCTGCGTCCGGGGGCATCCTTTTATCTTCAGGAAACGCAATGCCCGTCATCGAATCCAGTATCAATACCCGGTCGGCGGCGTTCACCGAGAACGCCGAGGCCATGCGCGCGCTCGTAGACGACCTGCGCGAGAAACTCGCCCGCCACGCCCTGGGCGGCAGTGAGGCAGCCCGCGAGAAACACCTGGCCCGGGGCAAGCTACTGCCGCGTGACCGCGTTGAACGGCTGCTTGACCCCGGTTCGCCATTTCTGGAGTTTTCTCCGCTCGCGGCCTTCAACATGTACAACAACGATGCACCCGGTGCCGGGATCATCACCGGCATCGGCCGGGTCGCCGGTCAGGAATGTGTCATCGTCTGCAATGACGCAACGGTCAAAGGCGGCACCTACTACCCGATGACGGTAAAGAAGCATCTGCGCGCACAGGAAATCGCACAGCAGAATAACCTGCCATGTATCTACCTTGTAGATTCTGGTGGAGCCAATCTGCCGAACCAGGACGACGTCTTCCCCGATCGGGACCATTTCGGCCGCATTTTCTACAACCAGGCCAATCTGTCGGCACAAAACATTGCCCAGATCGCTGTAGTGATGGGTTCGTGCACGGCAGGGGGAGCGTACGTTCCCGCCATGAGCGATGTCTCGATCATCGTCAAGAACCAGGGCACCATCTTCCTGGGTGGCCCCCCACTGGTGAAGGCCGCCACCGGCGAGGAGGTCACGGCTGAAGACCTGGGCGGCGGCGATGTGCACACACGTCTTTCCGGCGTGGCCGATTATCTGGCCAATAACGATTTGCATGCACTGGCGCTGGCGCGCGACGCCGTTGCCCGTCTGAATCGACGCAAGCCCGAACAGCTGGCCCTGCAACCCGTGCAGGAGCCTCTCTACGATCCCGAAGAGCTCGACGGCATCATTCCGGCCGACACACGCAAACCCTACGACGTGCGCGAAGTCATCGCCCGCATCGTGGATGGATCGCAGTTCGACGAATTCAAGGCGCGTTACGGCACCACGCTGGTAACCGGCTTTGCCCACATACATGGCATGCCGGTGGGCATCATCGCCAACAACGGCATCCTTTTTTCAGAAGCCGCACAGAAAGGCACGCACTTCATCGAGCTGTGCTGCCAGCGGCGCATTCCACTTGTGTTCCTGCAGAACATTACAGGCTTCATGGTGGGACGCAAGTACGAGAACGAAGGCATTGCGCGGCATGGCGCCAAGATGGTGACCGCCGTTTCCACCGCTGCCGTACCCAAATTCACCGTCATCATCGGCGGCTCGTTCGGTGCCGGCAACTACGGCATGTGCGGGCGCGCTTTCGGCCCGCGCATGCTTTATATGTGGCCCAACGCCCGCATCTCCGTCATGGGCGGCGAACAGGCGGCCAGCGTTCTGGCGACGGTACGCCGCGATGGTATCGAAGCGCGAGGCGGCAGCTGGAGCGCAGAGGAAGAGGAAGCCTTCAAGGCTCCTATACGCGACCAGTACGAGCGCGAAGGCCATCCCTATTACGCCACTGCTAGGTTGTGGGACGACGGCATCATCCGGCCGGCCGACACCCGCCGCGTGCTTGCCCTGTCGCTGTCCGCTGCACTGAACGCCCCCATCGAAGCCACGCGCTTCGGTGTCTTCCGCATGTAAGGAGTCACCGTGTTTGAAACTCTGTTGATAGCCAATCGCGGCGAAATTGCCTGCCGTATCGCAGCCACGGCCCGCCGCATGGGGCTGCGTACCGTCGCTGTGTATTCCGACGCCGACGCCCACTCTCGCCATGTGGCGGCCTGCGATATGGCCGTACATATCGGCGGTTCAGAGCCTCGCGCCAGCTATCTGCGCGCTGAAGCCATACTGGAAGCCGCCAAGCAGACGGGCGCACAGGCCATTCACCCCGGCTACGGTTTTCTGGCCGAAAACGAAGCCTTCGCGCAAGCCTGCGCAGATGCCGGCATCACATTCGTGGGTCCGCCCGCCAGTGCCATCGCGGCCATGGGCAGCAAATCCGCCGCCAAATCGCTGATGGAAAAAGCCGGCGTCCCGCTGGTGCCCGGCTATCACGGCGACAACCAGGATCCTGATTTCCTGCGACAACAGGCCGACGCCATCGGCTATCCCGTACTGATCAAGGCCAGCGCAGGTGGCGGCGGCAAGGGCATGCGTATTGTGAACTCCAGCGTGGAGTTCGATGAGGCACTCGCTTCATGCAAACGGGAAGCCGCCGGCAGCTTCGGCGATGACCATGTGCTCATTGAGCGTTACCTGACCAAGCCCCGCCACATCGAGATTCAGGTTTTCGCAGATAGTCACGGCAACATCGTGCATTTGTTCGAACGCGACTGCTCGGTGCAGCGACGTCACCAGAAGGTCATCGAAGAGGCCCCCGCTCCCGGTATGACGCAAGAACGCCGTCAAGCAATGGGCGAAGCGGCTGTCGCCGCCGCACGGGCGGTTGGCTATGTGGGTGCCGGCACGGTGGAATTCATCGCAGAACCGGACGGCCGCTTCTATTTCATGGAAATGAATACGCGGCTGCAGGTGGAACACCCCGTCACCGAGATGATCACCGGCGAAGATCTGGTGGAATGGCAGCTACAGGTGGCTGCGGGCAAACCGCTGCCGAAGACACAAGACTCGCTGACGTTAACCGGTCACGCAATCGAAGCCCGCATTTATGCAGAGAACCCGGAAAAAGGCTTTCTGCCTTCTATCGGCACTCTGAGCGCACTAGAGTTCCCCCCACATGTCGAGTTCGCGTTGGGCGATATTCGCGTAGACGGCGGTGTACGTACGGGCGACACGATTACGCCGTACTACGACCCCATGATTGCCAAGCTCATCGTACGCGGCCGCGATCGTAACGAAGCACGCGCCCGCATGGTGCGCGCATTGGGCGAAATGCGGGTTGCCGGCCTGCAGACCAATATTGCCTTCCTGCGCCGGTTGATGGCGGACGACGCATTCGCAAGCGCCGACCTCGACACCGGCCTGATTGAGCGTCGCCACGATGCCCTCTTCCCCCAGAACGGGGCACCCGCAGACGCTACTCTGGCGCTGGCCGCCGTGGCCATTCTGGGAACACAGGGCTACGCGGGCACCGCTGGGCAGGACAAATCGGCGCCCGCCGATCCCTGGAGCGTCGCAGACGGCTGGCGCATCAGCGGCAAACACACACGTGTCTTCAACTTTTTGGATGTCGATGGCAACGCGCAGGACATCGAGCTGCTCCGCGACCAGGGGCAGTGGACCTTTGTGCGCAATGGGGTAGCGCAATCGTTGGAGTGGTCAGACACCTCTGCGCCCGCGCAGCGCGGGTCCGTCCGTATCCGCCTGCACGGTCGCGACTACAGCGGCGATGTGCTGATGCAGGAAGAGACCCTCACCATCTACAGCAACGGCGAATCTCACACACTACGCCTTCACGACGCAGTGGCCCATGCACAGGACGAAAGCGGCGACCACGGCGGCAGCCTGACGGCCCCCATGCCGGGCAAGATTATTTCCGTGGCGGTCCAAGCAGGCGAAAGCGTCAAGAGCGGAGACGTGCTGCTAGTGATGGAGGCCATGAAGATGGAGCACACCATCTTCTCGCCCCGTGACGGAATCGTGCAAGAAGTGTTCTACCAGCCGGGCGACCAGGTCACGGATGGAACACAGCTGATCGCGATCGGCGAGGAGTAACCCTCAACGGCTCAGCCCGCGCGCGGATATCGGCCAGATCGCTGCCACCACTCCATTGCGTATCACCACTACCTCGTCATGCAGGTTGAAGGTGGGGTCGCAATGGCCGGGAATCAGCTTAAGGCGTTCGCCTAACGTCGGGCGGGCCTCGGGGCCGTCTGCCATCACGATGCAATGTTCGTCATTCAGGGCGGTACAGCGCAGACGTTCACGGCCTGCTACTTGTGGCAGGCCGCTTTCCGCCGTGGCGGACTTCAGGCCCACATCCAACACAGCCCGTTCACGGGTTGGTGTACTGATAACGGTGCCCAGTAAGAACATGGCATGGCGCAGCGACATGATTTCGCCCCATTCCAGTGTGCCGTAATCCCCGTCCATGAATGCATAGCTTCCCGGCTGCAACTCGGTGAAGACGCCCGACGCAGCATCGAAGACCGCCGTACCGGTGCCACTGCCGGACACCACCTCGCATGCGTAGCCGGCGCGCCTGAGCGCATCAACAAACCCTGCGGCCGATTTAATGCCTTTTTCAGCGGCCTGCTTACGCTGCTCGAATGAACGCTTATGCTGCGCGCCACCGTGATAGGCCTGGACGCCCGCAAAATGCACATTGGGCAAGCGCGCAATTAGGTCCGCCAGCGCAACCGCCTGGGCATGCGTCTGCACGCCACAGCGTTTCTGGCCGATATCGACCTCCACCAGCACATCCACCGCACTCTGCCTGGCGTCGAGGGCCGCCGATAGCGCCTTGAGCGCGTCGGGGTGATCCACACACACCGTCAATCGGGCGATTGCCGCCAAGTGAGCCAACAGCTCCAGCTTTTGCCGGCCGACAACTTCATTGGTAATGAGGATATCGGTAATGCCTGCCTCGATGAACGGCATTGCCTCGCTCACTTTCTGACAGCAAATGCCACGGGCGCCCAGGGCCACCTGCCGAAGTGCAACTTCCGGGCATTTATGCGCCTTGCCATGCGGCCGCAGCGCCACCCCATGGGATTCCGCCAAGGCCTGCATGCTACGCAAGTTGTCTTCGAAGGCATCCAGGTCCAGGATGAGCGCCGGGGTGTCTACCTCTTCGAGGCGGTCGCCTACCCGTGCCACAGGTGGCAGGACTGCGTGGGCAGCCTGGCCAAGAGGACTATGCTGTCTGTTGGTAGTCATGAAAACTCCGCCATTCGTCAATTTGCTCAGCCGCCAGAAACAGCGTAAAGTCTGGAAGCCTGACCTGCCGGAGTAAACGGCGGGCAGCTTGTTCCACTGAAGACACGCACCGGAATCCGGAACGCGCTATGTACGACATCCTGGTTTATCTGTTCGAAAATTACTATACACCCCAGGCCTGTCCCAAGGCCGATGTCCTTGCCCACAAGCTGGCTGCTGTCGGCTTCGAGCACGATGACATCGACGAAGCCCTGAGCTGGCTGCACGGGTTAGCGCAAAGCACCGAGCGCTACGCCGCCCTCGAACATTCCACCAGCACCAGCCTGCGTGCCTACTGCGACGAGGAATACCACGCACTGGGCAGCGAGGCCATCGGTTTCATCACCTTCCTGGAGAACTCGGGTGTCCTGCGTCCGGCACTGCGTGAAATTCTCATAGAACGCGCTCAAGCCACTGACGAATCGCCCGTATCCCTCGACCGAATGCGCATCATAGCCCTGATGGTGCTCTGGAGCCAGGAAACCGAAGTCGATCACCTGCTCCTGGAAGAGCTTCTGAACGGCGAACAGTCCACGCTGTCGCATTGAACGGCGCCCCGGCCTATGAGTTCCGGGGAAGCAAGCGGATATAGGGGGCGCTTCGCCCCCAGCCCCAGCGGCCCACTCCACGACGGTTCCCTGCTGGCTGCCATGGCCAGCTATCTCGACGCACGCGCACAGGGCGGCCGCTGGTTATTGCGCATCGAAGACATCGATACGCCGCGCTGCGCGGCAGGCGCCGACACCCTTATCATGCAACAGTTGCAAACCCTGGGCATGCAATGGGACGAACCGCCCGTGTGGCAGTCGAAGCGGCTGCCGAACTATGAGGCCGCGTTCGCCCGTCTGCAGGCCCAGGGGCTCATCTATGGCTGCGCCTGCACCCGACGCATGCTCAGCGACGGCCCCTACCCTGGAACGTGCCGCCACGGGCTGCCGCCAGGCCGAACGGCGCGCGCCTGGCGGCTGCGCGTGCCGCAAGGCACTGTACATTTCGTCGACCGCTGGCAGGGGCCGCAATCTCAGGACGTGGCCGGCGAGGTGGGTGACTTCATTTTGCACCGTGCAGACGGCATGTGGGCCTATCAGTTTGTCGTGGTCGTGGACGACGGCCTGCAAGGCATCACCGACATTGTTCGCGGCAACGACCTGCTTGATTCCACCGCCCGACAGCGCGTGCTGGCACAACTGCTGGGGTATGAACCGCCACGGGTCATGCACGTGCCGCTGCTGTGCGACCGCACGGGCCGCAAGCTATCCAAGCAGAACCATGCCCCGGCGCTGGATGTGTCACACCCGCTCGACACCTTGCAACGAGCTTGGCGTAATCTGGGTTTTGCGGCATTCCCGGCGAGCACCATCCAGGAATTTTGGGCGCGTGCAGTGCCGCTCTGGGCGGCGCGCCATTGCCCGGACCGCCAATAACCTATTATTGTCAACTTGCGCGGGTTGATTGACCCCCCGTATTATCCGCGCTAATGCTGACCTATTGCGGTCCTTTGGATTCACATGACTAAAACTCTGATCATCGCCGAGAAACCTTCGGTCGCGCTGGACATTTCGCGCGCCCTTGGGGGTTTCACCCGGGAAGGCGACTATTTCGAGAGCGACGAGTACGTGCTGGCCTCCAGCATCGGACATCTGCTCACCCTTGTGGCGCCCAATGATCCCGTGCGCGGGAAATGGAGCTTCACCCATCTGCCGGTGATACCGCCCAAGTTCGAGCTCGGCCCCACCGACAAAAAAAGCGCCGAGCGTCTCAAGCTGCTGGTCAAGCTGATCAAGCGCAAAGACGTCGACTGCATCATCAACGCGTGTGACGCGGGCCGTGAAGGCGAACTCATCTTTCGCTATATCATTCAGTACGCCGGCGCCAAGAAGCCCATCAAGCGGCTCTGGTTGCGCTCTATGACGCAGGCCGCCATACGCGAAGCCTTCAACGAGCTGCGCGACGACGACGACCTCAAGCCACTGGAAGCCGCGGCACGATCTCGTGCAGAGGCCGACTGGCTGGTAGGTATCAACGGCACGCGCGCCATGACGGCCTTCAACAGTAAAGACGGCGGCTTCTTCAAAACTCCTGTCGGTCGGGTGCAGACCCCCACGCTGGCCATTGTTCATGAACGCGAGGAGCGCATCCGCCGCTTCAAACCGCGCGACTACTGGGAAATCCATGCCGAATTTGCGGCGGCTGCCGGCAGCTATGCCGGGCGCTGGTTCGACCCCGACTTCCGTAAGAGTGAAGACGATGCCGAAAAGCGCGAATTCCGAGTCTGGTCGCGCGAAGAGGCCAATGAGATCGCCCGTGCCTGCGAGGGGCAGCCCGGTACCGTTACCGAGGAATCGCGCCCATCCACCCAGGCGTCGCCGGCGCTCTTCGATCTGACCTCGCTGCAGCGCGAAGCCAATAGCCGCTTCGGGTTTTCCGCCAAGACAACGCTTGCGCTTGCCCAAACACTTTATGAGCGGCACAAGGCGCTTACCTACCCGCGTACGGATTCACGCTATCTGCCCGAAGATTACGTGGGTACAGTACAGCAGACCATGCAGACTCTGGCCGATGCGGCGGCAAACACCGCAGCTCCTATCAGCAGCTTTGCACGTACCGTCTGCGAGAAGGGCTGGGTAAAGCCCAACCGCCGCATCTTCGACAACCGCAAGGTATCCGACCACTTCGCCATCATCCCCACGCTGCAGATTCCACGTGAACTGAGCGACGCCGAATCCAAGATCTACGATCTGGTGCTGCGCCGCTTTCTGGCCGTGTTCTTTCCTTCAGCCGAATTCCGTCTCACGACTCGTATCACCAAAGTGGCCGGTCACGCCTTCAAAACCGAGGGCAAGGTGCTGGTCAACCCGGGTTGGCTCGCCATCTACGGCCGTCACGCTCAGGGCTCCGAAGACACCCTGGTGCCCATCACGCCGGATGAAACGGTGCAGACCGAAGAGATCGAAGTCCGCGAACTCAGCACTAAGCCGCCTGCACGCTTTACGGAAGCCACGCTGCTTTCGGCAATGGAGGGTGCGGGCAAGCTGGTTGACGACGAAGCCCTGCGCGAAGCCATGTCCGAACGAGGCCTGGGTACGCCGGCTACGCGCGCCGCTATTATTGAAGGGCTGCTGAACGAAAGTTACCTGCGCCGCGAAGGGCGTGAACTCGTACCCACTGCCAAAGCACGCCAGTTGATGACCTTGCTCTCTGGGCTTGGGGTCAGCGAGCTTACATCTCCCGAGCTGACCGGCGAATGGGAACATCAGCTCAAGCAGATCGAGCAGCGCCAGCTTGATGCCGACGCTTTCATGCGCGACATTCAGGAAATGACCGAAGTCATCGTGCGTCGCGCCAAGGAATACGAGCGCGATACGGTTCCCGGCGATTATGCGACGCTCAATACGCCCTGCCCGAAATGCGGCGGCGTAGTGAAAGAAAATTACCGTCGCTACGCATGCACGCAATGCGACTTCTCCATCGGCAAGCACCCAGGCGGTCGCACGTTCGAGGTGCACGAGGTCGAAGAACTCCTGCAGAAGCGGGAACTCGGCCCGCTGTCGGGTTTCATCAGCAAGATGGGGCGGCCGTTTGCGGCGTTGCTGCGCATCACCGACGAATACAAACTGGAGTTCGATTTCGGCCAGAAGGACGACGACAGCGATACACCGGTGGACTTCTCCGGCCAGACGCCGCTGGGCGCCTGCCCCAAGTGTGGGCAGGGCGTCTACGAACATGGCATGAACTATATCTGCGAGAAAGCGGTCGGCCCGGAAAAGAGCTGCACCTTCCGTAGCGGCAAAGTCATCCTGCAACAGGAAATCAGCCCGGAACAGATGCGCAAGCTTTTGACCGAAGGCAAGACCGATTTGCTGACTGATTTTGTCTCGGCGCGCACCAACCGCAAGTTCAAAGCGTTCTTAGTCACCCAGAAGGATGGCAAGATCGGCTTCGAATTTGAGCCACGGCCGGAAAAAGCCGGCAAGAAGACCGCCGCTAAAAAAGCGACCAAAAAAACGGCGAAGAAAGCGGCAGCAAAGAAAGCGGCAAAGACTACGGCAAAGAAGGCGGCAGCCAAGACAGCCGCCGCCGGCACCATAGAGGATGACGACCCGCCGTTCTAGTTCTAATAAGGCGGGAACCCACCCGGGCAGCCCCGGCGCACCACGCGCCGTCTCGGCTGCCCATTTACGAGGCCGTACTCAGCGAAGCGCCAGCATCGGCGCGGGGCTATTCAGCATCTTCGCCTCCGGCGCAAGCGCACTGCCTTCCTCATCCTCAGCAACTTCGAGTCGGAACGCCCCCACTTGCCGAGCCAGCTGCATGGCGTGTTCCATCATGCTCTGAGCTGCCGTGGCCGACTGCTCAACCATTGCTGCATTTTGCTGGGTCATGCTGTCCAACTGCCCCACCGCAGCGTTGATCTGTTCAATGCCTTGAGCCTGCTCGTCGGCCGCCACGGTGATTTGACCGATGATTTCATGCACTTGACGCACCGCCGCCACAATTTCTTTCATCGTACTGCCCGCATCGGCGACCAATCCTGCTCCGCCGGCCACTTTCTGCACGCTTTCTTCTATGAGTTCGCGGATTTCTCGAGCGGCCTGCGCGCTGCGCTGCGCCAGCACACGCACCTCTGCTGCGACCACAGCAAAGCTGCGCCCCTGCTCACCTGCCCGGGCGGCTTCTACGGCCGCATTCAGAGCCAGGATGTTGGTCTGGAAGGCGATACCATCGATGGTGCCGACGATATCGGCGATACGGCTGGAGGACTCATTGATATCGTCCATCGTCGCGACGACATCGGTCATAATGGCCCCGCCCCGCTCAGCCACTTCTGCAGCCGAATGCGCCAACGAGTCGGCTTGGCGAGCCGAGTCGGCCGTCTGGACCACCGTGCTGGAAATTTCTTCCATTGCAGCGGCCGCACGCACCACCAACAACAAGTCCCGCAGATTGCGCCGCGTCTGAGCAATTTCCTGCATCAGACCACTTGCCATATCGGCGTCTTGGGTGTCCACCAAATCCCCTTCGGCAATACGGCGCAAGGTACGGCGTGCATCAGCCGGATCTCCGCCAAGCTCGGTTTTCACCGTACGCAGCAGCATC
>JAJUGV010000148.1 GCA_029265795.1 Alcaligenaceae bacterium
CACCAACTCCACCGCAGCATCCGCTTGCACGGGCGAAAGCGTGATAAAGCCGGCGGAAGCCAAAACGGCGACGAGGGTGAGGATACGGGGAAGCGAGTGGGAACCTGCACTCGCCGTGGAGGTCAAGCGCATCACAGCGTGGGGAGAAACATTTGCCCGCAGAATTTGTTTCATAATGATTCGGTCGTTGTCGAAATTAAGACGGTGCCGAATTTTATTTTGGCCGTTCTCCTTGCACCACTCTGTTTACACTTAAAGTGTTGCTGCTGTTGCTGCTAGATTGCAGGGCTTCCAGGGTCATGGTAAAACACTGTACGTTTATACAGTATCATCATGCCAGCAGTCACCGTCATTCGCACGCACGAACGGGGCCTTAAATGCAAGCTCAGAAACGCCCAGGAAATCCCCGGTCCCGTAGAGCTTGAATCCGTCTATGTGGCGGAACTCAACCGCCATGTCCCTCGCCTGCGGGTGCCGCGGGGCCGCTTTAGCGATGGGCGCCCCCGCCCAGACGCCATTCCACCACTCTATGAACCCAGGCTGCTCACCTTCTGCACCGAATTCGGCTTAATGGTCACTGGATTTGAACAAATTGAGGGCTGTCGTTTTTACCAGGGCTGGTACATAAGGTGGGTAGCTATATAACCAATTGCACATTTTGCTACATTAAGTATCATTCGCGAATGCTCGGCGAATATGCTTCTGTGTTTTGTTTCTCGCTAGCGGCTGTGCTGCTAGGTGTGCTCTGGTGGATCTGCCGGGGCGATTAACCCCAGCCAGTCACATTCCACGACCTTTCTTTTAATTGTGCAGCCCCCTTCGGGCGCGCTTGGGCACAATCTTTGCTTTCACTCCGCCACTTACCGGATATGCGGAGACACAATGAAAGCACAAATTCAGTACACCAAATTGGACGGCTCAGACGGTGTGGCGTTGATGCCAAGTGCAGTAACCAGCCTGGAAGAGGCCAAAAGGGAACTAGCCGCTAAGCTGGACTTGCCTACTGTGGAAGGAATAGATGGCGAAGACGTGGACGCACGCTTGCGTCAGGGCGGAGTACGCCCAGAGACCGTCGTTTTTAGTCAGCTCAGTGAATAAGGGCCGACTCGTGGCCCTATAGCCCTTCCGGATGTTGTTATGCCGTTAGATACCATTCCCCTCACCTTTATTCTGTCCGGGCTGCTGTTCGCACTGCTGTTATGGTTCGTACACCACGTGGACTAGCTCGTCGGGGGCTCAGCCCCCGAATCTGCTCGAGCTATCAACCGCAATAAACGCGGTCTACTTTTCCTGCTTCGTCAATCACCACATTCAGGCGGTCACCCCGATAATCCATCGTCATGACCATACCGGGGCGAAGCACGCGTGAGCCTGCGGGGAACATGCTTTCGTTAAGATTTTCGCCGGACGTTCCCTCGAGATGAGAAAATTTGGCGGATCCACACGTGTCGTCTGTGTTGGAGGGAGCATTGGCAGAGGCATGCTGTGAGCCGCTCGGGCCGGATTGACAGGCAGCCAGGGCAAAAAGGGAAGCTAGCAAGAGACGCTTCATGAAAACTCCTGATTCATAGCGGGTGCAAGCTAATTCTTTTAGCAGAGTTGCGGTCACACGGCCAGACCCTGCGCATGCCATCAAACGCTGTAAGATCGAACGATCTCGCCATCCGTGGCCGCCGTCTGCAATTGCAGACACGTTCTTCTGACTGATTAGCGTCTCCATGGAAATTGAACAGCTCGAAATACGCGACCACCTTTCACGGCATGCTCCTTTCGATGAGCTGCCTGATGACGTTCTGGATGACGTCGCCAGGCAGGTACAGGTGAAGTATTTCAAGGCAGGCACTCCCATACTGGACGCGGGCCAGCCAATTACCGACCTGCACTACATACGTGCCGGCGCGGTGGAGCTTTTTTTCCGGTCTGGCAAACTATTCAATCGCGTGGGCGAAGGCGATATCTTTGGCCAGGCGAGTCTACGCCGCAGCAAACGGGTACGCTTTCCTGCCAAGGCGTTGGAAGACACGCTGATCTATTTCATTCCCGATCACGTCTTTGAGCATCTTTGCGAAACCTGTGACAACTTCGCTGACTTCGTCGACACCGAAGGTGCAGGCCGGCTGAAGGCAGTCACGCAGCCGCCCCACCGCATCAGCGATCTCATGAAGGTTAGGGTGACACGGCTCATTAGCCGGCCTGCCGTGACCTTGGACGCACAGAACAGCATTCAGCGCGCGGCCGCCGTAATGACCGAGGAAGGCGTATCAGCACTGCTGATTACTCGAAAGAAAGCAGAAGACGAGTACCCGTGCCTGGTGGGCATTATCACCGACCGTGATTTCCGCACGCGGGTTGTCTCACAAGCCCTGCCACCGGAAACGCCCTTGCACGAGATCATGTCGCCGGATCCGGTTGTGTTGCAGCATACGGATTCGGTTCTGGAAGCCATGCAGTGCATGCTCAGGCACAATTTTCACCATCTGCCCGTGCTCAACCGCCGGCGTCCGATCGGCCTGGTGAACATGGCCGACGTCCTGCGCTATCAATCGCGCAACAGCCTTTACTTGGTCAACGACATTTTCAAGCGTAAGTCCGTCGAAGCTCTGCAGGCGCTGCTTCCTGAAGTTCGCGCCACCTTTCTGCGCATGGTGGAGGAAGAAGCAAGCGCCCGGATGATTGGCAGCGCAATGTCCAGCATCGGTAGAAGTTTCATTCAGCAGCTACTGAATTTGGCTGAGGAAGAACTTGGGCCACCGCCAATCAACTATTGCTTTGTGGTGATGGGTTCAATGGCGCGAGAAGAGCAAACGATTGTCACTGATCAGGACAACGCCCTGATCTTGGATGACAGTTTCGCGCCCAGCGAACATGATGAATACTTCCGAAAGCTGGCCACTTTCGTGAGCGATGGCCTGGCCGCCTGTGGCTATGCGTATTGCAAAGGCGACATCATGGCCACGAACAGCAAATGGCGCCAGCCGCTTTCAGTCTGGCAAGGGTATTTCACGGAATGGATAGAACGTCCCAATCCGCAGACCTTGCTGAACAGCAACATCTTCTTCGACCTTGAAGCGGTGGGCGGCCATTCGGATTTTGTCGACCAACTACGCGACCTGATTGCCGCAAAGTCCAGCCGCAATGCGAGATTTCTGGCCATGATGGCGCGCAATTCGCTCAGCCGCAAACCGCCCCTGGGTTTCTTTCGCAATTTCGTGATGGAGACGGACGGGCAGCACAGGCATATCATCAACATCAAAGGGCGCGGTACCGCACCGCTTACAGACCTCATACGGGTCCATGCCCTGGCTTGCGGCTCCACGTCGGCGAGCTCATTCGACCGGCTGGACGACATTGCCCAGACACAGCTCATGCCTCCGGAATCACTACAGAAATTGCGTTATGCACTGGAGTTCCTCAGCATGGCACGCATTCGCCACCAGGCACTTGATATTCAGGAAGGCCGGGAACCCAACAATTACGTAGAACCTGCCAATGTTTCGCCTGCCGAACGACATGCTCTGAAAGACGCCTTTCAGATACTGAGCAACGCGCAGAATTTCCTGCGTTACCGATACCCACCGCACGGCGAGGCACCTCGACAATGAAGCAGCAAGTCGCCGCAGCAACAGATTGGGCAGACTACATGGCTCAGCAGGCGGCCAGAGTGCAACACCCTGCTCTCTGCGCCTTCTATGGGGCGGCATGGCCCGCGGCAGACACGCCTCTCGAAGATGTTGAATTTGTCGCCCTGGACGTCGAAACAACCGGGCTTGACCCCCGCAAGCATTCCGTAGTCAGTATCGGCCTAGTGCCCATGACCCTGGACCGCATTCTCAGCAACCAGGCCTGGCACACAGTGGTTCGCCCGCGAGGCGATCTGGTGGAGGAATCCGTCGCCTTTCATCAGATTACCCACACCGACGTCAGTCAGGCACCCAGGTTCGAGGCGATAATGGAGAAGCTGCTGCAGCACTTGGCAGGCAAGGTCGTTGTGGCACATTACCACCGTATCGAACGCAACTTTTTTGAAAACGCCATGCGCCGGTGCTGCGGGGAACCCTTTCAGTTTCCAATGGTAGACACCATGGAGATCGAGGCACGCCTGCACCCCAAACGTAAACCCGGCTGGATGATGCGGCTAATAGGCAAAACGCCTGTTTCCATAAGGTTGGGAGACAGCCGCCAGCGCTACGGCCTGCCATCCTACCGTGCCCACCACGCCTTGACGGACGCACTGGCAACCGCGGAGCTGTTGCAGGCCCAGGTGGCCACCCATTTCTCGCCGCGTGAGTCCATCGGTTCTCTCTGGCTCTAGGCGGGCGCCGCCAGGAGCGCACATGCACAGAAATTGGTCATGTGCTCATCCCGGCGCTAACGCGGTTCGCTCATCAAACCCTTGACGATGGAAATGCAGCCGACAAGCAATACAACGGTAAAAGGCAAACCTGTCGATACCGCCATGGCTTGCAAGGCGATGAGCCCGCCTCCCAACAACAGTGCAATGGCCAGCACTCCTTCCAGCACCGCCCAGAACACACGTTGCGATACCGGCGCATTGATCTTGCCCCCGGCAGTGATGGTGTCGATCACCAGCGAACCGGAGTCAGACGAAGTGATGAAGAACATAATGACAAGCACGACACCGAGAAAGGAGGAGATGGAGGCCAATGGATACTGGCCCAGCATGGTGAACAACTGGAGTTCCAGGGCTGCGTCTTGAACGCCAGTAAACCCCTCCGCCACTACTTGATAGATGGCCGTGCCTCCGAAGGCAGTCATCCAGAGCACCGACACGAGCGAGGGCACCAACAGGACCGCCACCAAGAACTCGCGGACCGTCCGGCCACGGCTGATTCGGGCGATGAACATTCCCACAAATGGCGACCAGCTGATCCACCATGCCCAATAGAAGGCCGTCCAGCCTTCGACAAAATTGGTGTCTTCGCGGCCAAAGGGGTTGGCCAGCGCTGGCAAATGACTGACATACGACCATAGGTTTGCAAAAAAGCCCTTGGCAATACCCAGGGTCGGGCCAATGACAATGACGAACAAAAGCAGGAGAAAGGCCAGCAGCATATTCAGCTTGGAAAGCTGTTGCACACCTTTTTCCACCCCTGATACCACCGACCACAGGGCCACCGCCGTAATGGCGATGATGAGCAGCACCATGCTGAGATTGCTTGCAGGAATGCCAAACAGCAGTTCAATGCCGGCACTTGCTTGCTGCGCCCCCAACCCCAACGATGTCACCAGACCAAACATGGTGGCGAACACCGCCAGAATATCGACAACGTGGCCTGGCCACCCCCACACCCGCTCGCCCAGCAAGGGGTAGAAGATGGAGCGCATACTTAGCGGCAAGCCTTTATTGAACGAGAACAGAGCGAGCGCCAAAGACACTATGGCGTAAATGGCCCATGGGTGCAGGCCCCAGTGGAAGATGGTTGCGGCCATACCCAGGCTCAGGGCCTCTGCAGCATTTCCTTCAGCCCCGCCCAAAGGCGCCCAATCCGTACGCACGCCGTCCGCACCGACCGTTATTCCTGTATTGGCGGCGCTGAAATGAGACATGGGTTCCGCGACACCATAGAACATCAGGCCAATGCCCATGCCGGCGGCAAACAGCATGGCAAACCAGCCGGTATAGGTGAAATCAGGCTTGGCGTCTCTGCCACCCAGGCGCACCTTTCCCAATGGCGAAAGAATCAGTGCGATACAGAGGATCACGAATACGTTGGCTGCCGCCAGCAGGAATCCCGACATCTTGCTGGTGAGCCAGCCACGCAAACCCGTGAAAACGTCGGCGGCCTCTGACTGCAGCGCCAGTGTCAACAGCACAAAGAGCAGTATCGTCGCGGACGATATCAGGAAAACCTTGCTGTGTATGTCCAGCTGAACGAATACTTTCCCGGAGAAGTTGTCCTGACCAACGACGTAATCGGTATCGATTAGATTGGTGGGACCGGAAGGAGGCGGGATACCGTCAGGCCCGACTTCGGGCTTTTCAGGTTCAGGATGATTGGAAGGCGAGGTACTCACGTTCGAACTCCTTACTCTTGTTGGTACACAACGCTCCCCAACGACGCGAACGTAGTCGGCACGCTTGGGCGGACGCCGTCTCGAATATGCATCATACCTCAGCAAACTTGCCCTTTAGTCACATATAAATTGTTGAAGCTTCATGCCTGTGTCTTCTCCTCGAGCGCAAGCCCGTGCTTTGGCATAGAATTTCCACTCCGCCCCAGGCGAGTACCCGTGCCACTGAGCGGCGCCTCACCTTCATCACTGGAGCCCGAATGAGAAATTCGAGCCTGTATTTCCGCAGTTTCATCGTGATGCTGACGCTGGTCACCGTCGGCTTCATCTGGATATTGCTTCCTTATTACGCAG
>JAJUGV010000045.1 GCA_029265795.1 Alcaligenaceae bacterium
GGTGGTTACGACGGCAGGGTCGAAGAGGACGGACGCAATTTCAGTGGGGGCCAGCGGCAGCGCTTGGAAATCGCCAGAGCGCTTGCTGGGAACCCTTCTATCTTGATCCTTGACGAAGCCACTAGTGCCCTGGATACGGTCACTGAAAAGGCCATTATGGAGAACCTGCGTAAACGAGGCTGTACCTGCATCATCATCGCTCATCGCCTGAGCACAATTCGTGATTGTGACGAGATCATCGTGTTGGAGAATGGGCACGTGATTGAGCGCGGTACGCATGAACAACTGATGGACAGGAAGGGTGTCTATCATGGCCTCATCGAAAACTGAGACGCGGGTCTGGGCCGCTTCCAGCCTGCGGGCTGTGCTCGATGAAGCCGACCTTTACGAAGTAGCGGGCAATACGCCGTTTCTGTTGAATGATCCGCAGCATTGGTGGTGGGTGGAAGCAGGCCGTATTGAACTGTTCGTCGTCGAGCTTAGCGAGGGAAGGCCTGAAGGCGCCCGTCAGCACTTCAGCTCGGTGGAGGCGGGCAGCATTCTGTCTGGTCTGCCCTGTTCGCAAGGCAAGACCGGTACGGCTTTGTTGGCCGTGCCGCATGTCAACACACGAGTGCGATGCCTGCCGGTGCAGAAGCTGCATGAACTCAGCCAGAAGGCGGCACACGAAATCGTGTCGCCGATAGACGCGTGGGTGAATGCGCTTTCCTCCGGCCTCGCCGGGCTGGTAAGTACCAAGCCGGTCATTCACGAGACGGTGGCTGCCGGAGCAACGGTGCGTGTCGCTGCGAACAAACGTCTTGCCGCCGCTGACGGCGTGGTGTGGTTGGAGCTGCCTAAGCCCACGGTATTGTTTCTGGATACACAAGAGCTGCCGGCCAGTTACGGTACCAGCTTAATGCCCGTCAATACGGATAGCTGGGTGCAATGTGGTGAGCCGTTGGAGCTCACAGCGCGCGATACGGCCGGCCTGCTTGAGGAAGGCGAAATCTGGGAGGGTCTTGCGAACCTGCATGAAATTTTGCTGCCCGCCGTGCAAACGAATCTTATGCTCTCGAGCCTGGATGAACATAACCGCCTGTATCAACGTGCGGCGGCAGCGCAGCATGACTGGAATCGCAGTCTGGATGAATTGCGCGGTGTGTTGGATAGTGGCCATGCTGAACGGACGCAAACGGGCGCCGGGCAACCCTTGCTCGTGCGCGCACTTGAGGCGATCGCTAAGGCAGAAGGGTTTGATGTGCGTGTGCCGCCGCGACCCACTCCCACTGACGAGAACCCCAGGGTGGCGTTAAGCGCCATCCTTCATGCCAGCGGGTTGAGAGCGCGGCAGGTCGCGTTAAAACCCGGTTGGGAACAGCACGACACGCCGGCCATGCTTGGACTCGCCAACGGCGACGGCAGGCCCTTGGCAATCCTGCCAAATGGCGGAAAGCGGGTGAGAGTGCTGGACCCGAAGCATGGGCGCATCGTGGAAGGGGCACAAGCGCTGGCCCTACTGTCGCAGGAAGCCTATGCCATTACTGCTCCTTTGCCCTTTACTGCGGTTAGTTGGCCCGACTTGCTCCGTTATACGGCGAAAAGAGGGGGGCGTGAACTGGCCGCGGTGCTATTCGCCGCACTCACCGGCGGGCTGTTGGGTATGGCAATTCCCATCGGGGCGTCTTACCTGATTGATACGGTGATTCCGAGTCACGATGTCAGTCTGCTGGTGCAGCTTGGCTTGATCCTCAGCATACTGGGCATGACATCGTTTGTTATGTCTTACGTGGGGTCAGTGGCGTTCAGTCGGTTTCAAGCTCGAGCCGGTGCGGCGCTGCAAGCAGCGATCATTGACAGGCTGCTACGGCTGCCAGTGGGTTTTTTTCGAAAGTACTCTGCCGGTGATCTCGCATTAAGAGCCAACGCAGTCACGCAAATTGATCAGTTACTGTCCGGCAGTGTCGCGCACGCCGTGCAAGGTGCACTATTTGCGTTTTTCAGCTTCACCTTACTGCTTTATTACGATTGGCGTATGGGGCTGGTTGCGGTTCTCATCTCTCTGATCTATGTGCTCTTCTTTCTTTTCTCCATCTGGATGCAGCTGCGGCGGCAGCGCCACGTTGCGCGATTGGACGGGCAGTTGCATGGGCTAGCGCTGCAGATGGTGACTGGTATCGAGAAGATTCGCCTCGCGGCTTCGGAGACTCGAGCCTTCTCCCGTTGGGCCGGTCTATATGCACGTTACCGAAAGCAGGACGGCGCAGCGGCACGCTACGCCAATCGGGTGGACGTGCTCAATGCCTTGCTAGGCCTGTTGCCACTGGCGGTGTTCTTCCTGATATTCGGTTACGGGCGTGATGCACAAGCACTCGATGCCTTCGCCATTGGCGGTCTGGCTGCATTCTTGGCAGCGTTTGATCGATTCCAGGGTAGTGTGAGCCAAATCACGCATACCGCAGCGGCTCTGCTTGCGGTGCAGCCGTTGCTTGAGCGGGCAAAACCGATTCTGGATGCAACGCCTGAAGTCAGCGAGGGGCGCGACGACCCGGGCGAGCTGGCGGGAACGGTTGAGTTCTCAGGGGTCTCCTTTCGTTATTCTGATGAAGGCCCCCTCGTGTTGGACAACGTTTCGCTCACGGCGAAGGCAGGCGAGTTCATCGCGATCGTAGGGCCGTCGGGTTGTGGCAAATCCACGCTGTTGCGTCTGCTGTTGGGTTTCGAAGTGCCGAACGGAGGTCGTGTGCTGCTGGACGGAAAAGATATTAGCGAGCTTGATCTGCCGGCAGTGCGTCGGCAAATGGGTGTGGTGTTGCAAAACAGCCGCCCTCTGGCCGGCTCTCTTTACGAGAACATCGTAGGAGCCAGCAATCGTGGCTTGAGCGATGCCTGGGAGGCAGCGCGCAAGGCGGGGCTAGCTGAAGAGATACAGCAGATGCCCATGGGGATGCATACCAACCTGACGCAGTCGGGTTCTCTTTCCGGCGGGCAAATGCAGCGCTTGCTGATAGCACGTGCCATTGTCAATCAGCCACGCATTCTGATTCTGGACGAAGCAACCAGCGCGCTGGACAACCGCGTACAGGCGGAGATCACCAACAATCTGGATCGTCTTTCCATTACACGCATCGTAGTCGCCCACAGGCTAAGCACTGTGGCGCAGGCTAATCGTATATACGTCATGGAGCAGGGCAGGATCGTGGAGCAGGGTAGCTTTGAAGAATTGTTGAAGCGGGATGGTGCGTTCACACGACTGGCCGCCGCACAACTGGTATGAAGTTGAGATCGATCATGCGGGCGGGCTGTGTGCTGATGGTGTTTGTGCTCAGTGCGATCATGGTCGCCCCTGCACGGGCGCAGACCTTGCAGGAAGCGATGGCAAGAGCCTTTCAACATCACCCGGCACTCGATGCCCAACGCGCCAATCTGCGGGCACTGAGCCAGGAAATTGATCGGGCACGAGCAGGTAGGAGGCCGTCCATTTCACTCACTACGGGGGCGGTTCACCATACGGATGGCTACAGGGGCGACTCGGGACGGTTTGTGACGCACGAGCGCACTGTGGCGGAGTTGCGTCTGGAAGCCAGTCAACCGTTGCTCGACTGGACAACAGGTCCGCAGGTGGATGCCGCGTATGCCAGGCAGCAGCAGGGGCACGCGGAACTGTTGAGCACTGAACAGCAGATAATGCTGGAAGTGGCGACCGCTTATCTGAATGTATTGCAATACGGCAAACTGCTTGATCTGCATAATGAAAATGTGCGTGCTTTGGCCAGGCAAGTGTCCTATCGCCGCGAGCACTACGCCCGCAAATTGGGCACGCGCACAGAACTGGCGCAGGCGCGTGCGCGTCATGCCGCGGCAATTGCGCAACGCGATAGCGTCCGGGCAGAACTCGATATCGCCGCCAGTGCGTTCATGCGACACGTCGGCTTACCTCCGGGTGAACTGACGTTCCCGGATGACCTGCCGCAGCTGCCCGATACACTCGACGCCGTGATGGACGAAGCGGTGCAGCGTCATCCCGCTGTGCGCAGTGCTTATCTCAGCGTTCAAGCGGCGCAAGCGGACACTCGCGCCGCTGAAGGCAAGCTGAAGCCCAAGTTGAGTCTTGATGCGACCGGAGGTTGGACACAGCGGCCTGAGTTGAGCATGAACCGAAGCCGCGATGCCTCTGTTCAGTTGAATTTGAGAATTCCCATTTATCAGGGCGGAGCGGATCGAGCGCAGGTGCGAAGCAGCAAAGAGAGGTTGACCCAGCAGCAGGCGAATTGGCTGGATACGCGTCTGCAGGTGCGTCAGGCGGCGGCTGATGCTTGGCGAAAGTTACACACCGCCCGGGCGGAAATCGACGCCTTCACCCAGGCAGTCGAAGCCAATAAAGTAGCCTTTGAAGGGGTGGAAGCAGAATACTCCGCCCTGGGTGACCTCACGCTGATTGAAGTACTCAATGCGCAACAAGAATTGTTTGTCGCTGAAGTCGCCCTGGTTCGCGCGCAAACCCAGGCGGTCTTATCTCATCTAGTGTTATTAGCCGCGCAAGGGCGACTCACTGCAGAAGAAATGGGGTTGGCGCACAAGTGGTGATGCAAGACGGGTAGAATATAACCTTATATTGCAAGACTTAACAATTAAAGTCTGCATATTCAACTGCTCCGCCGTATTCTCTTCTTAGCGCAATTCTATGAATCATTCCCGGCCCCGGCATCTTGTCGCCCTTATGTCGGCAGTGCTAGTGGTGTGCCTTATTGGCATCTATTGGCGGCCGTTGGGGCAACTTTCTGCACTATGGCCTGCCAATGCTGTGTTGCTTGGGCTGTTTTTGCGCTCTCCAGGTCTGGCTGCACCGACAGGGTGGTTCGCCGCCGCAGCAGGCTATATAGCGGCCGACCTTCTGACGGGTAGTAGTGTTCTTTGGGCGGCAACACTCAGTGTTATCAATTTATTGAGTGTTTTCGTGGCGCTGCGCCTATGTAGAGGGTTGTCGCCCTCCGAGCGCCATTCGATTGCGCCGGGCGCTCTGGCGAGGCTATTACTTGCGATGGCGGTGGCATCAGTGGTGGCCGGCTTGCTTGGCGGCCTACTGATCTGGCAAATGCTGGGTAAGTCCTTCTGGTCGGCGGCGGCGAACTGGGCGGTCTCCGAGCTTCTGGCCTATATCATTGTGCTGCCCAGCGTGCTGAGTGCCCCGGATCCTCGTAAGTGGAAGTTGACACGCCCCGCGCACTTATCCGCGTGGCTGAAACGCAAGTTCATTATTGTCCTATGGCTGCTCCTGACACTGGTGGCGGGGGTGATCATCGGAGGGCCCGGCGTCGTTGCGTTTCCCGTCAGCGCTTTACTTGTGTGTGCTCTGTCCTGCGGGATGTTCACAACCGCGATCATGACGCTGGCATTCAGTCTATGGACATTGTTGGGGACGACCTTTGGCCACATCGAGCTCTTGTTCGACAGCAATAATCATTTAGGTCTGCTGTCTATGCGCCTTGGTGTGGCTTCTGTCGCTCTGGCTCCCATCGTGGTGGCGAGCGTGATGGCATCACGCGAAAGAAGCCTGGATGCCATGCGTCATCTTGCGGAACACGATGCTCTTACAGGCTTACTTAACCGGCGGGCTTTTTTCGAACGTGTGCGCCACCAGCTGAGCCGTCTGATCGATCAGCAGCAACCTGCAGCTCTTCTCATGATCGACATGGACCACTTCAAGCAAATCAATGATAGGTATGGGCATGCCGCGGGAGACGCGGTCCTGCGCAGTGCGGCGCGTAAGTTGCGTGATTCCCTGCGTGGCAGCGATGTGTGTGGCCGTTTAGGGGGTGAAGAGTTCGCCGTGCTGATTCCACGTTGCACTCCAGCCCTGCTTGAACGAATCACGTCAAGAATTCATCAGGTTCCCCGCCATTTGCCGGTCACACTGGATAAAGGGCGCGAGGCGGTGTTCCGGTTATCGGTCAGCATCGGAGCCACCTACTGTCAGGGGCCTTCTGATGATCTGACTTCAATGCTGTCGAGGGCGGATCAAGCAATGTATGCGGCTAAGCAAGGCGGCAGAGATCAGACTCGTATTGCGTAATTGATGCGCTGCCGCCGTCCCAATACGGCATGATATAAGGATGTCACAGTATTGGAACGGTAGGGTTGTATGAGAAACCATCGAGACGCCGGCAATAGTCGGCAAGACCTGGGTGTTCACAATCGGTCAGGTTCGCCCGGCGCCCCTGGTCAGCCAGGATCTTCAGGGCAAATGCCCGGGCAGCGGCGCCGTATGTGGTGGTTTTTCCTTGCCCTCTTGCTTACCAATTATCTAATCATGCGCGTGCTGTCTCCCCTTGGAGACGACGTCATGACGATCCCCTATACGGAATTTAAGCAGCAGGTCGCCAACAGCAATGTTCGGTCGATATACAGCCAAGGTCGGCAGATCGAAGGCCAGTTCCTGCGGCCGGTCACCGTCCCCTCGATCGGCAGTACCGCGCCGGTAACCGGTACGAATTTCACTACACTGCTTCCCGACTTTGTCGACCCCGGCTTTGAGTCCTTTCTGATCGAGCACGATGTGGAGATCCGCGCAGTGCCGATTCAAGAGGCCAACCCATGGCTGACGATGCTTTTCGGCTTCGGCCCTGCATTGTTGATTATCGGTTTCTATGTTTGGCTGTATCGACGCGCAGCCCGACACAGTGGCGGCATGGGTGGTGCGCTTTTCGGGATGGGAAAAAGCCGTGCTCGGCGCTATGACCACAGTACGGCGGAGAGGGTGACGTTCGACGATGTAGCGGGCATCGATGAAGCCGAAAATGAACTGGTGGAGATCGTAGATTTTCTGAGAAACCCTAGCAAGTACACGAGACTAGGCGGTACAGCGCCCAAGGGGGTCCTGCTGGTCGGCGCGCCGGGCACCGGCAAGACGCTGCTTGCAAAAGCGGTGGCCGGCGAGGCCGACGTACCGTTCTTCTCTATGAGCGGTTCAGAATTCGTAGAGATGATCGTAGGTGTGGGAGCAGCCCGCGTACGGGACCTGTTCAAACAGGCGCGCGAGCATGCTCCATCCATCATCTTCATCGATGAGATCGATTCAATCGGCCGGGCACGCGGGCAGGTGGTTTTGGGTGGGGCCAGCGAGCAGGAACAAACGCTGAATCAGATTCTTACCGAAATGGACGGCTTTTCCGGAAAGGAGAGCGTCATTGTCCTGGCTGCGACCAATCAGCCGGACATTCTTGACAAAGCCTTGCTAAGGGCAGGTCGCTTCGACCGCCGGATAGTCCTGAATTTGCCGGATAAAGTGGGGCGCGAGGCCATACTTCAGGTACACACCCGCAAGGTGCCGCTGGCTGAAGATGTCGATTTGATGGAAGTTGCCGCCGCGACACCCGGCCTTTCAGGTGCTGAGCTGAAGACTCTGGTCAATGAGGCCGCATTGTTAGCCGCCCGTCGCAATCAAGAATCGGTGCAATACAGCAATTTTATGGAAGCGCTGGAAAAACTCATGTTGGGCCCGGAGCGCTCCATCCTATTGAGCGAGGCAGACCGCGAGCGCATTGCCTACCACGAAAGTGGCCATGCAATTCTGGCCCTGTTGGTGCCCGGTGCGGATCCGGTGCATCGTGTCAGCATTGTTCCGCGTGGCCAGGCGCTAGGGGTTACGTATCAGCGGCCGGCGACAGATCGCTACAACTATCCAGAAGCTTATCTACGTGCGCGCATCATTGGGATGCTAGGGGGCAGAGCGGCTGAGGAGGTGGTCTACGGTACCCGCACGACGGGCGCGGAGAACGATATTGAACAAGCGTCCCAGATTGCCCGTAGCATGGTGACCCGATGGGGAATGAGCGATAAGTTGGGAATGGTACAGCTGGGTGCCCGACACAACCCTTTTCTAGGCGTGTCTCAGGCCGGCGGGCCCACAATAAGCGAACACACAGCGGCGCAGATTGATGCCGAGGTGCAGCGCATCATTCAAGAAAGCCATGAACAGGCCAAACAGCTGCTGCGCAAGCACCGAAAACAGTTGGATGCTCTGGTTGCCGCGCTCTTGGAGCGAGAAACACTGGGTGAACAAGAAATCCTGCAAGTCACAGGTCTGCCGCCTGCTCCGTCTCTGAAAGACATACCGGTTGAAGCCAAGTTGCCGGATACAGATGCCCAGGGGTAATGCTCAGTCGTGGATCATAGGCATAGCTCATAAGAGCTATAGGCGTTCAGGGGGTAGATGAGTACAGTGGGTGTACGAAGAAATACTGCTTCTTGCATCGACGGAGACTGACATGACGCAAATAAATGTTACAGCCACTCTGCAGCGCCTGTTTCAACTCGACCCGACGTTGGCGGCTCAGCTTGAAGACGCTAAGGAACTGGATCAGGTGGTTGAGCTAATCACGGAGTCTGCCGGCAAGCATGGCGTGACCGTCGATAAAGACGCGTTGGTGCAGTCACTGCAAACCCTGATGGCCGATGCTGCAAAGGAAATCGATGATGAAAGTCTGGCAGCCGTGGCTGGAGGGGCGTCACCTTCGGGAAGGTGGTGGCATCGCCAACCCTGGAGGCAGGACCCCAGCAAGTTCATACGAAGATAGCTTTCGGCAGACAGAAAAGGACAAGGGCTTACAGTCATTCCACTGTAAGCCCTTGATTTAATTGGTCGGGGCGGCGGGATTCGAACTCGCGACCCCTTGCACCCCATGCAAGTGCGCTACCAGGCTGCGCTACGCCCCGACATGTCTTCGTTAGTGCTGTTTTGTTGCAACCAACGAAGAACATGACTATAGCAAGGTTTGTTTTTCGTTGTCAAGCTGGCCTATCGCTGGAGGGCGGTGTATTTCTTACCCCACCTGGAATTCCATTTCAGGGTAACGTACGCGGCTACGGGCTCGGCTGCGTTTGGCCAGGCTGTAAACCAAGGTGAGGGGCCCGATGCGTCCCATGAACATCAGCACCAGTAACACGCACTGGCTGGGGCGCGAAAGCTCCGGTGTCAATGAATGAGTGAGCCCGGCGGTGCTCAGGGCACCGATAACTTCCAGCATCAAGCTGATGAAAGGCAAGTCTTCAAATAGCGTGAGCAGCAACAATGCAAACACGGCGGCTAACAATGTCACCACTACGACCGCCAGCGCTTTTTGGATGGTGTCTGCCGACAGGCTACGCTGTTGTAGAACAACTTCCTTACGTTCCGTGATGTAGGCGAAGACGGCAGCCATGATGACAATGAAGGTACCCAGCTTAATGCCACCGGCTGTGCTCATGGAACCCCCACCGATGAACATCAGTATGGCGGCGAGCAACGTGGTGCTATCGTCCATGGCGTTGATGTCCATAGTATTGAAGCCGGCGGTACGCAATGAGACGCTTTGCATCCACGCGGCACGAGCTTGGTCCGCCCAGGCCAGCGAGGCCAGCGTAGCGGGATTCTGTGCTTCGATAAGCCAGATCACTATGAAGCCAAGCAGGTTTAGGATCAGGGTGGTGATGATTATCAGGCGTGCATAGGGTTGTAGCGCGCTCCAGCGCCTTTTGCGCAGCGTCTCGACAATGACCGGAAAGCCGATGCCTCCCAGAATGACGGTGGTGGAAATAATGGCGATGGTGATTCCATCGCCTGCGAAGGTGCTAAGGCTTTCATCAAATAATGAATAACCGGCATTGCTGAAAGCCGCCACCGCATGAAAGACGGCGTAACGCAGCGCAGTGAGTACAGGCAGACGGCCACTGGCCCACCACCATAGAAACAGCAGCAGCATGGTGATGAGTTCGATCGCGATGGTGATGCGCAATACGGAGATAGCCGTTTCTCTTAAGCGGGCGGTGTTGGTCTGATTAAAGGCTTCCAGCGCCAAAGCCTGTTGGCGCAGACTGATACGGTGCCCCAGTTTGATGGCCGACAGTACGGCGAAGGTCACAAAACCAATGCCGCCGATTTGTACGAGGATGATGCTGACCCATTGGCCGTAAAGGCTGAGGTCCCTTGGGTCGACGATAGCCATGCCGGTGACGGTTACCGCAGCAGTGGCCGTGAAGAAGGCTTCGAACACCGATAGAGACTCGGTTTTCCCCGCGAAGGGCAGGGCAAGTAAAGCCGTGCCCAGCAGTATGAGCGTCAGAAAGCCGGCCGCCAGCAGTGCGGGCGGGCTGGCGCCTAAATTACCGCCACGCCGAATCCGTCGGAGCGAGTCCAGGCCACGTCTGGGGTCGAGAGTTGGCATAGAGACGTTAGGACAGCCGGGGCGCCAGCGCGCGCAGGGAGTCCAGCGTGCCGAACATGACCAGGATGTCTTTCCCGTGAAGGATATGGTCGGCGGGCGGATGGGCGAGCGACTGGCTGCGATGCTTTAGGAGCAATACTTGGGGGGAGTCGGTACCATCCTGCAGAACACTGGAAAGCGGCTTCCCATCGAGACGGTCGCTGACGCGGATTTCTACGACGAATTCCCCATTGCCAAGGGGGATGTAGTCGTTCACCATGGGGTAGCTGAGTACCTGGGCCACCCGCACGCCCATTTCCTCTTCAGGGTGAATGATGCGAGATACGCCCAGTTTGTTCAATATGAGGTGCTGGGCATGCGATGAGGCCTTCGCCCACACCGTCTGGATACCGATCGTCTTGAGGTGCACCACGCAGAGCAAACTGGCCTGAACGTCCTCCCCGATTGCCACCAGCACGACGTCATAATTTTCCAGGCCGAGTTCTTCAACCGTTGCGCCGTCTGAGACATCGGCAATAACCGTTCGCGTAAGTCGGTCTGCGTATTTTTCGACGAGTTTAGGGTCGCCGTCCACCCCCAGCACGAGGTGACCCATTCTGACCAGCTCTAGCGCTGCAGAGGCCCCGAACCGGCCTAATCCAATGACCGCAAATTGTGCCATTTCGCTTTTGAATCCTCGGGTGTCGATGGAAACAGCTGGTAAAACGAAGATGCAGTGTAGTCCAAATTCTGGTAAAAACCCTTATATATGACTGTGAAAACCGATCCTCGGCCTTTATATGACTCGTTTGTTTGACCCCATGCAGTTGGGGGCGGTTGCGCTACGCAACCGTATCGTAATGGCGCCGATGACGCGTACGCGCGCCAGCGACGGACGAATTCCCAATGACCTCATGCGGCTATATTACAGCCAGCGCGCAAGCGCGGGTTTGATTTTGAGCGAGGCGACCTCGGTGTCACCCCAAGGTGTGGGTTATCCGAACACACCCGGCATCTGGTCCTCCGCTCAGGTTGACGGCTGGCGCAAGGTCACCACCGCTGTGCATGACAAGGGCGGCAAGATTTTCGTCCAGCTATGGCATGTGGGAAGGGTTTCCGATCCCGAATATCTGAACGGCGAAATTCCCGTTGCCCCAAGCGCCATTGCCTGCGCGGGGCAAGTGAGCCTGTTGCAGCCAAAGCGCGATTACGTGGTTCCACGTGCTTTGCACACTGAAGAAATCCCACGTCTCGTGCAGGATTTTGCCGATGCTGCGGGTCATGCGCGCGATGCCGGTTTTGACGGCATTGAAATTCACGCGGCCAATGGTTATCTCATTGACCAATTCCTGCAGGACGGCACGAATAAACGCCAAGACGACTACGGTGGCAGCATCGAGAACCGCGCGCGTTTTCTGATGGATATCGTGGACGCCTGCTCGGGCGTGTGGGGAGCCGGACGAATCGGTGTGCATCTTTCCCCTTTCGGGACCGCACACGATATTTATGACTCCGACCCTCAAGCCTTGTTCGGCCACGTGGCGCGTCAGCTCGGCGAGCGGGGCGTAGGTTTTTTGTTCATACGCGAAGCAGCGGGCCAGGAAGCGCTTACCGCCTATTTACGTGAACAGTTCGGCGGGAGCGTGATTGTCAATCAGGGGTACACGCTGGACAAGGCTGAGCGCGCACTGGAAGACCAGCGTGCCGATGCGGTAGCGTTTGGCAGACCTTTTATTTCGAATCCCGATCTGGTGCGTCGCCTGCAAACCGGGGCAGAGCTGCGCGAGTGGGACTCTTCGGGTTTCTATGGCAGTGGCCCGGCAGGCTACGTAGATTATTCCTGCTGCACATGCAATGATGTGCCGGCCTTGAACGAAGCCTGACCCGGGGTTTTTCCAGCTCCTACATAATGCGGGCCTTTACCTGAGCCGAAACGGCCGCCATGTCGGCGCGCCCGGCCAGGCGTGTTTTGAGCAGCCCCATGACTTTGCCCATCGCTGCGGGACCACTGACCCCCTGGGCGTGAACTTCTTCAAGCGCGGCCGTAATGGCGGCATCGATTTCAGCAGGGTCTGCCGCTTCAGGCAGGAATTCCTGCAATACGGTAATTTCGGCTTTTTCCTGTTCTGCGGTTTCTGTGCGGCCGGCCTGCTCGTAAGCGGTAATGGATTCGCGACGCTGTTTGACCTGTTTTTCGATGATGGCCGTGATGTCTGCGTCGGTGAGTTCCTGGCGTTCGTCGACTTCCCTTTGCTTGATGGCTGCCTGCAGAAGGCGCAGGGTGCCGAGGCGGGCGGTATCGCGGGCGCGCATGGCTTCTTTGACGGCGTCGGCAAGGCGAGTCTTGAGCATGCTGCTCATGGTTATCTTCCTGTCTGGCTTGCAAAAACATGATTTTAGTGGAAGTCCCGGCTGCGCGTTTGCAATGTGCCGAGCAGGGGGCTGAGGTCGACCAGACGGTGGGCAATCAGATGACAGACGGATTGGTGACGTTGCCACACGCCATAGACCCCCAACAGGCTGGCACCTACAAGTTCAGCATGCTGTCTGAGAGATAACTGAGGTCGGACGATCACATTGATGTGGCCGGTTTCGTCTTCCAGAGTGACAAATATGGTGCCCTTGGCTGTACCAGGGCGCTGGCGCGTGGTCACCAGCCCACATGCGCGCGTCAGACGGCCGTCCGGCCAGTCTTCGGCCAGCAGACGGTCGGCGGGAAGAAAACGCTGCTTTTGCAGCCGCTCACGCAGTAGTGCCAGGGGGTGGCGACCCAGTGTCAGGCCCAGATGACGATAATCGTTGACGATGTGTTCGCCTTCGGGCATTGGCGGTAAAAGAGGGAGTTGAGCTTCTGTAATAGCGCTTCCCCGCAACAAACCCGGAGGGGTCTGCAGGGCGGACTGCCACTGGGCGAGTCGCCGTTGGCCGCTGATAGGTTTAAGAGCGTCGGCGGCAGCCAGCGCATTCATTTCGCGCCGGTCGAGCCGGGCACGGGCCGCCAGATCCTGTACCGAAGCAAACGGTGCCTGGCGACGGGCCTGTTCAATACGCAAACCAGCCTGCTGCGACAGACCTTTGACTTGATTCATGCCTAGACGCACTGCCGGCTGAGGTTGATGCGTGCATTTCCGTTGTGTGTCGACGGAAGATGAATCTTCCAGCGTGGCCTCCCAGTGACTGCGCAGAATGTCCACAGGCAGCACTTCCACACCATGGCGCCGGGCATCCTGCACCAGCTGACTGGGCGCATAGAAACCCATGGGTTGAGAGTTGAGCAGCGCCGCCAGGAAGACGGCAGGCTCGTGGCATTTGAACCAAGCACTGCAATAGGCGAGCCTGGCAAAGCTTGCGGAATGGCTTTCGGGGAAACCGTATTCACCGAAGCCTTGCAACTGCTTGAAGATCTGCTCCGCAAAGGTTTCGTCGTAGCCGTTTTCTTTCATGCCCTGAATCAGGCGTTGCCGGAAGCGTTCGACGCTGCCGCTGCGCCGCCAGGCGGCCATGGCGCGCCTGAGCTCGTCGGCTTCATCAGGCCCAAAGCCTGCCGCGACCATGGCAATCTGCATAGCCTGTTCCTGGAAGATAGGCACGCCCAGTGTGCGTTGCAGCACTTTGCGTAGGGCAGGGTAGCGGATATGGACCGATTCCGGATTCTGGCGCCGACGCAGATAGGGATGCACCATGCCGCCTTGAATGGGGCCGGGCCTGACGATCGCCACCTGAATGACGAGGTCGTAGAATTCACGCGGTCGCAGACGGGGCAGCATGCTCATCTGGGCGCGGGACTCGATCTGAAAGACGCCTATAGTATCGGCCCGACGAATCATCTCGAAGGTGGGTTCGTCATTGGGTGGAATATCCTGCAAACTCAAGCTACGCCCGCGCAGCCGGCTTGTCATTTGCAGGCAGCGCTGCAGAGCGCTCAGCATGCCCAGCGCCAGGACATCGACTTTCAGTAGCCCCATGGCGTCAAGGTCGTCTTTATCCCATTGCACAATACTGCGTTCGGGCATGGCGGCATTCTCTATCGGCACCAAGCGCGATAGTTTGTCGTGGGAGATCACGAAGCCGCCGGGATGCTGGGAAAGATGGCGCGGGAAACCTTTAAGGGTTTCCGCAAGGCCGGCCCACAGGCGGGCCTGCCGGCTCCTGGCAGGCAGACCCTGTTCTTGAAGCTTTTCGAGAATATCTTTCTTGCCGCTCCAGTAATGAAAGGACTTGGCCACGCGTTCGATATCTTCAAGCGCTACCCCCAGCGCCTTGCCGGTATCGCGCAGGACACTGCGGTGCCGGTAGCGTATGTTGACAGCCGCCAGGGCGGCACGTTCACGGCCATAGCGTTCGTAAAGGTGCTGAATGACTTCCTCGCGGCGCTCATGCTCGAAATCGACATCGATATCCGGCGGTTCGTTGCGTGCGCGGCTGATGAAACGGGCAAACAAACTATTGCCGCTTCCCGGGTCGACTTCCGTGATGCCCAGGCAATAGCAAACGGCGGAGTTGGCCGCCGAACCCCGACCCTGGCAGAGAATGCCGCGCCGGCGGGCAAACTTCACAATATCGTAGACCGTCAGAAAATAGGGCTCATAGGCCAGCTCGGCAATGATGGCCAGCTCTTCTTCGAGCTGCTTCATGACGGCAGGAGGAGTTCCGGTCGGGTAACGTCGTTTCGCGCCCGTCATGGTTTCCTGTCGCAGGTATTGTGCAGGACTCATACCATCGGGAATCACCTCTCGGGGGTATTGGTATTGATCACGGATCTCGTTGAGGGAGAACTGGCAGCGTTCACGGATTTTTAGGGTTTCCCGAAGCAACTCAGAGGGGTACATATTGGCCAGCCGCAGGCGGCTGCGCAGGTGGCGTTCGGCATTGGGGTGAAGCTGTTCCAAGATATCGGTGACGGGGCGGCCAAGACGAATGGCTGCCAGCGCATCGTGTACAGGTTGACGCGAGCGGCGATGCATTTCCACCCCGCCCAGAGCGACAAGAGGAATACCATGGCGCTGGCCGGCGGCCTGCAACGTGGCAAGGTGACGTGCGTCGGCCGCGCCGTAATGTAGTGCCACCCCTATCCATAGCCTGTGCCGGGGGAAGACGCAGGTGAGCTGTTGCAGCTGCTTATCTAGTTGGCCGGACGAAATATCGTATTGGGGTTTGAAGATCAACAGGCAATCGGGCAGCCCCTGCAGATGCGACCGTTCAACGGAAGGATTAGAGAGGTCGGTCAGACTCAGGCGGTATTCCCCCTTGGGGCTGCGCCGACGTGCCAGGGTAATGGTTTCGGAAATATTGCCATAGCCGTTTAGGTTGCAGGCCAGGGCAATGAGTTCCATACCTTCTTCCACTCGAAAACGGCTACCCACTATGAAATGAAGCTCGTGGCGCAGGGCTTCCTGGTGGGCACGGACCACGCCGGCAAGTGAGCATTCATCAGCCAGTGCCAGCGCCTGATAGCCAAGGCTTGCGGCCCGTTGAACGAGTTCTTCGGGATGTGAGGCGCCGGTCAGAAAACTGAAATTGGAGATGCAGTCCAATTCAGCGTAGGCGCTCAGGAAAGAAAACTCTGCTGCCATTTGGGATAGGGGGCTCAAGCAAACAAGCCATGCAGAAACCAGTTCTCGCCGGTTTCACGTTCCCGGTAAATCCAGTAGCGAGCCCCATCGGGGTCCTGAGCCACGAAGTAGTCGCGCCGCTGATGTTCCCCTGCATACCAGCCGGTTTCGATGCGCTCCGGCCCCTGCACCAGGCGCAGGGGGCGGCCTTGATAAACCGGGCGATGCCGACGGGTTATGAGTGGCTGGGCCTGAGCTAGAAGCCAGAAGGGGCGGGCATGAGCGCCCATGGAGGCGGGCAGGGTGGCGCCAGAGGGCGGGGTAAGCTCCGGCGCCCAGGTGTTGGCTTGTTCGGGAAGATGGTGCGCCAGCGGGCGCGGGCGACGGATACCGTTGCTGCCCAGCCGGGCGGCTAGCAGATCGAGCAGACGGCGCTCGTCTTGTGTGTGTCGGCCGGGGTCTGGAAACAGTGTGTCGTTGGCCGGTGCCCGACCCTGTGATGGCCCGGCAACAAGCTCCAGCCCGATGGCGGCACGCTGCATATGGCAATGCTGAAGCCGTTCTTTAAGGACACGGTTGAAGTCTTCGATATGCCAGGTGGCATCAGAAAAACGTAAAGGTATGCGGGTGGGAGGGCAGGCTTGCCGCCCTTTTTCGTGATGAATAAGCAGAACGAAATCATGCAGAGCTTCTTGGCGGTTTTGTAGCCAGCCGCACAGTGCAAGCAGCAAGGGCTGAGAGGCGGCCAGCAGGGCGGGCGCCTGATGCAGGTAGAAGTCAAGCTGGCGTGCCTGACGGAAGCGGGCCGGGGGAACGAACCAGGAAATGGTTTCTTGCGTTTGCCCATAGGCAGCATCCAAGGCATGAAGCAAAGCGGGGCTGCTGCGTTGCTGCAGCCCTTGCCGGGGCAGCTTGCGCACATCACCCAAGCGACGGCAGCCGATGTTTTCCAGCCAGGGAAGATGAGCCAGAAGTTCGGGAAGGCTATGAAGGGGCAGGCGATCCAGCCCGCGAGCCAGGCTGCGCCTGTGCAGGACCCGCCGCTGAACGGTATGCACCGCACCGGCCAACAGCCATGCGCCGGTAGCGGATGGAGCCATACCCAGCCGAATGTCGCTGACCAGCTGCTGCGCTGTCTGCCGTATCTGCTTGCAAAGTTTGCGCACGCCGCCAAACAGGGCAAGGCTGGCAGCGACTTCAAGCACCACGGAGTCATTGCGAAAGCAGGCGACGCGCGGGCTGTAACGCAGCATGGCCATTGCCAGACGCTGCAGCTCGCTGGAGGCGACTGCCACTGAGGCAGTTTCAGGCCATTTCAGGCAGATCCATAGAAGCATGTTGGTGAACCGCTGCCCGGGAGGCGGCATACAGTTGAAGGGTAAGAACAGTGGACTGGGCTGCGCCCTGACGCTTGATGATGTGCAGCTGCATGCCCTGTGGGCTGGGTTGGAGGGCCAGCCGCAGAACGGCCGCGCTGGCCTGGCTGAGTACGCAGCTGGGGCGCAGAATGATGCACAGGGTGTCACTTTGCCGGGCCAACAGCTGCAGGCGGCGTAAGCTGGCACTGCGTATGGGGTGTGCCCAGCAAAACACGGCGGCACTGCTGTTGTGCCGCAGAACTTGCTCGGTGGCCCACAAGGCGTCAGCGGTACTGGCCGGCTGCAGCCACAGCAGACGTTCGGGGGCGAGTCGCCAGTGTGCCCAGGCCTGAATACAAGGTGTATGGGGGGGGTGCACCAGGGCGATATTACGTTCAGGAAACTGATGGGAAAGCGCGTGCCGAAACAGCTGCAATTCACCGCAGCCGGGGCGATCGAGCAGGATTTCTATGAGCTGGCCGACAGGCCAGCCATGACCTGGCAGCGCCTGATCAAGTTCTGCAAAACCGGTGGGCGCTGTGGGACCTGCCGGCCGGGCAAGCTGGGTGGCCCGCCATAGGGCGGGGTGGATGAGCTCAGGGTGCTGAAGCAAGAACGAAGGGCTGGCCATAAGGGAAGTGCGCAGAAGTGCACAATAAAATAAACCACTGTGTAAATATACAGTAGTTTGTACAGGCCGGACAAATCCTAAGCCCACAGTAAAATGAGGGCTGTTTCTGGATTCTGCTATGACTGTTATCGATTATTCCGCCACGCAGGCCTTCATTCCCAAGGAAGAAAAGCCTCGGCTGCTGTTTGTGCTGCTGCATGGCGAAGCCGCCGGGCCCGAGCAGCTCTATCCCCTGGCCGATGCCATCAAAAAAGCCTTTCCTCTGGCGATGTTGATCCTGCCGCCGGTTGGCGACGAAGGCCAACTCGACGAGCTGGCAGCCTTTGTGCGCAAGGTCCAGAAGCATTACGGCATTACCGGTGAGCAGACTGCCCTGGCGGGTTTTTCGCTGGGTGCTCGCATCGCCTTGGAAGCTAGCCGTCAGCATGCAGACCTTGCAGGCCGTGTGTTGGCTTTCTCGGGTCTGTATGCGCAAGCTCCCGCTGCGCTGCCCGAAACCACGATGATCCACCTCTTTCACGGCGCCGACGATTTACTGCTGCCTCTGAAAGAAGTGGAAGACATGCTTAAGCACCTTGGCGGCATTCAAGCTGATGTCACGGTAGATGTGGCCTCAAAGGTGGGGCATGAGCTGCACGAGGCGCTTATTGAGCAGGCGATTGTCCGTCTGCAGACTTGTGTGCCGTTACGTAGCTGGCAGGAAGCCTACAGCGAGCTTGAACAACGCAGTCGCCAGGAAGACGACGACAACCTTGGCGCCACGCCACCTACCTTGCATTAACAAAGACGGCTTGTGTATAGCGGCCAGTCGTGGCGCTCTATCGGCGTTCCCGTATTGTCGTAGCTGGTTTCGCTGAAAATTCCGTGGCCCTGGGCATTCACGGCAATGATAGTTGAGCAGCGTGTGCCGTAATTCGGGCTCACTATGAATATGCTGCTCAGCAAGCGCTCAGTATCCAGGGGTACTCCAGTGCGGGGCAGGGCATGATCGTCTGGGCGTGAGCCGTCGCGCAATATTTCGTAGATGGGCTCAAGCTGCAGCTCACCGTCTTCCGGCACGAGGGCATCCAGGCGATTGCGCAGCAGTTCAACCTTGGGCCAGGGAGTGTCCAGGGCATGATTCGACAGAGCGTAGCGACCCGGCGCCAGGGACACGGGCCCGGTACAGGCGGCATGGTTCCCGACATACCAGGCGTGCAAGCCGTGGCCCACAATCAGATTGAAGCCGTTGTAGTCCTGCGCCCTGGAATATATATACTTTGTATATTCTTCGGCTGACATTTCCCCTTGCAGGAAATCACTGACCAGCTTCCCTCGGCTGCTTGCGTCGGGACGCTGATTGCCCGGGTCACGAAAATTGGTTAACAGTGCCCAACGCTGGGACAGGCTCATACCGAGCCACGTCCCCCCTGCACTTAGGTCACGCCCGGCAATGATCTGGGGGGCATCGGGCCACGGGCGGGCCGCAAGCGTCGGTCGTTGGTGGAATTCGTCGCGATTGGCGGCAATGAACAAAGGCCAGTCCGGGTTGACGCCCAGGCTGAGGTAAGCAATGCACATGGAATCAGCTGCCGCTTGCCGCTAAGGCCAGAGTCCGGTTACCTGCCTCGACCAGTTGGCGCAGCCGTGTGGCGTCGCCCACCCGGGCGGAACGCGCGTCGGCATTCAACAGAACAATGGCTAAATCACGATCATCGATACGGGTAAGCATCACCAGGCACTGCCCGGCCTCATTGATGAAACCGGTCTTGGAAACCCGAATATCCCAATCGTTGCGTTTTACCAGGCGATTGGTGTTGTTGTAAGTGAGGTGACGCCCGCGCCCCAGACTGAACACTTCCGTGTCGTCGGTCGCGTATTCGCGGATGAGCGGATGGCGATCGGTGGCTCGCAATAGCTTCACCAGATCATGAGACGTGGCGACGTTGTCGCTCGATAAGCCAGTGGGCTCCACAAAGCGGCTGTGTCGCATGCCCAGCGCCCGCGCTTTATCGTTCATAGCGCGCACAAAGGCGGGCAGCCCGCCGGGGTAGTGACGCCCCAGTGCATTGGCTGCACGATTCTCGGATGACATCAAGGCCAGGTGCAGCATTTCCCCACGGGTCAGGCGGGTTCCAACCGCCAGGCGGGAACGCGAATGACGCATGCGATCGATATCTTCACTGGAGATGGTAAGGACTTCGTCCATGGGCAGGCCGGACTCAATCACCACCAGCGCGGTCATTAGCTTGGTAATCGACGCGATAGGGCGCAATTCAGTACTGTTTTTTTCAAATACGGGTGCGCCCTGTTCTAGGTCGAACACCAGGGCGACTTCTGCACGCAAGGCGGCATCGAGTGAGGCACGGGACTGGGCGTGGGCGGCAACCCCCGTACACAGCAGGCCGGCCGCACTGAGGCAGGTGAGAAATCGGCAGGTCGCGCGGGAGAGGAGGGCGGGAAAGTTCGACATGATAGCAATCGCCACGGCAGTAATGCAGGCGATGATATCAGAAAAATATGAATAATTAATGGCTTACGCGAACTTCTTGAATATTTTTTTAAGTATTAACCCCGATCTGTCACCATATCCGCCGGTTGAGGTGGGCGGTTCATCAGCCCACGCCTTGCCTTCAGCAGCAACATAGTGACGATGAGAAGGTTCAGCGCGTTCCAGGCAATACCATTCAGGAAGGCTGCGTCATAGCTTCCCGTGGCATCGTAGAGAGCGCCCGCCACCCAACCGCCCAGCGCCATGCCGAGCAAAGTGGCCATAAGAACGGTGCCGACACGTGTACCTGCCTGGCTGGGCGAAAAATATTCGCGAACAATCAAAGCGTAAGAAGGGACGATACCGCCTTGAAAAAGACCGAACAGCCCCGAGACCAGATACAGCGACGTCAATCCGGAACTGTTCAGGAATAGAATCAGCGCAATACCCTGCAACAAGGAGCCCAGCCACAAGGTGCGCAGGCCGCCAATGTGATCTGAAATCCAGCCGGATAGCAGACGGCTGACAATACCCAGACCCAGCATGAGCGCTAGCATTTCTGCACCGCGGGCCAGGCCATACCCTAAATCGCCACACAACGCGACAATATGCACCTGCGGCATAGCCATCGCCACGCAGCAGGCCACACCTGCGATGCTGAGCAGCCATTGCAAAGCGCTGGGGCTCATACCCAGCGGCCGCTCGGGGTTAGAAGCGGCGATTTCCTGCAGATGCCGGGCTTGCTTACTGTGTCGATGTACCACGGAAGCGGCGGGCAGGTTTAGTGGCCGGCGGCGGTAGAACAAGGCCAGCGGCAGCATGGCGACGAGGCAGAACACCCCCATCCCGATATAGGTGATGCGCCAGCCTTCCGTCTGCATGAAGTGCTGCACGATAGGCGGCCACACGGCACCTGCCAGATAGTTCCCGCTCATGCAGATCGCCAGAGCAATACCGCGGCGCCGATCGAACCAGAGACCCGTGTCGGCAACAAGCGGTGCAAAGGTTGCGGCCGTACCCAACATGCCGACAATCAAGCCGTGGGCAAGCGTGAAACTCCAGATCCCTGGTGCCATGCCTGTCAGTGCGTAACCCACCCCTAGCGCCAGCGTACCAATGATGATGGTGGCAATCACCCCGTGACGGTCGGACACGCGACCCATGAGAATGCCACCCAGGCCAAAACCGACCATGGTCACGGTGTACGGTA
>JAJUGV010000060.1 GCA_029265795.1 Alcaligenaceae bacterium
AGGCCGAACGCAAGGCCAAGGAAGAAGCCGAACGCAAGGCCAAGGAAGAGGCTGAGCGCAAGGCCAAGGAAGAGGCCGAACGCAAGGCCAAGGAAGAAGCCGAACGCAAGGCCAAGGAAGAAGCCGAACGCAAGGCCAAGGAAGAAGCCGAACGTAAAGCCAAGGAAGAAGCTGAACGCAAGGCCAAGGAAGAGGCCGAACGTAAAGCCAAGGAAGAAGCCGAACGTAAAGCCAAGGCGGCTGCAGCCCAAGCTGCAGCGGAAAAGAAAGCGAAAGAGGAAGCGGCTAAAAAGGCCGCGGCCGAGAAGAAAGCTAAAGAAGAAGCCGCCCGCCGTGAAAAGCTGTTGGCCGCGATGCGCGGAGACGCCATGGGTGCTGCCGGCATTCCGGGTGGCACGGCCGACCGTAATCAGGCCGGTGGCGGAGGCGGCGACGCCGGCTACGCTGCCAAGGTCAGGGCATGCATCCGACCGGGGGTGGTCTACAACGTGCCCTCTCGCCAAGGTAACAGGAACCCGACGGTACAATTCCGGGTAAACCTGAACCCGGATGGCACGGTGGGCCAGGTACAGCTGAATCGCTCTTCCGGCATCCCGCTCTTTGATGACGCGGTGCGCGGGGGAATCTTGAAGTGTGGGAAATTCCCGAGTCCTCCGGGCGGCCAGTATCCGCGCTGGGTAGACGTAGATTACCGAATGTACGACTGACAGGAGAACCAGATATGACCAGTTATGCCGCATCGTGGCGCAGTTGGGCGGGTGCCATGCTGGCAGCCGCCGTCACCATGGCAGCTCCGCAGGCCAATGCCCAGTTGCGTGTCGATATTTCGGGCGTTGGCGCCACACAATACCCGATCGCGATTGCTGATTTCAGCGGCCACGGACAGGGCCGGAATGTGTCGGAAATCATTCGTGCTGACTTATCTCGCTCAGGCCAGTTCAGGCTGATCAATGCAACGGGTGCCAATCTGGATGTGCAAAGTCAGATTGCATACCCTGAGTGGAGCAGCCGCGGCGCAGACTATTTAGCTTATGGCACTGTGACCGAGGCGGGGGGTCAGTACAACATCAGCTATCGCCTGGTAGACAATATTCGCCAGACACAATTGGACGCGGTCGCCTTCGCCGGCACCGAACGTGAATTGCGCCGGCTTTCACATCGAATTGCCGATCGTATTTATGAGCACATCACCGGCGTACGCGGTGTATTTTCTACGCGCATCGCCTACGTGTTGCAGACAGGCGACACTTATGAGTTACAAATTGCTGATGCCGACGGTCAGAACCCACAGGTGATGTTGCGCTCCAAGCATTCGATTATCTCCCCTGCGTGGTCGCCAGACGGTAAGCGCTTGGCATACGTCAGCTTCGAATTGGGCAAGCCCGTGGTTTACGTCCAGACCTTGGCTAGCGGCCAACGCACGCCCGTCGCAAACTTCAAGGGTAATAACAGTGCGCCGGCATGGTCTCCCGACGGCAACCAGCTGGCTGTCGTACTTTCGCGCGACGGCATCTCGCAAATCTACACCATGAATCTGGACGGCTCCGGCCTGCGACGCGTAATGCGCTCGCCCCTGATCGATACAGAACCTCAGTACACACCGGATGGCGGCTCGCTGGTATTTACCAGCGACCGTGGTGGAAGCCCACAAATCTACCGGGTGCCGGTATCAGGAGGCGAAGCACAACGAATTACATTTGACGGCGGTTACAATATTTCACCCTCGTTGTCGCCTGACGGTAACAGCCTGGTGTACGTTACACGAAGAAACGGTGCTTTCCGTGTTGCATTACTGGATATGGCACGCGGGGCAGAGCAATTGCTGACTGCCGGCCCTGATGACCAATCACCAAGTTTTGCACCTAATGGCATGCAGGTGCTCTACAGCTCGGTTCAAGACGGCCGAAGCGTGCTTGCCGTCACATCTGTAGACGGTCGCGTGCGTCAGACACTTTCTGCGCTCAATGGCAAGGTTCGCGAACCGGTGTGGGGCCCGTTTACCGATTGAATACCGTGTGACTCTCTCTTTTTATAAGGAATCCCAATGAGCTCGCGCATTGCAAGAAGCATTACCCTCGCCGCTCTGACTGCAGCCCTGGCGGCCTGCAGCTCTGTACCCCTCGATGACACGGGTACGACAACCGGCAGCGGCGCCGGAGCAGACGGTGCCAGCACGGGCCAGGTAATGGACCCGTTCAACCCGCAAAGCCCACTGGCACAACAGCGGTCCGTGTACTTTGAATTCGATAGCTACACGATTCCCGAGCAGTACCGCAGCGTCGTCGAAATGCACTCCAGCTATCTGCGTGGCAACACACAGCAGCGCGTGCGCGTCGAAGGCCACGCTGACGCCCGTGGTGGTTCTGAGTACAACCTGGCACTGGGCCAGCGTCGTTCGGAAGCGGTTTCCCGCATGATGGGCCTGCTCGGCGTGAATGCCGGCCAGATCGAAGCGATCAGCTTTGGTAAGGAACGCCCCCGCGCCCTGGGTAACACCGAAGCCGATTATGCCGAGAACCGGCGCGCGGATATCGTTTATCAGCAATAATATCGGCACCGCTGGTTGCTGCAACGCCGTGGCGGCTATCCGCCGCGGCGTTTTCATTTGAACGGATACTAGACCATGAGCCCGACTACCTCTTTTCTGCGAAGTACTGTACTGGCTGGCGCGCTGTCACTTACGGTGTTCAGTGCTCCCGTTCATGCGTTTGCCGACGATCAGGCCAGGCGCGCCATACTGGATCTGCGCGAGCAATTTCAGACGTTAGTCGACCAGAGCCGACAAATCCGTGTTCGTCAGGCAGACCAGATCGACACGCTCCAACAAGAGGTGGCCCGGTTGCGCGGTGAAGTGGAACGGCTGAATCATCTTGTCGAGCGCAGCCGACAGTCCACCACGTCGGAAAGCCAGTCGTCCATACAGGTATCAGACCCAGCGGAACAGGCCGCATACGATCAGGCCATGCAAAGCTTCCGCGCCGGCCAGTACCAACAGGCCTCCAAAGAGCTCACCGATTTCATTCAGGCTTACCCGCAAAGTGCGCTTGTGCATGAAGCCCGTTTCTACCGGGGCAGCAGCCTGTACGCTATTAAAGATTTCAAAGGTTCCATTGCCGGTCTAGAAACCATGATCAAGGCCGCGCCTGCGGATGCCCGCGCACCGGATGCCCTTTTGGTTATTGCGGCTAGCCAGGTGGAGCTCAACGATCTGGAAGGTGCTCGGGCTACCCTGCAGCGCATTGTGAAGGAATACCCTGACACCCACGCGGCTGAAACGGCGAAAAGCAGGCTGCAGTTGTTGCAGTGATGCCGGGTGTCAGCCCGGAATTCTCAGAGGCCCGGCGCAGCGCTTCGCGCGCCCGGCTATTGATAGCGGGCGTTTTTCTCATTTTGTTGTTGCTGGTCTTCGATGTCGGCAGTGGTGCTGCCGGGCTGAGCTGGACACAAGTTTGGTCGGCAATCTTCCCCTGGCAGCAAACAGGTGATGCCGCACACTTCATCGTGTGGGAACTGCGTCTGCCGCAGGCCTTCATGGCCATCCTGGCGGGGGCGGCGCTTGGTCTCGCAGGTGCAGAGATGCAAACCGTGCTGGACAACCCTTTGGCGAGTCCTTTTACCCTGGGCGTGTCCTCTGCAGCGGCATTGGGCGCGGCACTCACCCTCATACTTGGTATACAGCTGCCCGGCGTTCCGGCAGAGCAGGCCACGGCAGCCAGTGCCTTCGCATTCGCATTGCTGTGCAGTCTGATGCTGGATCAGGCTGCCCGGCGCATGCGTATTGCGCAACAAGGTGTTGTGTTGCTGGGCATAGCTTTAGTATTCGGCTTCAATGCCCTACTTGCCCTCATTCAATTGTTGGCTGACGCCGCTGCGCTACAGAATTTGCTGTACTGGATGATGGGCAGTCTGAGCGCCAGCCGCTGGCCCGAGGTGGCACTGCAGGCGCTCGTTTTGATTAGCGCAGCAACAGGCTCCTGGCGCCACGCATGGAAGCTGACCGCCTTGCGGTTCGGTGAAGAGCGTGCGGGCAGCCTGGGAGTGGACACTCGGGGGGTAAGGCGGTGGGCGTTGCTGCGAGTCAGCATGCTGGCTGCCACCACGGTCGCCTTGGTGGGCGTCATTGGCTTCATCGGCCTCGTTGCCCCCCACATTGCCCGGCGTCTGTGGGGCGAAGATCACCGCTGGTTTCTCCCCGGTAGCGCCTGCACTGGGGCGCTCATTTTGCTCGCGGCGTCAGTGTGTGCCAAGCAGTTAAGCGCGCATGTCGAGATACCGGTAGGCATCGTCACCACTCTGGTTGGTATTCCCTTTTTCATTTTTGTGCTTTCGCGGCGGAGAAACCATTGATTGGGCCCGCAACATCGCGCACATTGATGCTGGAAAATCTGCGCTGCAAGCTGGGCACACGACACGTGCTGCGCGGCCTTAGCATGAAACCGGTGACGGCGGGCCAAGTGCTTGCCGTGGTGGGGCCTAACGGGGCTGGGAAATCGACCTTGTTGCGGTGTATTGCGGGATTTCTTCCCTGTGAGGCGAGCCGGATGCAGCTGGACGGTATAGATCTGCGCCCGCTGAAAGCGGCAAGGCGATCCGCCTCTGTGCGCTATTTACCCCAAGCAGCCCCCGGGCAACTGCACCTGACAGCCTATGAGTGCCTTAAGGTGGCGCTGCACGCTCAAGAAGCTGCGCCCATCGCTACATCGCAGGATCGCATCGCAACTATCGCCAACGCTCTAAATCTGGGTGATCTGCTACCGCGCTACGTCGATGAGCTGTCGGGCGGTCAAAAACAGCTGGTCTGGCTGGCTCAAGCACTGCTGCATCAGCCGCGGGCGCTGTTACTTGACGAACCCCTGGCGGCACTCGACCCAAATTATCAGCACCATGTCATGCGCCTGCTTGGACGCCTCGCAAGCGAACAAAAATTGGTCATATTGGTGGTACTGCATGATCTCAATATGGCGGTGCGCTATGCCGACCAGGTGCTGGTACTGCATCAGGGTGAGGCTATCGCACAAGGATCCCCAAACGAAGCCCTGACTCCCAATGTGCTGGCGCGCGCGTTCCAAATAAGCGCACGCATCGAGCATTGCGGCCAGGGCACCCCCGTTATTTTGATCGACGAACTGCTCAATATCTGACCTGCCATGCAAAGCCCCACCCCATTTCATGAGTACGTCGCCACGGTAGCCGGCACACGTCTACATTGCGCTGAGGCAGGTAACGGAGAGCTGCTGGTTCTGATTCACGGTTCACTCTGCGACTACCGTTACTGGCGATGGCAGATGCCGCAGTTTTCGACGCACTTCCATGTCGTCGCCCCTAGCTTGCCGGGCTGCTGGCCCGAGGCCCTGGGTAGCGCTGCGCCCGACGGAGTGAGCGGCGAAGCCAAGCGCAAGATTGTGCTGGAAGACAGCCGCTACAGTCTTGAACGACATATTCAAAGCATCGTCGAGTTCTGTCAGCACACAGCTGCCGGGCGTCCTGTGCATCTGCTGGGGCATTCGCGCGGCGCACAGGTGGCACTTGAGGCGGCCATGGCCATGCCGACCCAAGTTAAGCGGCTGATTCTCGCGGATCCGGGCTTTCCTTTCAGCCATGAACCCGCCGTAGAACCGGTGCACGTAGCGATTGCACGGCAGCTGGGTCTAGCACCCACAGACGAAGTGATCGGCAGGTTTGTGGATGCGGTGAATGGCCCGGACACTTGGAGACGGACGGTGTCGTGGTTCAAGGACATGGTGCGGGACAATGCCTGGACCCTGCTTGCCCAAGTCAATGACATCTATCGTGCCGTAGATGCCGGGGCCATTGGCCGTTTGTTGCATTGCCCCGTGTTGTTGGTGGGTGGCGAGCACAGCCCACCACGCTATGGCAGCCGTATCGAGGCATTGCTGCATTCACTGCCCCAGGCGCGCCGTGTCGTTGTGCCGCGGGCGGCGCATGGTATGAACCTTGCAAACGCCCGCTACTTCAATGATGCCGTCCTGCAATTTCTTCTGCAGGACGAGGGCGGCTGATCGCCTTCAGCATACAGACGCCCACGCGTGCATCAGCGGCTGGGCAGCTTGCCCGCCACGCCTTCAACGTAGAAATTCATGCGAGTCAGGGCATCGTCGTCGAGTGAGCCGGACTCAAGAACGACCTTGCCGGTATTGTCTTTCACCGGCGCATCGAAGGGGGTCAGCGTACCGTCGATAATGGCCTGCTTCTTCTCTTCGACCAGTGCTCGTACGTCTTCAGGTACGGCAGGACCAAAGCCTTCGATACGAGCCATACCTTCCTTGAGACCGCCCCAGACCATATTGGATTCCCACGTACCGTCCATGACCTTACGAGCGACATCTGTGAAGTAGTCGCCCCAGTGGTGGGTGACGGCAACCAATTGTGCATTCGGCGCGAAACGGCTCATATCGGAGTGGTAGGCGACCGCATACTTGCCGCGTTCTTCGGCTGCCTGTACGGTGGCGGTGGAATCAGTGTGGTGCGTAATGATGTCTGCGCCCTGCCCCAGCAATGCCAGCGCCGCGTCACGCTCTTTGCCCGGGTCATACCAGCTATTGGCCCAGATCACGCGCACTTCGGCATCCGGGTTGACGCTGCGGATACCACGTGTGAACGCATTAATGCCCTGAAGCACCTCGGGGATGGGGAAGGCCCCTACATAACCGATGATGTTGCTCTCGGTCATTTTGCCGGCGACGATACCGGCCAGATAACGGGCCTCGTAGAAGCGCGAGTTCGTCACGCCGACGTTGGCCGCGGTCTTGTAACCGGTAGAGTGAATGAAGGTGACGTCAGGGAACTGCTTGGCGACCTTGAGCGTGGGGTTCATATAGCCGAAGGACGTCGTGAAGATCAGCTTATTGCCCTGTTGCGCCAGGTCGCGGATCACGCGCTCGGCGTCCGCGCCCTCGGGCACGTCTTCAACATATTGGGTGACAACCTTGTCGCCCAGCGCCTCTACCATTTCGCGCCGGCCGACTTCCTGTTGCCAGCTCCAGCCGGCCTCACCAATGGGGCTGACGTAAACAAAGCCGACTTTCAGCGGCTCTTCCTGGGCGACAGCCGGTGCGCCGGCTCCCACGGCAAGTGCCAGCGCCACGGCACTCAATGTATTGCGAACGAAGTTTCCAGACATGATGTCCATCCTTAACTGTTGGGATTGAAAGTCTTGCCAAGGGACGCCGGCATATTGAGGCGTATCCAGGTGGCGTTGCGCGATATCAGCACCAGCACAACAATGGTGGCGATGTAGGGCAACATGGAAAGCAGCTGCGAGGCGATGGGAACGCCCATAGCCTGCATGTGGTAAGTCAGAATCGTGATACCACCGAAGAGATATGCACCCGCCATCACGCGGGCCGGGCGCCATGTTGCGAATGCGACCAAAGCCAACGCTATCCACCCGCGGCCTGCCACCATGCCTTCTACCCATAGTGGGGTATAGACTAGCGACATGAAAGCACCCGCCAGCCCGCAACAAGTGCCCCCGAATAGGACAGCCGCCAACCGTATGCGGCGGACGTTGTACCCCAAGGAGTGAGCAGAGGTAGGTGACTCACCCACTGCCCGCAAGATCAACCCGGGTCGGGTGCGACCGAAAAACCAGGCAATGGCGACACACAACAGCATTGAGCCATAGACCAGCGGATGATGCTTGAAGAGCGCGGGCCCAAGCACCGGAATGTCCTGCAGCAGGGGGATGCCGAATTGCGGCGGCAGCAGACTTTCGCCCGCATAAGGCAGCCCGAGATAAGCGGATGTGCCCAAGCCGAACAGTGACAGAGCGAGCCCCGTCGCCACCTGGTTCGCCCCCAGCCAGATCGTCAACCAGCCAAAGAACCCCGCCATCAACATGCCGACCAGGGCGCCCAAAAGAAAACCGAGTGCAAAACTACCGGTTCCCACCGTGGTGGCAAAGGCTGTAATGGCGCCCATCAGCATCATGCCTTCTGCACCCAGGTTGATGACACCACTGCGTTCATTCACAAGCAGCCCCAGCCCCGCCACCATCAGCGGCGTGCCGGCAACCAGGGCGGCAGCAATCAAAGGAGCGAGAGCATCCATCAGCGTTTCCACCTCAAGCGGTTATGTATGAGGACATCGCAGGCCAGCAAAGCAAACAGCAAGATGCCCTGGAAAATACCCGTGATGGCGCTCGGCATACCGAGGCGGCTTTGGGAAAGCTCGCCTCCGATATACAGCAGGGCCATGATGAAACTGGAAAAGATCACCCCCAAGGGATGCAATCGGCCCACGAAAGCCACAATGATTGCGGCAAAACCATAACCCGGCGAGATAGAGGGCGTCAGCTGACCTATGGGCCCCATCGCCTCAGCGGCACCCGCCAGCCCCGCCAGGCCGCCTGACACCAGCAAGCAAATCCACAGGGAACTGCGCGACGAAAATCCGGCATAGCGGGCCGCCATGGGAGCAATGCCGCCAACCTGCAACTTAAAGCCGGAGAAGCTGCGTGACAGATAGAGCCAACCGGCTACCGCCGCCAGCAGCGCCAGCACAATCCCGATGTGCAGCCGGGTGCCTGGAATGACAATAGGAAGCAGCCAGCCATCGGAAAAAAGCCGCGACTGGGGAAACCCGAAGCCGTCCGGATCCATCAGCGCGCCGTGCATCAGATAGCTAAGAAGCAGCTCCGCCACGTAAACCAGCATCAGCGACACAAGAATTTCATTGGCGTTGAAGCGGTCGCGTAATAAGGCCGTAATCGCTGCCCACGCCATCCCTCCCAGCGCCCCAGCCAGCAGTGCCAGCGAAATCAACCAAAAGCCGCCGTTGGCGTCATCGTCAAGGTACAACACGAGTGCACCCGCGGTGATGGCACCCACCACCAACTGACCTTCGGCACCAATGTTGAAAACATTGGCGCGAAAACAGATCGAAAGCCCCACTGCAATCATTAGCAGTGGAGCGACCTTGATGCCCACCTCCGCCCAGCCGTGCAGATCCTTGATAGGCTCAAAAAAGAATACCCGCAGACTGGCGATGGGGTCTTTGCCTACAGCCATGAAGAGCAGGCTGCCGCACAGTGCCGTGAGCAACACAGCCAACAATGGTGAACACCATGCCATCAACCGGGACGGCTGCGTGCGACGCTCAAGCGTGAGCATGGTCATTCCCCTCGTCCCACAGCCCGCTCATCCAACGGCCGATCATGTCCAGCGATGCCTGACGCGTAGGCACAGCCGGAGACACCCGGCCTTTCGCCATGACGATAAGGCGGTCCGAAATTTCGAATAACTCATCCAGTTCCTCGGAAATCACGAGCACCGAACAGCCGGCATCCCGAAGTGCCAGCAGTTCACTGCGTATTTGCGCCGCGGCGCCGACATCCACCCCCCAGGTCGGCTGAGCCACCAGCAGCACTCTTGGTTGGCGAGTTACCTCGCGGCCGATGATGTATTTCTGCAGGTTGCCACCGGACAAACTGGATGCAGCCGCTTGCGGCCCCTGCGCCCTTACCCGGAAGCGGTCAATGATGCCGCCCGCCAGCGAACGCAGCACCGGGCGGCGAATGAACCCGCGCCGCAATGTCTGGGCGTTCTGATGGGACAGCAACATGTTTTGCGCAAGGGACAGATCTGGCACGGCACCCCGTCCCAGGCGTTCTTCCGGGACAAACCCCAGCCCACGAGCACGCCGCCACGCTGCTGAGGTATGTCCCACCGGCTTACCTTCGAACAACACCGCTCCGCTGGGCACCCGGCGATCTTCGCCGGCAAGAGCCGCCAACAGTTCCTGCTGGCCATTGCCTGACACACCGGCCACACCCAGGATCTCACCCTCGTGCATGTTGAAGCTGATGTTTTCAAGTGCAGTAGCAAAAGGATGAGCGCGCGCTAAGGTGAGCCCCCTGACCGCCAGCACGACATTGCCCGCCGGGCGGTCGTCGTGCTGAACGGACGGCGGCTCACTGCCGATCATCATGCGAGAAAGGCTGGCATCGGTTTCCTGACGAGGGTCACATACCCCTGTAACTCGCCCGCCCCGCATCACGGTACAACGCTGACACAGCTGCCGGATTTCATCCAGCTTATGGCTGATGTAGAGAATGCTGCAGCCCTCGTCAGCCAGTTGCCGCAATGTCTGGAATAGAGACTGCACTGCCTGGGGAGTCAGTACCGAAGTCGGTTCATCCAGAATCAGCAGTTGCGGTTCACCCAGCAAGGCGCGCACGATTTCTACACGCTGGCATTCACCCACTGAGAGTGTGTGCACATGGCGTTGAGGCTCCAGGTGCAGACCGTACTGCGCCGCCTTTTGCTCGATACGCTCTTCAAGATCGGCCAGACGATGCTTACCCGGCAAGCCCAGCGCAATGTTCTCGGCCACCGTCAGGGTGTCGAACAACGAGAAATGCTGAAACACCATGCCGATGCCGAGCTCTCGGGCCGCCGCAGGATTCGCTATGTGGACTTCTTTGCCGTTCCAGTGAATGGTGCCTGCATCAGGGCGTGTCACACCATAGATGATTTTCATCAGGGTGGACTTGCCCGCGCCGTTCTCGCCGAGGATGGCATGAATTTCGCCCGGCATCACCGTAAGCTCGATATTGTCGTTAGCGACAACGGCGGGGTAACGCTTGGTGACCCCTTTCAGAGCTAGGCGAGGAGGTATCTGAGACGGTTCCATGCTAGTTCTGCCTGAAGGCTTTCTCAGAGGTAAGAAAGGTAAGCCAGGGCAACAAAGAGGCGGTCAGCGATTGCATGGCCGTATATATATGTGTAGGCAAAAGAAAAGACCGCTATTCTAACCCGTACGGCGTCCGCCCACCTTCAGGAACAAACTATGTCAAGTATCTGGTCGGCTTTCATGCAGGAATTTTCGGATGTGCCGGACCTCTACGAAGCGACGGTGATCATCATAAGGTTGGCTGTGGCCGCGTTTCTAGGGGCCCTGATTGGTTACGACCGCGAACGTCGGGGTAAAGAAGCAGGCTTGCGTACTCACATGATGGTATCGCTAGGGTCCGCCCTTTTTATTCTCGTTCCTCTGCGCGACGGCATGGAGATCGGGGATGCCAGCCGGGTGCTGCAAGGCATCATCACAGGCATAGGCTTTTTGGGGGCCGGCGCGATACTCAAGCAAGACAAGCACGCATCCATCAGGGGTCTGACCACTGCATCCAGCATATGGGTGGCGGCCGCCATCGGCATAGCCGCCGGTATGGGCAACGAGGTAACAGCGATCATGGGTACGCTGGCAGCCTTGTTCATTCTAATTGTCGTCCGCCGCTTCGAGCGTCGCATCGTACCTGAAGAAGAAAGCGAGACGACTCAAAGGCCTGAATAATCAAGGTTCAAGGAGTGTCGGTCACGTCATCCGCAGGCGGCCTAGTATTTTTACTTTCCGGCTTTTTCAATGACGCGCATCCTCCGTCATCAGTGCCGATATTCAGCAGTGGCACCAGCGCCGCCAAGGGTGTAGCAACCACACCCAACACGACCGCTGCGCCGGCACGCGCGGCCACCGGCGCAGCTTCTACACCCACGTCTGGGTTCTTAAAGCTGCCTTTGGCGTACAGAGGGGACCGCAGAGTGAAAATGCGCATCGTCTTGTTTTGAGGGCGAATTTCTAGGTTCAGCGTTTCGTTTTTGAGGCTGACCGTACCTTCCATAGTCACCACAGCGTCTTCAGTCTCCAGCACAAACGCGCGCGTTTGCATCACCCCGTCCTTCACGGCGAAGTCCGCCACCAGGCATTCCAGCATTACCTGCTCATCACCGAACAGTTTGACGAAAATTACGTTTGCCACATTGAGGCCGGCCGCCTCCATTAGAAAGCGGCTGATGGTGCCCCGACTCAGAGCCATGCTCATTTCACCGTTGGATGAACCCAAGAGACTGGCTATGGAATCGCCCGTGCCGGTCAGTTTGGCGTCGCCGTACAACTTGCCGAAGCTGGCGTCCATTGACTCCGCACCGGGAAAAAGTTGTTTCAGCTGCAGGCCGCGTAGGCCGCTCACCATATCCGCTTGAAGGATCTCGGTCGTACCGTCGATCTTGATGGTGTTCGTCACGGTGCCTCCTGCCACGCCGAAGTTAAGCGGCTCCAAACTCAGTACCCTGTCCTTCAAAATAATGTGTGTCTCGATATCGTCCAGCGGCAGGTTTTCGCTGCGAACGATTCGTTCACCTTTGAAATGCACATCGGCATCCATGAGGTCCCAGGTATCGCTTCCGATACGAGCCACCGGCAAGACCTTGCCCGGCGGCTGCTTACGTTCCTGCGCGTCCGGCTCATCTTTCGCTTTTTCCACTTCCTGCTCTTCGCCGGGCGCTTCGCTGGTATCCAGGCCAATCAAGGGACCGAGGTCTTTGAAATGCAGCAGATCAGAGGCCAACTTGCCAGTCAGCAACGGTCGCTGCCCACCCATCCGATATTCGACGCTGCCCCGCAGATCGCTCTCTCCCACCACTCCTTTAAAGTCCTCATAGCGCCAGACGTCGGCTTCACCTTCCAACATCGCTTGCAGACGCCCCTCAGTGCTATAAGCGTGAGTCGTGGGCAGGGCCAAACCAAAAAGCGCGTTCAGGTCCGATAAGCTGGACCCCGCCAACTTGAGCTGCAGATCCAGCGAAGCCAGGCCCTTGGGTGCCGTCATTGAGCCTTCCAATGCAACACGGGTTTCTCCAAAACTGACCTCGCCCTGCAGCGGAAACGGCGCTCCACGTTCCCGCAGAGAAAGCAGTCCGCCCACTTTGCCGCTACCCCCGACTTCTGCTTCATTGAAAGTGCCCGACGACTCCCAATCCATCCCATAACCCCCTGGATCTTCGGTGTCCAGGCTATTGAAACGGGTGGTCATGTCGAGCTTGCGCATGTCATCCAGCACCCGTAGCTCGACGCGCTGTAAGGCGATGCTCTGCAAATCAACTGTCCAGCCACGCTCGCCGTCCTGGGCCGCTTCGCGACGCTCATACGTCCAATTATTGTTGTCTTCCGTATTGCGTTGCAGCAGAATGCGGCTACTGCCAATTTCAAGGCGCGGAATTTCGACATGCCGCGCGAACAGGGGCACCGGGTTGATGCTCAGTCCGAGATAATCGATCTCCGCCATTTGCTCACCCTCGCCGGTAAAGCCTTCCGGGTGACCGGCTACGAGCTGATGTGCCGTGATATGCGGCCATGGCAGACCCCCTCCCTGCCAGCGCCATTGCACGTCCAGATCGCCCTGTATGGCCACCGGCCGTTGCAACGCCGCAGAGGCCTTTTCCTCCACCCATGGGCGCAGCAGATTCCAATTGAACAGGGCGATGACGAGGATCAGCATGGCAAGTAGGCCGGCCAAGCCTATGATGGTCCAGAGGACATACCGCGCTGCGCGTCTCATGCTTTCGCTCCCCGGGCTGTCGAATGATCCCGTCTGTACGGGCCGGAGCATTTGGCATCGCCCAAGAAAAAGGCCCGCATGAAGCGGGCCTGCAAGAATAATGCCGAAGCGCAAAATCCCTAGGCGGGCTCAGCGACTTTCTCCAGCATAGTTCCTGTTGCAGCGTAGCGCTGATGCCACTCGAAGGCTTCCGCGAGCAAATGAGGCGTGTGACCACCGGCTGCGCAAGCGCGAGCGTGATAGCTACGTAGCATATCCCGGTATTCGGGGTGTACGCAGCGCTCAATGATGAGCGCAGCACGTTCACGTGGAGCCAGGCCTCGCAAGTCGGCTAATCCCCATTCTGTTGCCACAATGTCGACGTCATGTTCGGTGTGGTCCACGTGGGTCACCATAGGAACCACACTGGAAATTGCCCCGTTCTTGGCGACGGACTTGGTCACGAAGATCGACAGGTGAGCGTTACGCGCGAAGTCGCCTGAGCCGCCTATGCCATTCATCATGTGAGTGCCACCTACGTGCGTGGAGTTAACGTTCCCGTATATATCGAATTCCAACGCAGTGTTGATGCCGATAATACCCAGGCGTCGCACAATTTCAGGATGGTTGCTGATTTCCTGCGGGCGCAATACCAAACGAGACGCATAGCGCTCCACATTATCGAGAAACTTGCGGTTCATCTCCGCCGACAACGTGATCGAAGATGCTGACGCAAAGGTGAATTGACCGGAATCCAACAGTTCGAACGTGCTGTCCTGCAGCACCTCTGAATACATCGTCATGCCGCTGAAGGAAGACTCCAGCAAGCCATGTAGGACAGCATTCGCAATAGTGCCGATACCTGCCTGCAGAGGCAGCAACGCGGGCGTCAACCGGCCGGCCGATACCTCAGAAGAGAAAAAGTCCACCACGTGCCGCGCAATTGCCTGCGTTTCTGCATCGGGCGGCAGATTGCTCGACGGGCTATCCACGCTGTTGGTAATCACAATGGCGGCGATACGCTGTGGGTCTACGCTGATCGCGGTAGAGCCAATTCGCTCAGAAACGCTCGTGAGCGGAATAGGTTGACGTCGGGGGCGCTCACCGGGAATGTAAATATCGTGCATCCCTTCCAGCGCCAGTGGCATCGCCAGGTTCAACTCTACAATGACCTTGCCCGCCTGCTGCACGAAGCTTGCCGTATTCCCGACCGACGTCGTGGGCACAATACTGCCGTCTTCACGAATGGCGACGGCCTCCACAATAGCCACATCGACGGGCGGCAGGCTGCCACAACGGAGTTGTTCCACAGTCTCGGACAAGTGTTGGTCCATGAACATGACCCGACCGGCATTGATCTCGCGACGCAGCACAGGGTCGGCCTGGAAAGGCATGCGTCGCGCCAACAACCCCGCTTCGGCCATCAGTCCGTCGTTGTCATTACCCAGTGAGGCGCCGGTAATGACGGTAAGCTGCAAGCCCTCTTCCCTTGCGCGTTGTGCCAGAGCATCGGGTAAAGCCTTGCAATCACCAGCCTTCGTGAAACCGCTCATGCCGACGGTCATGCCACTGTGGAACATCGTCGCCGCCTCATCGGCCGACATGATCCGGCTCTCCAGCGCCGCGTGGCGAATTCTGTCTCTATACATAAGTTATCTCTGTCTGTGAAAGGTATATAGATCGAGATTAGCATCGACATCATGAATAAATTTACGTAAAGTCATTCGTAATATTCATGCTAAAAGGATTGCCGTGGATATCCGCTCGCTGCGCTATTTCACAGAGACCGTACGACTCGGCAGCTTCACCGAAGCCGCAAAAGCACTCGGGGTTACCCAGTCCACTATCAGTAAGATGATCCGTCAGTTGGAGGACACATTGGGGGAGTCTCTATTACGCAGAGACACCAGGCCGCTGGCACTGACCGATGTCGGCGAAGTGGTCTACCAGCGGGGGCGCGAAATACTGCTGGCGATGCAACAACTGCAGCAGGAAGTACGCGAGACGCAATCACTGGCACGCGGCAGCCTGGCTTTAGGTATGCCGCCCATGATCAATCTACTGTTCACCGAAGTGCTGAAGCGTTTCCGGGGATCATTCCCGGATATAGAGCTTCGATTACATGAATGTACCGGCCCCGAGGTCGAACAGCGTGTTGCCATCGGGGAGCTGGCTGCAGGCATGACCGTATTACCTTTGGAACCGCGCGAAGACATCGTCAGCGCCAAAGTGGCCAGCCACCGGGTCTGGGCGGTGGCTACACAGGATGGGCTGAAGGGAACGGCAGAAACCGTAGCGCTGCGATCCGTCGCACAGAACCCTCTGATACTGCTAAATGACGACTTCGCTCTCACTCGGCTTCTGCGGCAGCACCTGGCCAGGGCAGGTATTGAAGCGCGCGTCGGAGCACAAAGTGGTCAATGGGACTGGACGGTGGCAATGGCGCGTGCGGGCATGGGCATCTCGCTGCTTCCCGAACCATTCATCAAGCGCATCAATGCCCAAGGCCTGGACTGCAAACCTGTCTCCCAACCCGAGATTCTGTGGGAAATTGCCCTGATCTGGAACGAGAAGCGGGTTTCTCATGCACTTAGCGCCTGGCTGGATCTTTGCCGCGAAATCTTGGGCGGTGAGTGGCCGGACACCAAGGAAAGCTGAAAAAAAAGCCCGGCTTGAAGAAGCCGGGCAAATTTGACACTAGGAAGGAATTAGTTTGAGGCGACGGCCGCTGCCTCGGCGTCTTGCTCGTCTTCGACCGAGCTACGAATCAGATGGTCGAAGGCACTGAGCGATGCCTTGGCGCCTTCGCCGGCGGCAATGATGATCTGCTTATAGGGCACGGTTGTTGCGTCGCCTGCAGCAAAGACACCCGGTACGGAGGTCTGCCCCCGAGCATCGATTTCGATCTCACCGAAACGCGACAGGGTGACGCTGCCTTTCAGCCATTCGGTGTTAGGCACCAGACCAATCTGTACGAACACGCCTTCCAGCTCAACGCGACGCTCTTCGCCGCTTACCCGATCCTTGTAGGACAAGGCGGTGACACGCTTGCCGTCGCCATGGATTTCCGTAGTCTGGGCCGACATCAAAATATCTACGTTGGGCAGGCTGCGCAACTTGCGTTGCAACACTTCGTCGGCGCGCAGGACGTCGTTGTATTCAATCAACGTGACGTGTTCAACGATACCCGCCAGATCGATCGCGGCCTCAACGCCGGAGTTACCGCCACCAATGACCGCCACCCGCTTGCCCTTGAAGAGAGGGCCGTCACAATGTGGGCAGTACGCTACGCCTGCGTTGCGATACTCGCGTTCACCAGGCACGTTAACTTCGCGCCAGCGTGCACCGGTAGCCAGAATGACAGAGCGGCTCTTGAGCACCCCACCGTTTTCCAGTTTGACTTCGAACATCTTGCCCGGCTTGAGCTCGACAGCCCGTTGCAGGTTCATGATGTCTACGTCGTATTCCTTGACGTGCTCTTCGAGCGCGGTAGCGAAGCGAGGGCCGTCGGTTTCCTTCACTGAAATGAAGTTCTCGATGGACATCGTATCGAGCACCTGGCCGCCGAAGCGCTCTGCAACCACACCCGTACGGACCCCCTTGCGAGCTGCATACACGGCAGCCGCGGCACCAGCGGGGCCGCCCCCGACGATGAGAACGTCGAACGGATCCTTGGCACTGAGTTCTTCCGCCTTGCGAGATGCAGAAGAGGTGTCGAGCTTGGCGAGAATCTCTTCCACACTGGAGCGCCCTTGGGTGAAGACTTCCCCGTTAAGGAAAGTCGTGGGGACGGCCATCACCTGCCGCGCTTCGACTTCATCTTGAAACAGGGCGCCGTCGATGCTGGTGTGTTTGATGCGCGGGTTGATCACCGACATGGTGTTCAGCGCCTGCACCACATCCGGGCAGTTCTGGCAGGAAAGCGAGAAG
>JAJUGV010000166.1 GCA_029265795.1 Alcaligenaceae bacterium
AAGCCGGGTGCGGTTGGTAAAGAATGCCGCGCTTGATAGGAATGTCATACACGCTGACAGCGACCTTTTCGCCGTCCACATCTGGCGGCAATTCCCGCCCCTGTTCATCGTAGTAAACCGGCCGGACGACTTCCAAGGCGGCCTTCGGGATCAGACGATAGGGCCGCACCAAGTAGTCGTAGCTGTACAGTGGCTCGTAAATCGAATAAGTAAATGGAGTTTCATCTGTCGAATAGGAGCTGGCCGGGTCCAGGTACTTGGGCGATCGTTGGGTAAAAGCCGTATGCAATACATTGCGCGCCGCATCTTCACGCGGATACGGGCTGTTCACCGGCTCCCTGGAGCACGCTGCTGTGAGCAGCAATAAGCACACGACCAGCCACCTCAGCAGAGGCGAAGTCATTCTGTCAGCCTTCTTGAAATACATGATCAAAACGCCGCCCTCCAGGCGCGCTGCAATACGCTATCTAGCGCAGTGGGAGAAACGCTCATACCCGGAACCGCCTGGCTGTCGTCAGTGAACCGGGTAGCCATGAAAGCATCTGCCACGACCTGCGGTGCGTGTGCGCGTAGCAAGGCAGCTTGTACCAATAATGTGAGTGTGCCCGTTACATGGCGAGCTACGGCCTCAAGCTCGGGGGCGGGGCGTACCAGCTGGGCCTTGAGGGCATCCACACGGCGCAACAGCGCTGCGTCACCACTCAGTGCCTGCGGCAGCCAATCCAGCAATGCCTGCATCCACTCCGGATGACGCTGAGTGGCACGCAAGACGTCCAGGCACATGATATTTCCCGACCCCTCCCAAAGAGAATTCACAGGGGTCTCGCGATACAGCCGCGAAAGCACGTGAGTTTCCACATAGCCGTTTCCGCCAAGCACCTCTAGAGCCTCCGCCACAACGGGAATGGCACGCTTGCAGACCCAGAATTTTGCTGCCGGCGTCACAATGCGCGCGAGTGCGCGCTCCAAGGCGCTGCCCTCCGGCCCGGCCGAAACCGCCCGCGCCAGCCGCATACTGAGCGCCACGGCTGCTTCGACTTCCAGTGCCAGATCCATCAGTACCGTTCGCATGAGCGGCAGCTGTAAAAGAGGCCGGCCGAAAGCGACGCGATGCTGTGCATGGTGCATCGCCTGCACCAGCGCCGCGCGCATCAACGCCGTGCTTCCCAAGACGCAATCCAGCCGGGTGTAACCGGCCATTTCCACAAGAGTCGCAATCCCCCTGCCCGGCTCGCCCACCACGCGTCCGAGAGAATCTTCGAATTCGACTTCAGCACTCGCGTTTGAACGATTGCCCAGTTTGTCTTTCAGTTGCATCAAGCGGATTGCGTTGCGGCTGCCGTCGGGCAGCCGCCGCGGCACATAAAAGCATGTAGGCATGCCATCTAGCAGTGCCAGCACCAGATGTGCATCGGCGGTGGGAACGGAGAAAAACCATTTGTGCCCCACCAGACGGCACCACCCCTCGCCCCCTTCTACCGGCGCAGCCAGCGTGGTATTGCGCCGCAAGTCGGAACCACCCTGCTTTTCGGTCAGCCCCATACCAATCAGCATGCCCTGCTTGGCGGCGACAGGAATATCTCGGGGATCGTATTCAAGCGAACCCAGGCTCTGCGCCATGTCGGTAAACCAGGCTTCACGGGCCAGAATGGGGATCGACGCCGATGTCATGGTCAATGGGCACAGGCTGCCGGCTTCTATCTGACCATGCAGCATAAAGGCTGCTGCTCGGGCAACAGCCGCGGGCTGATGCAAGCCTTGCCTGACGCCCATGCGCAGGAATTCGTGCCAGCCCGGGTGAAACTCCACAGAGTCAATACGCCTGCCCTGGCGATCGAAAGGCCGCGCCTCGGGTGGGTGACGGTCGACTTGCTGTGCGAGTGCGATAATGTGGGCCTGCCCGAGTTCACAACCAAAGTCCGACAGGGCCTGCGTCGCGGCATCCGCCCCTTCGCGTGCGACTGCCTCCTGTAGCACCGTATCGGCTGCATACAGGTTGTAGTCGACTAGTTCGGGAACCTGGTTGGTGACTTCGTGAGTGGTCCATCCCATGGTGTGCCTCGTAACAATGCGGGGCGGGCGTGCCCAGGGTGTCAGAATGATACTACCTAAAGGAAAACTTGCTTGAGAACCCGTAGCATCGTGACTTGCGCGGCCATCGCGCTCATGGTTGGCGTCGGCACCGGCGCATTCGGGGCGCATGGCCTGCGTGCGCATGTCTCGCCCCACCTGCTGGACGTATGGCAGACGGCCGTGCTTTACCAATTCGTTCACGCCCTCGGGCTGCTGGGCATCGCGGCCCTACAGCCACGACTGCATGCAAGGCTGGCGTCAGCAGGTGCCGCCTTTCTGCTTGCCGGCATTCTGATCTTCAGTGGCAGTCTCTACGCGCTCGTTCTCAGCGGTGTACGCCTCATAGGAGCCATCACACCCATAGGTGGTGTGAGCTTCATGATAGGCTGGCTGCTGGTAGCACTGGCCGCGCTGCGCGGGCAATGGGATACTTAAGTCCTGTGAACTGACTGCCCGGGTCAAAACATACTGCAGCCGGGCAGCCCCAGCGGGAGGCAACATGTGGCATGAGCATCCAGACCTGCAATCCGGTATTGAGGTTCTTGCACAGGACATCGGCCGCCATATCGCGGCATTCCTGCGGCGCTCGGGTCAGTGCACCCTCGCGGTGTCCGGCGGCCGATCCCCTATTCCGCTGTTTGCGCGCTTGGCCCAGCTTGAGCTGGACTGGTCTCAAGTCCACGTGCGCCTGGTGGATGAACGCTACGTCCCGCCTGAACACCCAGACAGCAATGAACGGCTGGTGCGCCGCCATTTATTGAAGGCAAACGCAGCAAGTGCAAACTTTCGTGGCCTATATGTACGCGGGGCGGGAATCGAAACCGCAGTAGCGGCCGCGAACGCCGAAGCGAAGCCGGTTAATGTCGCTCTGCTTGGTATGGGAGACGACGGCCATACCGCGTCTCTTTTTCCTGGTGCCGTACAACTTTCGGCCGCCATATCGCCCGAGGCGGCCTGCTATTTGCACATCACGCCTCCGGCAGCGCCGCATGAGCGCATTTCGATGAGTCTGGCAGCATTGCAAGCCTGCGATCACCGCATTCTCTATATCGCCGGCGACACAAAGCGTGAGGTGCTGCGTCAGGCAGAGAAAAAAGCCGACCCAGCATTGCCCGTCAGCCTTCTTGCAGCAGAACCAGGAGCGACCCTCGATGTCTATTGGCACCCTTGAACTGCCTGTACGAGTCGTCGGCGATATCGGCGGCACCCACGTTCGTTTCGCCCTGTGCCGCGGCGTGAACGACATCCAGCGCATCTGGGTCCGGCGCACTCGTGACTACCAGGGGCTGGAAGCGCCATTACGCGAGTTCCTTTCTCAGGAAGGCATTCCCGCCGTAAAAGTTGCAGTCATCGGAATTGCCAATCCGGTCTCGGGCGATCACATCACCATGACCAACGCTCAGTGGTCGTTTTCGACTGAAGCCGTGCGCAAGGCGCTGAACTTGGAGCGACTGGTTTTACTCAACGACTTCTCCATCCTGGCTTTGTCTTTACCGCACCTGCCTGCCGACGAACTTGAATTGATTGGTAGCGGCAAACCTGTGCGCAATGCCCCCATCGGCCTGCTCGGGCCAGGAACCGGGCTGGGCGTCTCCGGCCTGATACCTACCAGCGATGGCAAGTGGATAGCTCTCGCCGGCGAAGGCGGCCACACCAGCTTTTCGCCCTGTGACGAAACTGAAACCTGGTTGTGGGAGGAAGCGCGGGCGGTCTACGGCCATGTCTCTAACGAGCGATTTCTTTCTGGTGCCGGGCTCCAGTTCATTCACCGCTGCCTTACGCGGCAAGCCGGACTGCAAGAAGAGTCGCTATCTCCCCCCGACATCACCAAGCGGGCGCTTGAGCAGTCCTGCCCACTGAGTACGCGCGCCCTGGATATTTTCTGCTCCATACTGGGTACCGCTGCTGCCAATCTGGCACTGACGCTCGGGGCACGGGGCGGCATATTCCTGGGAGGCGGCATCGTACCCAAGCTCGGCGAATACTTTGCGCGCTCGCCGTTTCATACACGCTTCCATGACAAAGGCCGTTTTGGCGATTACCTTGCCGCCATTCCGGTACACGTTATTCGCAGCCCGTATCCGGGGCTGGTTGGCGCTGCGGCACACCTGATACATTAGGTCTATGCACACCGCCTCCACCCCCTCCCCCCGTCAGGGCAGTCTCGAACACTTTGTACGTAGCCTGCCCAAGGCCGAACTTCACCTGCACATCGAGGGCACGCTAGAACCCGAGCTGATGTTTCGCCTTGCGCAGCGTAACGGCATCACCTTACCTTATGCCGACGTCAAGGCATTGCGCCGCGCTTACGATTTCACGGACCTGCAATCATTTCTGGATCTCTACTACGCCGGTACCCAAGTGCTGCAGTCGGAGGTCGATTTTTACGACCTAACCAGCGCCTACCTTCAGCGTGCCCGCGCAGACGGCGTGGTGCACGCCGAAATCATGTTCGATCCGCAGGCCCACACCAGCAGGGGCATTGCACTAGAACTCGTGTTCGCCGGCATAGCCAACGCCTTGCGCGATGCCCGCGCCAAACACGGCATGAGCAGCGTGCTGATTTTGAGTTTTCTGCGCCATCTTTCTGAAGAAGACGCAATCGCCACATTAGACGCCGCCCTGCCCTTACGCGATAAGTATGGCGACCTTTGGGTGGCAGTTGGGCTGGATTCGTCGGAAGTGGGTCACCCGCCCGGCAAATTTGAACGGGTGTACGCACGCTGCCGCAAATTAGGCTTCCGGCTGGTGGCCCATGCCGGCGAAGAAGGGCCGCCGGAATATGTACGCGATGCCCTGGATACGCTGAGGGTCGAACGTATTGACCACGGCGTACGCAGCGAGGAAGACCCTGCTTTGATGCAACGCATTATCGACGAAGCGATCCCGCTCACTGTTTGTCCTCTGTCCAACTTGCGACTGCGTGTCGTCGATGATCTCACCCAACACAATCTTGCCCGGCTGCTGCGACGGGGCGCGTTGGTCACTCTTAATTCCGATGACCCAGCCTACTTCGGCGGGTACATCGGTGAAAATTATGTTCAAAGCGCCCACGCGCTAGGCCTGACAGCAGCAGAGCTG
>JAJUGV010000147.1 GCA_029265795.1 Alcaligenaceae bacterium
AGGTCGGCGACGCTTTCGATGTTGGCGTCTTCACGCACAACGATTGCGTGAAAGCCGTGTTGCGCACCGCCGACCACTTTCAGGTCGGCGCCCCGGGAGGACCAGGAAGCGGCGTTGGTGAAGCCGAGCACACCTGTATCGAGCTGGCCACCGACGATCGCCTTGATCAGATCGGTTCCGGATGTGAATTCAACCAATTCAACGTCCAGGCCGTGCTTCTCGTAAAAGCCCCCTTCGTAAGCTGCGATGGCCTGAGCGTCGTCCATAACGCGCAGGTAGCCTACGCGTAGCTTCTCCGCAGCAAACGCCTGTCCGGCGATGGCGAAGGCCGCGAGGGCGGGAATCAAAATGCGTGCGAGTTTCATGCTGCAGCTTCCTCGGTGGAGTAAGTAAAGGATTCGGTAGGAGCGTTTTCGGTATCGTCAGTATCGGCGTCCGTTTCGATACCCAGAAGATTCAGAATTTCACGGCGCATGGGCGCGAATTCAGACAAATCGTGAGTTTTTTCGTGCTGCTTCAAATTGAATTCTTTCAGCACAACGGCCGGGCGCGGACTGAACACGAGGATGCGGTCCGCCAGGAAAAGAGCCTCATCGACGTCGTGGGTCACCAGCAACACGGTCGGCCCCACTTCGCGAATAAGTTGCCGCAACGCGTCCTGCAAGGTCATGCGCGTCAGGGCGTCGAGTGCCCCAAAGGGCTCATCCAGCAGCAATGCCTTGGGGTGGGAGATAAAGGCACGCGCCAGGGCCGTGCGCTGACGCATGCCGCCTGACACCTGATTCGGGAAGTAGTCCTCGAAGCCGGCCAGCTGTACCTTGGCGAGCCACTGGCGCGCCTGCTCGCGCGCTCGAGCCTTGTCCGTTCCCTGGAACTCCAGCGCCAACGCGACGTTCTGTTCCAGCGTCAGCCAGGGATAGAGGGCGTTTTCCTGAAACATCAGCGTTCGTTCCGGATTCGGCCCTTTGATTGCGCGGCCGTCCGCATGTACGGCACCGCCGGACGGGCGCTCCAGTCCCGCCGCCATGTGCAGCAATGTGGATTTCCCGCAGCCGGACGGACCCACCAGGGCGACAAGCTCACCGTCATCGATCTCGCGACTGAATTCCTGGATGACGCGCAGGTCACCAAAGGACTTCTGGACGTTCTGGAAAGAAAACTTCATATGGTAGATCTTTAGGAGTGATAAGAGTCCGCTGTCGACAGCTCTTTATGACGCAGCGCAGCAGATATGGGTCCACTTTATTCCTGTAGGCATATTCAAGAAAACGATTTTTCTCTTCTTTGCTTATTTCCACGTGGAATATGCACTTAGTCCGCCCAGGTAATAAGCCCCGCCCCGCTACAATATTGGGGTGTTAGAAATTCTCTCCATCACCGCCCCCATCTTCATCTTGATCGGTTTGGGCTACCTCAGTGTCATGACCCGTCTCATCAGCCGCGAAACCACCCGCGGCATGGGAGTCTTTGTCGTCACAATTGCGCTACCTGCGCTAATTCTTCGCGGCATGGCCAATAAGTCCCTGGCCGATTCCATGGACGGGGACTTTCTTGCTGGTTATGCCCTGGCATCATTAACACTCTTCGTGCTGGGTGTGCTGTTCTACCGACGCGTGCGGGGTGCGCCTCTCGCAGACAGCAGCATGGCCGGCCTGGGCATGTCTTCATCGAATAGCGGCTTTGTTGGGGTTTCTATCTGCACAATGGTGCTAGGCAGCGAGCCGGCTTCCCGCGCAGTCGCCATGACCATCCTGGTCGAAAGTATGCTGATGATTCCCCTCGCCATGGCGATCGCAGACGCCAGCGCGGGGCAAGGTGAAGTCAGGCTTATGGCGCGCATCCGTCAGACTCTGAAACGGCTGATGCGCAGCCCTCTTTTGATTGCCATCTTTGCCGGAGTGCTGCTGGCGGGCTTTCGAATCCCTGTGCCTAGTGTCGCCTTGCGAGTGATTGACATGCTCGCGATGGCCGCCGCCCCGGTCGCCCTGTTTGCAGTCGGCGGCAACCTGTACGGGCTACGCGTAAAAGGCATGCTCGGCGACGCTGTGGGCATTTCATTGGCCAAACTGATTGTGCATCCCACGCTCACCGCCCTTGCCTTTTTGCTGTGGCCGGGGCTCGCACCGGAAATGCGCCAGGCCGGCATCATCTTTGCAGCGGCGCCCATGCTGAGCATCCTGCCGATTCTCGGCATGCGCTACGGGCTGGAAGACCATTGCTCGGCCACCCTGCTGCTGGCCACCGTGCTGTCGTTCATAAGCATCAGTGCCACGATCGCGCTGATTGCTTAACCCTTGGTCGGTGCCACCGGCGGCTCGAACGGTTCGGGCCGGTTCATCCCGTGGTATTCGCGGTTGGGCATCATATCCATGGCCGTGGCCATGCGGTTGGAAAAATTGTAGAAGGCAACCGTTTCTGACAGATCAAACACATCTTCGGCGCTGAAGCCTGCTTCACGCAGACCTTGCCGATCGGCCTCGCCCACTTCTGACGGTTGCTTTGTGAGTTTCCAGGCAAAGTCCAGCATGGCCCGCCGACGCGCATCTAAAGGGGCAACGCGGTAATTCATAACCAGCATTTCGCCCAGTTCCGGATCGCCGGAAAGTGCCCGTACAGCCTGCCCATGCGCAACCAGACAGTAGTAGCAACGATTGGCACTGGAGACCACTACCGCCACCATCTCGCGTTCAAGCTTGCTCAAGCCCGATTCCGAGAACATGATCTCGTTGTACATGGCCATGAAGTTACGTAGACGCTGCGGCCGGATACTGTACGTGGCCAACACATTAGGCACCAGTCCCAGCTTGGTCACGCATTTTTCGAACACCAGCTGCAGGTCTTCGTCTAGGCTTGCCGCTTCGGGCACGGGAAAGGCGCAGATATGGTCGGGTTGCGGCACGGGTTTGTCTCCTGCTTGTGGTAATGACTCAGACCAGGTCCAACCTCGTGTCGGTAGTAATGGGTGACCTGTACTTGAATAGAATGCGTTCCAAGCGCCCATGCGCGAGCTTCTGGTGCATGACCGCCAGGCGATCCGAAGCATCTACGTCGCGTTCGCGGATGGCGGCCAGCATTTCACGATGCTGCTGGGTGGTGGCTGCCATGTGTGCTTCCAGCTCCTCGTCTGGGTGCTGGGCGTAGAACTCGCCCTGCTGCTCCGCCGAGAAACAGGCACGGGCCAGCCGAATATTGGCATGCAGTACGTGTTCGTAAAAGCGCTGAAAATACGGATTGTGTGCCGCGGCCGAAATGGCAAGGTGGAAGTCGACGTTCAGCTCCGAACGTTTGAGGCCGTCTTCATGAATGATGCCCTGCTCAAAGGCGATCATCGCGGCTTCGATACGCTCGAGATCGCGCAGCGTACGATTGGCCGCCGCCAAGCGATGAATCATGCGGCTGGACACCAGCATGGCATCGTGCAATTTGGGCACATCGTCAAAATCGAGCGGCGCCACCCGGGCGCTGCGCCCGTCTCGGATGGCCAAACCATCGGCAACAAGTTGAATGATGGCTTCCCGTATGGGGGTGCGCGACACCCCCAAGGTTTCACTCAGCCCCGCTTCGTCGAGAATCGCCCCCGGCCTCAGTTCCAGCCGGAGAATGGCTTCGCGCAAGGCCTCCTTCACCTTATCGCCATCGCGCTCCCGCCCCATGTTGGGTCTCATTGTTATTGCCCTCTGAATCCTGGTCCTGTCTCCTGAACGGGTCACAGCATATCACTTCAAGAACATTTCATTTAAACACCAGGGCCGTCATAGACCAAACTGGTTGCGAAAGGCCACCAGATCCATGACCGTAGCCGGCACATCACAGCTTGTTCGGCAGCCACAGGGCCACTTCGGGGAAGAAAACGATGATGGCAGCGGCGACACACATCAGGACAAAGAACGGGAAGGCGTACAGCGCTACCTTAAGAATCGATGTCCCGGTAAGCCCTTGCAAAATAAAAAGGTTGAAGCCGACGGGCGGCGTAATCTGGGCTAGTTCCGTCATGATGACCAGAAACACCCCAAACCAGATCGGGTCAAAGCCGGCGGCAAGTATCAGCGGCAAAGTAATGGGCAAACTCATCACCGTGATCGAAATGCCCTCCAGGAACATGCCGATACAGATGAAGAACACTGCCAGAACCGCAATCAGACCATATGGGCTCAGCTCCATGCCGGCAATAAATTTCGCGACTTCCTGCGGGACATGCAGGTAGGCCATCGCTGTCGACAGAAACGACGCCGTGATCAGAATGGCGATGATCATGGTGCTGGTGTAGACCGAGGCCCTTAAGCTTTCGGTGAAGACCTTCCACGTCAGCTGTCGCGTCAACACCGTCAACACAAGAGTTGCGGCCACGCCAACGGCGGCGGCTTCAGAGGGCGTTACAAGCCCCGAATAAATCAGGCCCAGCACCACCGCAATCAGCACGATTAAGGGGAAAAGCTTCACGGCTCCCCTCCATAGCTCTTTCAAGCCGGGCGAAGTGACATCTTTGGGCACCATGTTGGGCCGAATCAATGCAACGGCACCGATATAACCGGAGTACAGCGCAGCCATCAGCAGGCCCGGCACTACACCCGCCGCAAACAGCTTGCTAATGGAAACCTCGGCTAGCACGCCATAGACGATCATGACGATGGACGGTGGGATCAACAGCCCGAAACTCCCGGCTCCGGCCAGCGAACCGTAGTTCAACGCCTTGCTGTAGCCGCGTGATTCCAGCTCACCAGCCGTAATCTTGCCGACGGTCGCAGTCGTTGCCGCGCTGGAGCCGCAAATAGCAGCAAAGAGAGTGGAGCCCAGTACGTTTGTATGTAGCAAACGGCCCGGCAAATAATGCGCAAATGGCGACAGCCCTTCAAACAAACGGCGCGAGATATCGGTGCGCAGCATGATTTCGCCCATCCAGATGAAAAGCGGAATCGCTGACGCCTCCCAAGACGTGGCGCTGCGGATGATGAGTGGCGTCATCACCACCCCGATACGCTGCAGCGACATATCCAGCAGGAAATAGAGTGAGGTGACGCTTACCAGCAGCAGACCGGCAAACACCCATACCCCCATCCCCAGAAACAGCAGGATCAGGAGGAAACTGGCCAACGCTATGACAATGGGATCCATGGCTATTCACCTCCCTTAGCGGGGTTGTCCTGGACACCATGCAAAATGGTTCCAATAAAGCCACAGGCAATCTGTAGCAGCAGCATGCATAGGCCCGTAAATATGACGGTATCGATGATCCACATGGGCGTGGCCATGATGGTAGGGCTGACCGAACCGCGGGTGTAATCACGCACCAGTACACGCCAGACGTATTGCGCCAGGAAAGACATCATCCAGAAAGCCATGACATGGCACAGTAGTTCGATCACTAGCCGCGTGCGTTTACCGATGAAGCCGAATAGGATATTCACGCGGATGTGGCGCCCCTGACGAAACGTATCCGACAGGGCAAAGAACGCAAGTCCGCACAGCGCGTAACCGACAAACTCGTCCATGGAATAGGTCGAAGTTGCGAAGAACGCGCGCAGCACGATCTCCAAAAGAATGTGCACCATCATGTAAACAATCAGAAGGCTGGCGATAAACACGCCCGCCTGCCCCACTCTTTTGGAGATGGTGTCTAGAACCCTATACATGTCTGTGTCTCTCCGACTTTTTTGGCCAATGGAAGCCGGCGTTCATCCATCAGGACGAACGCCGGGCTATGGCCTGAGCTGAATCAGGTGTGTCTCCGGGGACACTGCGACTCAGGCTTTCTAAAAGGGATCAACGGCTCGCGCGTGCTGCCGCGTACTTGTCGAGAATTTCCTGCCCCATGGGTCCCACGGACTTGAGCCAATCCTCTACGACCGCCTTGCCGGAATCCTGCAAGAAGGCATGGAACTCCGGGCTGACCGATTCGGTAATCGTCATGCCATGAGACTTCATCTCGGCATAGTTCTTCTCTACCTGGCGGGTCAGGTTTTCCCAAGCCTCTTTTTCCGCCAGCGCAGCCGCCTCGCGGATGATCTTCTGCTGCTCGGGGGTCAGCTTCTCGAACTCATCCTTGTTGACGTGCGTCATGTTCAACGACTGCGAGTAGTTGATGGCAGTGAAATGATCCAGGAACTCCCAGAATTTCGCGCTCGCACCACCGTCGGCAGAGGTCAAGACCGCATCAATGCCGCCGGCGGCCAGTTGAGGGACGACATCGGCCCAAGCCATCTGCACCGCCACGGCGCCCGCTGCCTGCAAGGTACGCGTGCCCGACGCATCCCATGCTCGCACCTTAAGGTTGGCGAGATCTTCCGGTGAGGTAACGGGTTTCTTTGCCCAGATGCCGGCCGGTGTCCAGGGGGAGGCATACAGCAGCAGCTGGTTGTTACGTTCGAAAACCTGCTCGTAATAGGGGCGCGCGATCTCGTACAGCGTCCAGGCGTTTTCGATGTTGTTCGCCATGAAAGGTAGCGAGCTCAGCAGAAAGATGGGTTCAATGCCGGCCACTTGACCCATGCTGGTGCTGGCGATCTGCAGAGCACCGTCGCCCACCGCATCAAACTG
>JAJUGV010000152.1 GCA_029265795.1 Alcaligenaceae bacterium
CCTGTCTCTTTGGCTGGCCGCGACACCCGAATTCGGGGCAGCTGGCTGGCTGCGAGGACCGCTAAACTTCGGGAAAACCCTAGGTCGCGATCAGCAAGGAGACGAACTATAGCACGGTTGTTTTGAAGCGTGCAAGTGGGCGGGTACAGGCGACGCTTGTGACCCGTTTGGCCTTATGCTTTGATACCGACAAACAACACTCGCAGGATGCCGGTGCGGGCGCTCCACCATGCGACCCCGGCCTGCGACAGAGAAGAACAGGTTTCATGACAGAAGACATCCTCATCAACGTCACCCCGTTCGAAACGCGGGTGGCCCTGGTCGAACAGGGCGCCGTACAGGAACTCCATATTGAACGCAGCATCCAGCGCGGGCATGTCGGAAATCTATATTTAGGGAAGGTGGTTCGTGTGCTGCCAGGGATGCAGAGCGCCTTTGTCGATATTGGCCTTGAGCGCGCCGCCTTCATCCACGTTGCCGATCTACGCCAGAATCGAAGCGAACGCAGCAAAGGCGTGGCACCGACTCCCATCGAGAAGCTATTGTTTGAAGGCCAGCCCATTATGGTGCAGGTCATCAAGGATCCGCTGGGGAGCAAGGGTGCCCGTCTTTCCACCCAGATCAGCATTGCCGGCCGCATGCTTGTGCACCTTCCGTTCGACCCGCATATCGGCATCTCGCAACGCATCGAGTCCGAGGCGGACCGCAACCGCCTGCGTGAGAGCGTGACCCAGTTCATGACGGAAAATGAAACCGGCGGCTTCATCGTTCGCACGCAAGCCGAAGGCGCGACTGACGAAGAACTGGAAGCGGACTGCGCCTATCTGCGCAAGCTTTGGGCCGGCATACAGGAAAAGATCAAGACGCAGCCCGCGCCTTCCCTGCTGTACTCTGACCTGACGCTGCCGCAGCGGGTACTGCGCGACATGGTCACACCGAACACCTCTTCCATATTGGTGGATTCGCGAACCGTGACTCAAGAGTTGATCGAATGGGCTCACCGCTACACGCCCTCGGTGGTGGAACGCATCCGCCACTACAGCGGCGAGCGCCCTCTTTTCGACACCGCCAACGTCGACGATGAAATTGCGCGGGCACTTTCTCGGCGGGTGGACCTGAAGTCCGGCGGTTATCTGATCATCGACCAGACGGAAGCGCTCACCACGGTAGACGTGAACACCGGCGGCTACGTGGGCGGGCGCAATTTTGGCGACACCATCTTCAAGACCAATCTTGAAGCGGCCGTGGCCATTGCACGTCAGCTTCGCCTGCGCAATCTAGGCGGGATCGTGATCCTGGACTTCATCGACATGGAGGATGCGGAGCATCGAGCGGCGGTGCTGGCCGAACTCAACAAGGCGCTGTCCCGGGATCGGACTCGTATCACCGTCAGCGGCTTCAGCCAGCTGGGACTGGTGGAAATGACGCGCAAGCGCACACGCGATTCGCTCGCACACCAGTTATGCGAGCCCTGCCCCACCTGCCAATCGCGCGGGCATGTGCGCACACCGCGCACGCTTTGCTATGAAATCTTGCGCGAGATCCTGCGCGAATCCAGGCAATTCAACCCCAAGGAGTTCCGTATCCTGGCCTCACAGCCGGTAGTCGACCTGTTCCTGGAAGAAGAAAGTGACCACCTGGCCATATTGGGCGACTTCATCGGAAAGCCGATTTCACTGCAGGTCGAGAGCCAGTACACCCAGGAACAGTACGACATCGTGCTGATCTGAGCGGCGTCGAGCCTAGCGTGGGCCGGAGCTCTGGCGGCCCCGCGGGGCCGCCAGATTCAGCGGCTTGCCGGCTTGGGCGGCAATGGCACAAGGCTTACCGCGCAGGCGACTTACTGGCTTACTGATTCTCCGGCTGACAAACCCCGGGCTGCTGCACGACGGCCAGCATGCGATCCACGCGCTGCTGCACGTCGTCGTTGTAGTAATAACTGTAGGCCCGAAGCGCAACCCTCTTCGGCGACCGCCACGATTCCGGGTACTGAACCAGATCCATCATCACCACGTTCTCATAGCTTTCCGGGATTTCGGCAGTTTCGATCAGGCTCGCATAGCCCGTCTCCATCTCGTGCATCACGAAGCGCGGTGCGGACCCGCAAGCGTCGCGATGCTTGAAGAGATTGCGCTGCAGGGTGGGAAAATCCAGATCGCTGAACAAGCGCTCAGTGATGAAATGCGTGGACTTACGCAGATCTTCCGGCTGGACGTTTCGCGGCCCGTCCGGGGCGGCGCAGGCCGCCACAAGTGTTCCCATGGCCATTACGGACAACAACCTGAGGCCGGGAAACGGCCGTGCGGGTAATGAATTCTTCATCTGCGTCTTCACCGAGACCTCCTTTATTCGTCACGGAACTGCATGCGATACAACCCTGCATATACGCCGCCCTGCGCCAGCAGCTCTTCATGCCTGCCCTGCTCGACGATACGGCCGCTATCGAGCACCACTATCCGGTCTGCCTTCTGCACCGTGGAAAGACGGTGCGCAATCACCAATGTGGTGCGCCCTGCCATGAGCCGTTCCAGCGAGGCCTGCACCTGACGCTCCGATTCGTTGTCCAGCGCCGAAGTGGCTTCGTCAAGGATCAAAATTGGTGCGTTTTTAATGAGCGCACGGGCAATGGCCAGCCGCTGGCGTTGCCCACCGGACAGCTGGCTGGCGTTCTCGCCCACCTGCGTATCCATGCCATCGGGAAGGCTGTCGACGAAGTCGAGCAGATCGGCCGCCCGAAGGGCGTCGCGGATGTCGTCGCGTGTGGCCTCGTCCAGGGCGCCATAACCTACGTTTTCGGCAATACTGCCGTCGAACATGACGACGTCCTGGCTTACAAGCGCCAATTGGCGCCGCAGGCTCTTCAGCTTAATGTCACGCACATCGCAGCCATCGATAAGCACCTGTCCCGAAGAGGGCACGACGAAGCGCGGTATCGTGTTCACCAGCGTCGTCTTGCCACTCCCGGATCGGCCAACGAAGGCTACTGTGGAGCCCGGCTCGACGACAAGATTGATATCTTCGAGTACGTTCGCACGGCCTCCTTCGAAACGATGGCCGACATTCCGAAACTCAATACGGCCTTCGATCGGCTCTTCGAATTCGCGCGTGCCATCGTCTGCTTCCGGCTTGCTGTCCACAAGCGTGAAGACGCTCTCCGCGGCGGTCAGCATGCGCTGCATCGAACTGGCGATCTTCGTCAGGCGCTTCACCGGGTCAAAGATCTGGCCGAGTGCGGCCATGAAGGCGGCAAAGCTGCCCACCGTCAACGTGCCCTGATTCGCCTGATACAGCGCTACGGCGATCACCGCGGCGACCGATAAGGCGATGAAGAACTGCGACAGCGGCGAGAGTGCGGCGTCGGCACTTGCGGCACGCATGGCAAAGCGCCGAAGCCGGCCGTTCACATAGCCGAAGCGGCCTGATTCGCGCTCATAGCCGTCAAAAAGCTTGATGACGCGCTGCCCTTCTATGCTTTCCTGCACCACGCGGGTCAGCTCCGCGTTCATGGAGATGGTGTCGCGGTTGATGCGGCGCAACCGCCGAATGAACAGGCTCGCAACATACACGGATGCCGGCAGCACCACCAATACGATCAGCGTCAATTGCCACGACATGTAGATCAGCACGCCCAGCAGGGCCAGCACGACCAGAGTCTCGCGCACCAGAACCGTGACGACGTCGGTGGCATAGGCCGTGACGTTTCCGGCATCGATGGTGAAGCGATTCAGAAGGCGGCCGGTGTCGCCGCGCTTGTACTCTTCGTCGGACATGCCCAGAAGCCTGTCGAACATGTCGCGCCGTATGCCCAGCAGCATGTTGTTGGCGACCCAGGCAAGCAGATACGAGCTGCCGTAGCTGGTGACGCCCCGCAGCAGCATCAATCCGATCACCGCCAATGGAATGGCCCAGACGTAATACGGCTTGGCGCCGGTGAAGCCCTCGTCGAGAAGGGGCTTCATAATGACGGCGAGCGTAGGCTGCGTAGCGGCCGAAATGCTGACGAGCAGGATGGCGACCGCCACGGCCTTCCAGTACTTGCCGAGGCGGCTGTAGATGCGCCGCCACAAGTGGAACCGCTCTGGGTTGGACGCAATATCGGCTGCCGGACTTTGTGACTTCAAGAATGGACTCGCTTATATACTAATGGGCAGACTAGGCGGGTCATTTTACCGTTCATCCGCCATCACGACCTGAAGCGTCCTTTTTCACACCTGCCGTAGCAACCACCATTCATGAATCCCGTGTCCGCCATCTATCTGCGCTTGCCAAACTGGATAGGCGATGTCTGCATGAGCCTGCCCAGTCTTGAAGCGGTGCTGAGCACGGATTTGCCGGTGGTGGTTTGCGCCAAGGCTTGGGCCCGTGATCTGTTGTCGGGGTACGGCCTGGCCGGCTTCGTCGAAATGAGCGGGCGCTGGCGCGAAGACCGTGCGGCGGTCCACGCATTCCGCAAGAAGGCGGCGCACGCGCATCCGCGCGGGCTGCTCCTTCCCGATTCTCTCTCCAGCGCAATGGTTTTCAGCTTCGCCGGCATTCCGAGCGCCGGGTATCGCGACGATGGCCGCAGCCTGATTCTGCGCTGGCCCATGGCCAAGCCCACCGGTGGGCTGCACGCGGTGGAGTCCTGGTACCACCTTACCGCACAGGCTCTGCGTCGGTGGGGATGCCCGACACCGCCCCCGGTTCCTCCACGCCAACTTGGCTTGCGGTTCACCGACGCCCACCGCCAGGACGCCTGCGATGCCTTGCAGGTAGCGGGGCTTACAGAAGGCGACTTCGTGCTGGTTGCGCCGACCGCTACCGGCCTGCACAAGGGCCGCGTGAAAGTGTGGCCGCATTTCGATGCGCTCGTGCAGCGCCTCCAGGCTGCAGGTCAGAAAGTGGTGATGTGCCCGCCCGCGGCCGAGTCCGATGCAGCGCGGGCAAACGCGCCAACGGCTGTTTGCCTGGCTCCCATGAAACTGGGCGCCTTTGCTACACTCACGCAACTGGCCGGTTTGGTGGTTTGCAACGACTCAGGTGTGTCGCACCTGGCTGCTGCTGCCGGCGCCCGCCAGGTCACTCTGTTCGGCGTCACCCAACGGGAACGCACCGGACCATGGTCCAGCCATGCCACGTGCCTGGGTTCGGCCCAGGGATGGCCCGCCCTGGAGGAAGTCGAGGAAAACGTCCTTGCCATGCTCCAGGTCCAATATTGAGAGAAAAACCTAACGAATGGCGCTGTCCAGCTTTCTGACCAATTTCGTCATCCCGCTCAACCTGGGCATTGCGTTATTGGTTTTGGGCGTCTTGTCATTCATCCTGCGCTACCGGCGCGTGGCGTTGTTCTTCGTCGCATGCGGCCTCTCCTGGGTGCTGTTCTGGTCGTTGCCCGCCACCTCTCTGTGGGCCGGTGGCCACCTCGAACAACTCCATCCCTACCGGCCACCCGACCAGCTCCCCAATGCCGAAGCCATCGTCGTATTGGGCGGTAGCACTGCCAACAACCGGTTGAACTGGTTCGAGTCGCTGGACAAATCGAACACCGTCACACGCGTCGATACAGCGGCCCGCCTCTACCATGCCGGTCGGGCGCCCGTGGTGATTGTTTCGGGGGCGGCCCTGGAAGGCTCGGTAAGCGAAGCACAGATCATGGCGAACTCGCTGCGTCAGCACGGAGTGCCTGACGACGCCATCCTCCAGGAAAACCGCAGCTTCACCACATACGAAAACGTCGTATACACGAGCCGCCTGCTCGAGGAAAAAGGCTATGACGACATCCTTGTCGTGACCTCGGCGCTGCACATGCCGCGGGCGATGGCGGTCTTCCGCAAGCATGGCATCAACGCGGTTGCAGCCGGCTCTGCCCCACAGATTGTGGTGCCGGAAGATGCGAGCTTCTCGTTCTGGTTGCCCAGTGCCCGGGTTCTGTCCGCCAGCCGCTCGGTGGTAAAGGAATACGTTGGCATGCTGGTGTATTGGCTGCGCGGATGGCTGTAACGACGCTTGCCTGTCGGCCCGGCTGCGGCG
>JAJUGV010000034.1 GCA_029265795.1 Alcaligenaceae bacterium
CGGCATCAGAACATAGACCACCAACCCCATCAGCGACCAATTCGTCATCGCCAAACCAAGCTGCCACAACGCAATATTCAGCTGGGGAAGTTCAATGGTGTGATCCCGCACCTTCCAGCTGCGCTTTTCCGAGAAGGCGCACAGCGCCACATAAGCACCCGCTGCTAGAACCATCACCACACCGATGATACGCAACGGCCCACCGCTGACCTCCCAAGCCGCAGGGGGATTGACTGCGCCCGACGCGAAGACGACCCCTGCCAACAGGCAATAGCCGATCCAATTAGTGGTGATGCTAAGCCCCATGACGCGTACGATCTGCCCCGGCTCCAGCCCCTGCTTTCCATACAATCGCAGCCGCATCGCCAGACCTCCGACCGCAGCGCTGAAATTCATGGTGAAGGCATAGCTGATGAAAGCCACCATCATTGTTCGCGGCCACGAGACCTTATGCCCGGTGTAGTACTTACCTAAAAGATCAAAGCAGCTGTACACCGTATAACTGGCAGCCACCAGTCCCAGGGCGATCCATAAAGCCGTGACTGGGGTTTCCAGAATGGCCTGCATCACTTCATTCCATTCAATCGTCAACCCAACTCGGATCAACAAGCCGATGATCAAACAGACAAAGGCCCACGTGGCCAGGCGTTTGAGGCGGGTTTTATGTTCACGCACCCACGTGCGGGCTACGGTTACCGCACTCATGGCTTACCCTCATGAAGTTTTTCCAAGTCGCCGTCCAAGGTCGTCAACTGTGGCTTGCGGGCAGGAAACCAACCCGCCCAAGCAGGGAACCTGCGCAGGAAATGGAAGACAAAAACGCCGACCAGCATCCGCTGTATTTGCCTGCGGGGGCGGCTGCCTCGTTCCATCAGGCGGCACTGCGACTCCACCAACTGGTCAAGACGCTCCTGCAGGCAGCCGGCGAAGGCGGCATCACGAATCATCACATTGCCCTCCAGGTTTAGCGCAAGGCTAAGCGGGTCTAAATTACTGGAGCCTACCGTCGCCCACTGCCCATCCACAGTAGCGACCTTGCCATGAAAGGGGCGCTCGCAGTATTCGTATATCTTCACTCCGCCGGAGAGCAGGTAGTCATAAAGCATGGTCGCGGCCACCCGGGCCCATGGCATATCCGGCTCGCCCTGCAAAATGAGGCGCACTTCCACACCGCGTTTCGCAGCCCGCCGCAAGTCACGCAGCAAGGAATAACCGGGAAAGAAATAGGCGTTGGCAATGGTAATTTCACGTTGCGCCGCCCGAATCACAAACCGGTAATGCCGCTCTATGTCGTCGGTATGCTCATCGTTGTCCCGGGTCACCCAGGCAGCCACAATATCCCCCGGCTGATGTTGAACGGGCCTGCGTCGCCAGCGCAGCCGTCCCCAGAACGAGCGGCGCTGGTCGGAAGCCGACAACAAACGAAGGGTGTCCGCCTCTATGTCAGCTACCAGCGGCCCCCGTATCTTGACCGCATAATCTTGCTTGGCGAGCGGCCCACTCTTGATCAGGTGGTCCGCAGCAAAGTTAATACCCCCGACGAAGGCGAGCTCACTGTCCACCACCACAATCTTGCGATGCAGTCGGCGAAAGAGATTCGTACGAAACCCCAGCCGACGCGGCTGCGGATCAAAGACATGCAGACGAACACCGGCGTTCACCAGACTTTCTATGTACTCCTCGGGAAGATCGGCGGTGCCGTACCCATCGACTGTCACATCAACCTGAACGCCACGCGCTGCAGCATCCACCAGGACCTGACGCAACGGTTTGCCCACTTCATCGTCGAAAATAATGAAGGTCTCGATAATGACGCTACGGGTGGCAGCTTCAATTGACTCAAAGACTGCAGGAAAGAATTCCTCGCCGTTTTCAAGCAACTCAAAATCATTGCCTTCAGTCCATTTCACGGGCATAGGGACACCTCCGCAGCGAGGGGTGCATGGTCGGAAAGCCGTGCCCATGGCAGCCGTGAAAGCCGCACAGGCTTGCTGCTGACGACATTGCGCACGTAAATGCGATCCAGATGGAATACAGGGAAGCCGGCGGGGAACGTACGCGCTAGGCGCCCATGCCGCTCGTAATGAATTTCCTTTAGCCCCGCGCAACGATCCAGTAGCTGCTGGCCTCGCTGACGCCAGTCATTGAAGTCGCCCGCGACAAACAGCGGTGCAGAAGACGGAACCTTCTCTTCAATAACGTTACAAAGCGTTTCCAGCTGGGGAGTGCGCTGCCATTCCCGTAAGCCCAGATGCACGCAGATTGCGTGCAAATCGACTCCAAAGGTTGGCGGGCGCAGCACACAATGCAGCAGGCCACGCCGTTCATGCCGCCCTACTGAGACATCAATATTGTCGTAGCTGGCTATTGGGAATTTCGATAAGAGAGCGTTGCCATGGTGGCCGTGCGGATAAACGGCATTGCGCCCATAAGCAAAATCGGGCCAAATCGTGTCCGCCAGGAATTCATACTGACTAATGGTGGGCCAGCGCGCCAAACGACGCGCATGCCGATGATGTGCTCCCAAGACCTCTTGCAAAAAGACGATATCGGCGTGCGTGGCACGTATGGCGTCACGCAGCTCATGCAAGATGAAGCGGCGGTTGAAAAAGGTGAACCCCTTATGGGCGTTCACCGTCAAGATACGCAGAGTGTTGGGGGGGCTTTCGGTACGCATTGTGGTTCGCTGAAGCCATGACAGCGCAGGCTACAGCAATCACCATGCCGGGCCCGGGCCCGGGCCCGGCGGACCGGCCCTTATTCAGCTTAGCAGTAGTGCGTCATCCGCCAGCTGTTCCCCACGGACCCGCTCGAACATGTGCAGCAGGTCTTCCACCTGCATCCCGCGGCGTTCTTCGCCCGCAACGTCGAGTACGACCTGCCCCTGGTGCAGCATGATGGTGCGCTCACCGACATCCAGTGCCTGCCGCATGCTGTGGGTGACCATCATGGTGGTAAGGTGGTTTTCTTCCACGATACGCACCGTCTGTTTCAACACGAAGTCTGCTGTGCGTGGGTCTAGTGCCGCAGTATGCTCATCCAACAGAAGGATGCGAGACGGCTGCAAAGCCGCCATCAGTAGACTGACGGCCTGACGCTGCCCCCCGGACAACAGCCCTATACGGTCGGTAAGACGGTTCTCCAGGCCTAGGCCCAAGGTCGCCAACCGTTCGCGAAATTCTTCCCGCATGGCGGCCTTTACCGCTTTGCCCAGACCTCTGCGTTGCCCGCGAGCATAGGCAAGCGCCATGTTCTCTTCGATGGTGAGGTCTTCGCACGTGCCGGCCATGGGATCCTGAAACACACGCGCAACCTGCTTGGCGCGATCCCATACAGGTTGACGCGTCACGTCTTGCCCGTTGATTACGATGCTGCCGCTGTCCACCGGTAGGTCGCCGGAGACGGCGTTAAGGAAGGTGGATTTACCGGCCCCGTTGGAGCCGATGACCGTCACGAACTGCCCCTGTGGAATACGCAAGGACAAACCCCGCAGGGCACGCGTTTCGATCGGAGTGCCAACGTTGAACGTGATGTGAAGATCTTTGGCGTCCAGCATGTCTCAACCTTTTTTCGTGCCTTGCAGACGCTGCTTGATGAGGGGCATCACCAGTGCGAATGTCACCAGCAGGGCCGTTACCAGGTTCAAGTCTTGAGCGTGCAAGCCGATGAAATCGGCATTGAGCGCCAGCGCCACGAAGAATCGGTAGAGTACTGCGCCGATAATGACCGCAAGGGTAATGATGAAGAAGCGCCTGGAGGGCATGATACTTTCACCGATAATGACCGCCGCCAGGCCAATCACGATAGTACCGATACCCATAGAGATATCGGCTCCACCCTGTGATTGTGCGAAGAGCGCGCCTGCCAGCGCACATAGTGCATTAGAAAGCGCCATGCCCACCAACACGCGGCGGCCGGTTGCCACACCCTGTGCTCGGGCCATACGCGGGTTTGAACCGGTGGCCCGCATAGCCAGGCCGGCCTGTGTGGCGAAGTACCAGTCCAGCACCAGTTTCACTATTACGAGCAAGACTACAAGCAGCAGAGGCCTGAAAATGTAGTCGGTGACCCCGCTGGGCTGCAGCACATTGAACACAGTGGGTTCCATGATCAGCGGTATGTTGGGCCCGCCCATGATGCGCAGATTGATGGAATACAACGCAATCATCATCAGGATGCTCGCCAGCAGATCCATGATGCGCAACTTGACGTTCAGCCATCCGGTGATCATGCCGGCAAAGGCACCGGCCGCCATGGCAACCAGGGTGGAGGTGAACGGGTCCATGCCCATGCTGATGAGGGTGGCCGCGGTAGCCCCGCCCAGTGGAAAGCTACCATCGACCGTCAGATCGGGGAAGCGCAAAATACGGAAGGAGATCAACACACCCAGAGCCACCAACCCGAATATCAGGCCGATCTCCAGCGCGCCCCACAATGCATAAATGGACATGACAACCCAGCAGTATTACTCGATGACTTTGGTGGCCGACTTGATGAACTCTTCGTCGAGCGTCACGCCTTGTTTCTGGGCAGCCCCCGGATTAACAAAGAGTTCCAGCTTGTCGCTGGTTTCCGATGCGATGTCTCCGGGTTTTTCGCCCTTCAGGATACGCGCCACCATTCGGCCGGTTTGCAGCCCCAGGTCATAGTAGTTGATACCGATAGCAGCGATGGCCCCCCGCACGACACTGTCAGTGTCAGAAGCAATGAGCGGCACCTTGGCATCGATACCCACCTTCACCAGCGCCTCGTAGGCCGAGACCACGTTGTTGTCGGTATTGGTATAGATGACATCCACTTTCCCCACCAGGCTGCGCGCCGCCGCACCGACGTCAACCGTACGCGGTGCCGTCGCCTCGACCAGCGTCATGCCCTGCTGCTGGAGCAGCTCACGCATGGCTTTCACCACCACCACGGAATTGGCCTCGCCAGGGTTGTAGACCATGCCGACACGTTTGGCGTCGGGCAACACCTTCTTGATGAGTTCAATCTGGCGTTCGAGTGACAGACGGTCTGACACCCCCGCCACATTCGTACCAGAGGGCTCCATGGATGGCACCAACTGTGCCGCAACCGGATCGGTCACTGCTGAATAAACGACCGGAATATCTTTGGTGGCGGACACGACGGCCTGTGCTGAAGGCGTAGCGATGGCGACGATGGCATCTGGGCGGTCACCGACGAACTTGCGCGCAATTTGCGCCGCAATGGCGGTATTCCCCTGAGCCGTCTGATATTGCCACTTCAGCCCCTTTTCTTCCGTGAAACCTGCATCGGCCAGCGCTTCCTTGACCCCATCTCTGACCGAGTCCAGAGCCGGGTGTTCGACAATGGATGTAACCGCGACGGACTGTGACCAAGCGGGTGCATGAGCCAGCAGGCCTGCGGCCAACAGACCGGCAGCCAGCGTACGGACAGAGAGTTTCAACTGCATGGAAAGCTCCTTGGCAATAAAGACAAGCGGCGTACACGCCGCGAATGCGCGTAAGTGTATGTGAGAAAAAACCGCTTGTCTGTGGGGAAATCCCGTGATTCAAGTTTGCCGGCTCGGCCAACCGCCCCTTTGCAGTTGTTCCAGCATGTCTCGCGCCCAGCGTAAGGCAGGCAAGCGATATTGTCGTTCAACGCTTTCAGCACGCTCCAGGAATTTTCCTACCGATAGTTCCAGCAGCCCGCCCTTCACGCCAATGGCGATGCGGTTGCCGGCGTCGACCTCGGGCAGCACCAATACGCCATCAGGGAAAGCCTCCCGAAGGCCCTCGAGGTTGGGCTCGAAGCTCGCGTGCTCACCAAACAAGTTGACGGTGATGACGCCTGGGTCTGTCAGGACACGGGCACAGCCTTGATAAAACTCTGGTGAACCACGCACCGGGCCCTGTGCAGTGGCGTCATAAAGGTCGACCATTAGCGCACTATAGCGGCCAAAGTTTTGGGGCTTATCAACCCAATCTGCTGCATCACAGTGCTCGATGACTGAGCGGGGAGACTCCGGCAAACGGAAATGGCTTCGACACACCGCCGTGACCATGGGATTCCATTCAACAGTCGTGATGCGAGACTGCGTGTGCCGTAAGGAGAAGCGCAGAAGCGACCCCGCTCCCAGCCCAAGGATTCCCAGTTCATCTTCGGCGGAAGGCTCGACAAGCAATAGCCAAGCCATCATTTGCTGTGTGTATGCCAGCACCAGGTCGTTAGGACGCCGCAGACGCATGGCGCCTTGTATCCATTCGGTTCCAAAATGCAGATAGCGAACCCCGGAGGCTTCGGAGACGGTCGGTTCATCTGCCTCCCAGGGTTCATAGTGTTCAGCGCAAACAACCACGTTAGACCCGCTCGAATACGGCGGCGATTCCCTGACCACCCCCTATGCACATTGTTACCAGGGCATAACGGCCACCAATGCGTTCCAATTCGTACAGGGCTTTGGTCGTAATAATGGCCCCGGTCGCACCGATAGGGTGACCGAGACTGATTCCGCTGCCGTTCGGGTTGACTTTAGCGGGGTCCAGCTCCAGCTGTTTCACCACCGCGCAGGCCTGCGCTGCAAAGGCTTCATTGGACTCGATCACATCGAGCTGATCAATGCTGATGCCGGCGCGCTCCAGGGCCAATCGTGTAGCCGGAATCGGCCCTATGCCCATGTACAGTGGTTCTACGCCGGCATGGCCGTAAGAGACCAATCGCGCCATAGGCTTGAGACCACGCTTCTGAGCCTCAGACGCGCTCATTACGAGCGTTGCCGCCGCGCCGTCATTCAACCCCGACGCATTGCCGGCCGTCACCGTACCGTTTTCCTTCACGAAAACCGGCTTGAGCGAGGCAAAGTTCTCGGCGGTCGCGCCCATACGCACATGCTCATCGGTGTCGAATACCACCTCGCCTTTACGAGTCTTCTGAACGACAGGAACGATTTGAGAGCGGAAGTAGCCGTTGCGAATGGCGTTTTCAGCACGTTGATGGGATGCGAGGGCAAGGGCATCTTGATCGGCGCGGCTGATCTCGTACCTTTTGGCGACGTTTTCGGCGGTCACGCCCATATGAACGCGCTCCAGCGGGTCGGAGAGCGCCCCGGTCATCATGTCGATGAGTGCGGCATCGCCCATGCGGGCGCCCCAGCGTTGGGCGGGAGCGAGATAAGGCGCACGACTCATGCTTTCGGCTCCACCCGCCACGGCTACCCGGGCGTCGCCCAATTTAATAGATTGAGCAGCGCTCAAAATCGCCTGCAGGCCCGAACCGCACAGACGATTCACGTTCATCGCCACGGCCTGCTCCGGAATGCCCGCGTTCAATGCCGCCACGCGAGATAGATACATGTCTTTAGGTTCTGTGTTGATCACCTGCCCGAACACGACGTGATCGACATCGGCTGCAGCCACTCCCGCACGATCAAGCACGGCGCGCACCACCGTGGCACCAAGCTCCGTGGGAGGCACATCTTTGAGTGCCCCACCAAAATCGCCTATTGCCGTACGGCAGGCCGCTACTATGACGACATCTTCCATGCTCGAATCTCCTGCGTTTATGTGCATCATGGATCAGATTCGAACGATCATACCGCGGTCTCAACCTCCCGCGCAGAGCCGCCGTCAGACCCTTGCAGTACTGCAAGCAGCTGTGTCGTCCAGATCTGGCTTTGCAGCCATGTTTGGTTGAACAGTTCAACGCGCTCAGGCGGCCAGCCCCTGACATTGGCTGTCTCGAAAGACTCTATTTCCTGCAGAAGCGCGCCCAGCACCCCTTCACGCCGCAGCAGTGCAGCCACAATGTCCTGGGAAAGCTGAAGTTCGTCGAGCAATTGCTGCAGCGACTTGCCAAGTAACTCACCCATCATGGAAAGGATGCCCACAAAAAAGGCAGATTCCACGCCTTCTGAGCGCAAGCTCGCGAGCCTTTCGCACATTGCCGCCCGCGTCAGCGCCCGCGACAGCATGAGCTTGCAGGCGGGCCCGTGATTGGCCAACAGCATGGTCAGCGCCAGGCTGCCGGCGAGTTTCAGCCCCAATACCTGCAGCGCTTGAAAGAGTGTCTGAATCTTGCCTTTGTAGTGGAAGAATGCTGAATTCGCGTACCGCAGTAACAGGTAGGTCAGCTGCGCATCCTGCGCGATCAACTGCTCGATATCCTTGTAGCGGGCATCCGCTTTTTGTAATTCGGCCAGCAGGCGTATCAGGGCGGCGTGGTTGTTTTGACGCTCACTGGAGAAGGCCTGCCGGGTTTGGGCCCTGGCATAAAAATAGCCCTGGAATAACGTGAATCCCACCTGCCGCAATCGGTCGAAAGTTTCCATATCTTCGACCTTCTCGGCCAGCAGACGCAGGCCACGAGATTTATAAAGCGCAATGTCCGCCTCATTGAAGGGCTCGAGCATATCAACCTTGACGATGGTGGCGACGTCCAGCAACGGCTTGGTTTGCTCGCTGAGTACGAAATCATCGAGCGCGACGTCGTATCCCTGCGAACGGATATGTTGTAAAGAGGCCAAGACCTCGGGTTCTGCGGCAACGTTCTCCAGCACTTCGACGACCACCTGATCGATGTTCGGCGGTAGCAATTCAGGTTTTAGCAGCCAGTCGCGCGGCGCATTTACAAATAGCTGTCGATCCCCCACCAGGCGTTGAACGCCGATTTCATAGAAGGCGATATGACACACCCGGGCCGTCGCAGTAACCGCCTGCTCATCGCTCAAATCCGCAAACGTGGCCGTAGCGCTTTCCCGGTACAGGAGTTCGTCGGCAACGTGGGTGAGTTCGCCGTCACAAATGGGCTGCAGTGCAATGCAGTAATTCTGAAGGTGTGCTGCATCACGCCTGACTGCGTCCTCTGTGACGCCGGCATTGGCATTGTGTCGGTGTAAGTCGGTCATTTCAGTCCGATTTATCAGCTCAGGTAACACAGTTAAATGTAACTATAGTTTACACTTAAGACAGTGCCGTGAACCTAGCTTGATATCATGGTGCCTTTTCTGACTCCTGCCTTTACTGTGAAATTAGCTACCTGGAACGTCAATTCCCTTCGAGTGCGCTTGCCGCAAGTCTTGAATTGGTTGCGCGACAATCCCGTCGACGCCCTCTGCCTCCAGGAACTGAAGCTTGCTGACGAATTCTTCCCGCTGGATGCATTTACCGAGATCGGCTACCACGCCGTGTGGGCCGGTCAAAGAACCTATAACGGCGTGGCCATCATTTCTCGCCAGCCCGGTACAGAGACCCATCGCAATCTGCCTGGTCTGGAAGACCCGCAGCAGCGAGTGATTGCCACCACCCTGCCCTCACCCCAGGGGCCTGTTCGGGTGATCAGCGCCTATTGTCCGAACGGCCAATCGCTTGAAAGCGACAAGTATCAGTACAAGCTGCAATGGTTTGAGGCCCTGCACGATTGGTTGCAGGACGAACTGAAAACGTACCCACGACTTGCCGTTCTGGGGGACTACAACGTTGCGCCAGCTGATGAGGATGTTCACGACCCCGCCAAGTGGGAAGGCAATGTGCTGGTGTCCGCGCCCGAACGAGCGGCATTTCAAGCCTTGCTGGATCTGGGGCTTACCGACGCCTTCCGGCTCTTTCCCCAGGAGGAAAAGGCCTTTTCATGGTGGGATTACCGCCGCTTCGCGTTTCGCCGCAACGCCGGGCTGCGTATTGATCATGTGCTTCTATCGGAAGCGCTACGCCCCCTGTGCGTGTCCTGCCATATCGACAAGGAACCGAGGGCCTGGGAGCAGCCCTCCGACCATGCCCCCGTGGTGGCGACACTAGACTTCAGCCGAGGTTAAACATGCCGATTACCAGCAAGCTGCTTAATCACTTTCCTGCCGGCATCGTGCTGAACGTGTTGGCCGATGAGCTGCCGCTGCGGGCCTATGTCGCCATCAGCGCGCCCGATCCCGAAGCCGTGACGGCCTTCGTGCCGCCCGAACAATTTGAGAAGAATGCCAATCTACATGTCGCGGCAGTCGGCTCCCCAGACGAAGTACCCGATCTTGTGGAAGACATTCTCTTCAATATGGAAGCCGGCGACGCCGTGGCTTTTCTGTGCGCCGATCAGCCCAGCTGGCTCGCCACCGTACAGCAGCTCGGTCACACCGACACCATAACTCCGCTAGAATAGGAATTTTTCTTCCGCCTCAACATGTCGCAACGCTCTGGCAACGTCTTCATGGTGGTCGCACCCAGCGGCGCCGGTAAATCCAGTCTTGTAAACGCCCTGCTCGAAAAAGAGCCGACGATGGTGCTTTCCGTGTCGTGCACCACCCGTCCTCCACGGCCGGGCGAAGAGCCTGACAAACATTACCGCTTTATCAGCGTAGAAGAATTTCACGCGCTGCGCGATGCCGGTGCGCTGCTTGAGTGGGCCGAGGTCCACGGCAATTTCTATGGCACGCCACGCGACAAAATCGACGAAGCGATTCATGCCGGTCGTGATGTCGTGCTTGAAATCGATTGGCAGGGTGCCCGTCAGGTACGCGAATTTTTTCCTGATGCCATTGGGGTATTTATCTTGCCCCCGTCCATCGAAGCACTCGAGACCCGCCTCAAGAATCGGGGGCAGGACGAGCCCCATGTGATTGCGCGTCGGCTGCTCGCCGCCGGCGGTGAAATGTCGCATGTTTCAGAGTGTCAATATGTTATTATTAATCAAGAATTTAGCACCGCTTTGAATGAGCTTTGCAGCATCGTTCAGGCAGCCCGGCTTCGGTATGCATCGCAGGCGGCCCGTCATGCAGAACTCTTTCAACAGTTGGGCATCCGCAGCGGCACGTAATCCCTCGCGCCCGTTACGGTTCAGCACCCCAAAACAATACGCTGTCGCAGCGTCAGAATCACACTTACAAGGAACAACATGGCCCGTATCACCGTCGAAGACTGCCTCGAAAAGATTCCAAACCGTTTTGCGCTCACGCTGGCAGCCACTTATCGTGCGCGTGAGCTCGCTCAGGGTCACGAGGCCCGCATCGAAAGCAAGAACAAGCCGACTGTCACCGCGCTGCGCGAAGTCGCTCAGGGCCTAACCGGCCTCGAAATGCTGCGTAAGGTTCCGACCTGAATCTGAACGGGCGGCAAGATGGCATTCAGCACTCTGCGTGGCGCTTCATCCGGCCTGCTGGCGGTCCTTAAGAAAGGTCCCCGCCTACGTCGGCGCCGTAATCGTACGCCCGCCATTCAGTCCACGCCAACTACCGCCCCGGCCAATGCCACCGCATCGCTGGCCCCTCTGCTAGAAGTCATTCGCCCTTATCTTGAATCCAAAGAGATTGAGCGCATCAAAGAGGCGTACCGCTTTGCCGATCAGGCACATCTCGGCCAGTTCCGCGCCAGTGGCGAGCCCTATATTTCCCATCCTATTGCCGTTACGGAAATCTGTGCGGGCTGGAAACTCGACGCCGAGTCGCTTATGGCGGCTTTGCTGCACGACGTCATCGAAGACCAAGACGTCTCCAAACAAGAGATCGCTGAACGTTTCGGCACCGATGTCGCGGAAATCGTTGACGGTCTCACCAAGCTGCACCGCCTCGAGTACGCCTCTAAAGCGGAACAGCAGGCCGAAAGCTTCCGCAAGATGCTTCTGGCCATGGCGCGCGACGTACGCGTCATTCTCATCAAGCTGGCCGACCGTCTGCACAATATGCGCACCCTGGGTGCCGTGTCGCCCGAAAAGCGCCGCCGCATTGCACGCGAAACGCTCGAGATTTACACGCCCATTGCGCATCGGCTGGGCCTGAACGCCCTATTCCGCGAACTGCAGGATCTCTGCTTTCAGGCCATCCACCCTAATCGCTATCAGGTGTTGCACAAAGCCATGCTTGCAGCCCGCGGCAATCGTCGCGAAGTGCTCAGCAAGATCCACGACGCCGTCGCGGCTGCGCTACCCGCCGCCGGTATCGAAGCAGACATCAGTGGTCGCGAAAAATCGCTCTACAGCATCTACAAGAAGATGGTTGAGCAAAAAAAGTCGTTCTCCGACGTGCTCGACATCTACGGTTTTCGTATCATTGTGCACACACTGCCGGAATGCTATCTGGCCATGGGGACGCTGCATCAGCTCTACCGGCCGGTGCCCGGCAAATTCAAAGACTACATCGCCATTCCCAAGCTCAATGGCTACCAGTCCCTGCACACTACGCTGATCGGGCCCTACGGCACCCCCGTGGAATTTCAGTTCCGCACCCGCGATATGGACCACGTGGCCGAAGAAGGTGTGGCCTCACACTGGCTCTATAAAGACCCCAACGTCTCACTCAACGACCTACAGAAGCGCACTCACCAATGGTTGCAGTCGCTCCTCGATATCCAAAGCCAGACGGGCGACTCAGGCGAATTCCTTGAGCACGTCAAGGTCGACTTGTTCCCTGACGCCGTGTACGTCTTCACACCGCGGGGCAAAATCATTTCCCTGCCCCGGGGCGCCACGCCGGTCGACTTCGCCTACGCCATCCATACCGATATCGGCAATCAGGCTGTTGCAGCCAAGATCAACGGCGAGTTCGCTCCATTGCGCACCGAGCTTAAAAGCGGTGACAGCGTCGAGATCATCACTTCCAGTGCTTCTCGCCCCAGCGCCCAGTGGCTCAATTACGTCCGTACTGGCCGGGCTCGCTCTGAAATTCGCCATTACCTGCGCACCGTCAAATACGAAGAATCCGTCGCCTTCGGCCGGCGTCTTTTGCAGCAGGCATTCCATCAGTTGAATCTCACGTACCCGGCCGACGATGACCCCGAATGGGAAAAGCTCGCGAAGGGGTCGGGTGCGCAGTCCCGCGACGAGATCCTGGCGGATATCGGTTTGGGCAAACGCCTGGCGGCTGTCGTGGCGCGCCGCTTTGCACCCGAAAACGCGATCGTGGCAACCACTGCCGCAGTGTTTGATGAAATCTCCAGTACGACCTCCACCCCGATCCTGATCCACGGTAACGAGGGCCAGGCAGTCCAACTGGCGCCCTGTTGCGGCCCATTACCAGGAGACGCCATCATCGGCGGAATCCGCCTCGGCCACGGCTTGGTCGTCCACATGGCTGAATGTTCAGTCGCCCAACGCCAGCGTGCGCGCGAACCGGAACGCTGGATACCCGTGGCCTGGGACAACAAAACCGCGCGCCACCTCACCACGCGCCTAGACGTCACCGCGCTGAACGAGCGCGGCGTCCTGGGGCGCCTGGCAGCAGAAATCACAGACGCCGACTCCAACATCCTGCACCTCACCATGCAAGATGAAGTCGGTTCCACCGCCGTCCTTCACCTCACCTTGCAGGTAGACAGCCGTAACCACCTGGCGCAGGTGATACGGGCCATTCGGCATGTGCCCCAAGTCAAAAAGATCGTCAGGGTAAAGGGGTGAGCGGCATATATGTCGCGCGCTCACTTCTTTAAGATCACTTCTTCAAGAATATCGCCGGGTCCACGCGATTCCCGTTCAAACTCACGTTCCAATGCAGGTGCGGCCCCGTCGCCCGGCCCGTGGCCCCCACACGTCCCAATACCTCACCCCGCCTGACCTGCTGCCCCTTCTCCACCAGCACCGCATCAAGGTGGCAGTACATCGTGATGAACCCTTGCCCGTGATCCACGAACACTGTTCGGCCATTGAAGAAATAATCGCCCACTAATGTGACGACCCCGTCCGCAGGTGCCTGCACCGGCGTGCCACGGGCAACAGCAAAATCCAACCCTGAATGCGGATTGCGCTCCTCGCCATTAAAAAAGCGGCGCAGACCAAAAGGACTGGAAAGACGACCTTGCACCGGCGCTTCCAATAACACATTGCTAGGGCCGGGAGTACGAAAATTTGCGTAAGCGGCCATCTGCTCGGCATATTCACGCTGATAGCGTTTGAGCTGCTCGGGGTCCGGCGATACATGGGCACGGTTCTTCAACTTGAGGTGCTGGCTCGCATACTCCTTGTGCGTCACCTCAAACTCCACCTCCCGGACATCCCGCTGCTCACCGACTTTTAAGCGATGCCGCCCAGGCTGAGCCTTGAGATCGATCCCGACAACGGCGACCCATTCCGCGTTACTGTCCTGCACGACCATGACCTGCGCCCCCTCATACCAGGCCACCGGTGCATCGGTACCGGCACCGAGCGGAACAACCGCCACCCCCCCTGGGACAGCCTGATGCAGGGTACGGGAAATGTAGCCCGCTGACGTGGGTGGCGCCGCAAAGGCCGCCGTGAACGAAAGCAGCCAGGTAACCAGCAGACCGGCGCCGATAACCCTTAATGCAGCCCTGCGCCGCCTTTTGGCTAGGACCCGTGATCTGCTGCCCGCCGCCACCTCGACAGCGTTATGAGTCCCGCAATACTTCAAGAATCCGATCATGACATCAGCCCCGAAAGCTAAAGAGGGAAAGTGTACCCGCCGCAACCCGGGTTTCTACTGCTCATGGATTTCCCTGAACCCGCGATGTAAGCCATTGATTGCGCGGGATAGCTCTCTACAATCACTGTCGAGACAACGTTCGCGTATAAGAAACACCGAAAAAGGACACCCCATGAAAAGAGTCTTCCTGCTGTCTGCCTGCGCTGCAGCCGTCATTTCAACATCGGTCCACGCCGCTCCGGAAAAATGGGATCTACCATCGGCCTACCCGGCTTCCAACCTGCACACCGAGAATCTGCAGCAATTCGTCAAGGATGTTAAGGAACTCTCCGGCGGTGATTTCGATATCACCTTGCACAGCAATGCATCGCTGTTCAAGGCGCCCGAAATCAAGCGGGCCGTCCAGTCCAACCAGGCACAGGCTGGTGAAATCTTGCTCACCAATTTTGCCAACGAAGACCCCATCTATGCCCTCGACGGGCTGCCCTTCCTGGCTACCGGCTACGACGCAGCCTGGAAACTGTATCAGGCTCAAAAGCCTGTGCTTTCCAAGAAGCTCGAGGCTCAGGGCATGATGCTGCTTTTTTCCGTCGCCTGGCCGCCACAGGGCATCTACGCCAATAACGAAATCAACACTGTAGACGATCTGAAGGGTCTGAAATGGCGGGCCTACAGCCCTGTCACGGCCCGCATTGCCGATCTGGTAGGCGCACAGCCCGTTACGATTCAGCAAGCCGAACTCGCGCAAGCCATGGCCACCGGCGTCGTCAACGCCTTCATGACTTCCGGATCCACCGGTTGGGACACCAAAGTCTACGAGTACATGAAGCGCTTCTACGACACGCAAGCCTGGCTGCCCAAGAACGCGGTGCTGGTCAACAAAAAAGCCTTTGATGCACTCGACGACAACTGCAAGCAGGCGCTTCTTAAAGCGGCTGAAATGGCCGAAAAGCGCGGCTGGGAAATCTCCCGCGAAAAGACGCAATGGTACCTGGATAACCTCGGCAAAAACGGCATGGAAATCATCAAGCCGTCCGACGAGCTCATGGCCGGCCTGAATAAGGTGGGTGAAACCATGCTCGAAGAATGGCTGAAGAGCGCCGGCGAAGACGGTCAGAAAGTGATCGAAGCGTATCGCGCTCAGTAATCATGCGTCGGTTGTTGGACACCATCTATACGGCGGCGGGCGTGCTCGCCGCCGTTTTCATGATCGGCGTGCTGGTCTGTATCTCACTTTCCATTGCGGTGCGTCAGTTAGCCATGCACATTCCTGGGCTCGACGCCTATGCCGGGTACTGCATGGCGGCAGCCGGATTTCTTGCGCTGGCTCACACACTAAAAAAAGGCGAACACATCCGTGTCACGCTATTACTTGCCTCTTTGCCTCAACGCGGGCGCATGCGAATGGATGCGTTCGCACTGATTGCAGGGTCCATCATCGCGGCCAATCTCGCCTGGTTCAGCTGCAAGCTGGTGCTGGATTCATACGCCTACAACGACATTTCTACGGGTGAAGACGCCACGCCTTTGTGGATCCCTCAGCTTTCCATGGCTTTTGGCACCGTAATCTTCTTTATTGCCCTGCTAGACGAAACCATCAGCCGCCTGCGCGGCCAACCCGACAGCAACAATCAGGAAACCGCACTGCATGAATGAAGTACTCGTGATCACCATGCTGGTGATCTCCATCGTCGGCTTTCTCGCTTGCGGCGTATGGGTGGGCCTGACCCTGGCTGGGGCTGCCTGGCTAGGCATGGAGATATTCTCGGCTCGTTCGGCGGGCGATGCCATGGCCATCACTATATGGGGTGCAGCATCAAGCTGGACCCTCACCGCCCTGCCGCTATTCTTATGGATGGGTGAGATCCTGTTCCGGACTCGCCTGTCACAAGACCTCTTCAGTGGGCTGGCTCCGTGGCTTAATCGCATTCCCGGCCGCCTTCTTCACACTAACGTGATCGGCTGCGCAATTTTCGCTGCTGTTTCGGGTTCTTCTGCGGCGACCGTCGCCACGATCGGTAAGATGACTATCCCGGAACTCGCGCGCCGCGGATACCCACAGGATAAAGTACTGGGCACATTGGCGGGTGCGGGTACGCTTGGCTTGTTGATCCCTCCTTCGATCATCATGATCGTCTACGGAGTTGCGGCCGACGTATCCATCTCACGACTGTTCATTGCGGGGGTGTTTCCCGGCCTGATGCTAGCCGTCTTGTTCATGGGATACATCGCTGTGTGGGCACTTAGAAATCCCGAACAGATCCCAGCATCGGACGAGCACATGCCGCTGCTGGAAAAGCTAAAGGCCGGACGCAATCTGATTCCGGTCGTGATCCTGATATTGGCCGTTCTTGGAGCAATCTACACAGGCTTCGCTACCGCCACCGAGGCAGCGGCAATCGGTGTCATCGGCGCACTTGGTTTATCGCTGCTACAAGGCTCACTCAACTGGAAGTCGTTTACAGAATCTCTAATGGGCGCTACGCGGCTGTATTGCATGATTGCCCTGATTCTGGCGGGGGCACAGTTCTTGACGCTATCGATGGGCTATATCGGCCTGCCAAGGGCGCTGGCCGAATGGATCGGGTCGCTCGGCCTGTCGCAGTTCGGCCTCGTTTTAGCCTTGATGGTGTTCTTCGTCATCTTGGGATGTCTGCTCGACGGCATCTCCATCGTTGTGCTGACTATGGGTGTATTGCTGCCCACTGTGCAAGCGGCGGGAATCGACCTCATCTGGTTCGGCATTTTCCTGGTACTCGTGATTGAAATGGCCCAGATCACACCGCCCGTGGGTTTCAACCTATTCGTGCTATCAGGAATGACGAAAAAAGAGCTACCTTATTTAGCGCGTGTTTCTGCTCCCATGTTCCTGCTGATGATCGCCGCTACGCTGCTGCTATACGTCTTCCCCGAGCTGGCGACATGGCTGCCGGCCCAGATGCGTGCACGGGGCATGTAAGCCGCTCAACAATACGATTATGCCTGGCGCCTGATACCCAGTTGCGGTCAGGCAGCCCGGGCCGACACTTCGACAAGCCTGCCGCCAGTCAGGCGCAGTTCCCGGCTACAGCGGGCTGCTAACTGCGGGTCGTGTGTCACGAGCACCAGCGATGTACCATGCTCCTCGTGCAGGCCGAACATCAGATCGGTGACCACGCGGCCATTATGCTCGTCCAAGCTTCCCGTGGGTTCATCGGCAAACAAGATTGCCGGCTCCTGAACAAAGGCGCGCGCGAGCGAGACACGTTGCTGCTCCCCGCCAGACAAGGTGCGTGGGTAATGATTCAGGCGATTTTCCAGGCCCACACGCTGCAACATCGCTCGTGCCGCCTCCTTCGCCGGTTCCGCACGCAATTCCAACGGCAGCATGACGTTTTCTAATGCAGTAAGGTTGGGCAGTAAATGAAACGCCTGAAAGACGAACCCGACATACTGCGCCCGCAATTTTGCCCGCGACTCTTCATCTAGTGAGAAGAGATCGTGACCCAGCAATCTGACAGAACCAGAGCTCGGGACGTCCAAGCCCGCCATCAAACCCAGCAGTGTGCTTTTCCCTGAGCCGGAACTTCCGGTGATCGCCACTGCCTCGCCCTTGCCGACGGTAAAACTCACCATGCTTAAAATATCGAGCACGCCTGAGCTGTCGGCCACCCGCTGGCAGAGGTTCTCTACTTCGATACTGGGAGTTGAATGCATGCGCTGGGAAATGTTGTTAGCGGTACGGAAGTGGCTGATATTGCTGCTGGGCCTGACGATGGGATACGCCAGCCACGCTGGAAAAATAACGCCTGCGGCACCAACAGATGCAGGACCAACGCGCATACTGGTGCTGGGTGATAGCCTTTCGGCCGAGTACGGCCTGCCCAGGGGCAGCGGTTGGGTCACACTGATTGAACAGCGGTTGGCACAGCGCGAACAAGCATACCAGATACGAAACGCCAGTATCAGCGGCGACACCACTGATAATGGCTTGCAGCGCCTGCCTACACTTCTTCAGGAATTTGCAGCCGATATCGTCATTCTTCAATTGGGAGCCAACGATGGCCTAAGAGGGCTACCGGTACCTGATATGAAACGGAATCTGCGCCGGCTAGTAGAGTTGTGCCAAGAACACGGTGCCCAGGTACTGGTTGTGGGCCAGCAGATCCCACCCAACTACGGCCGGCGCTATGCCTCAGACTTCCAGGCCGCGTTCGCGACCGTGGCCAATGATACCGGCAGCGCCCTCGTGCCCTTCATGCTCGAGGGAATCGCCGCCGAGGCCACCATGTTTCAAGATGACGGCCTGCATCCCACCGTCCAGGCGCAGGCCCACATTGCCGACACCATCTGGCAATATCTGAAAGAACTGCTCTAAGCAGCCCGCATTAACCTTCGCTCCCGGACAATACTTCTTCGGCATCGGGCGTACGGCTCACACCCAGGCGCTGCCGCATTTCCTGCAACACCGCGCGCTCTTCCGCGCTACCCCAGGAACGCGCGAGCTCTCTGTCTAGGCCGGCGGTAAGAGTCGTGTCGGCAGCACCGGCCTGTACGGCCTCAACCCGTGCCACCACATATCCCTGTGACCCGGACACCCCTGTGTATACAGGTAACTCACCGGTGTCTACAGCGAAAATCGCGTCCAGCACCGGCTTGGCCAGGCCCTGGGTATCAATGCGACTCACCGTCAAGGGTGTGCCAAATGCGTCAGTAAGCTCGGTGTCCTCGCCCTCGCGCAAGGCGGCCAGCGCCTGCTCGCCTGCCTTGGCAGCCGCCTCGCGCGCGCGCTCCGCAACCAACACGGCTTCGACACGGCCTTTCACCTGTGCGAGCGGGGGAACATGCTGGGGTTCGAAAGCCGCCACCCGCACGACAACCAGCGTATCGGCAGAGACTTCAATAACCCCAGAGTTCGCTTTTTCATTTAACACGGACGGTGAGAACAAAATGCCACGCACCCGAGGATCTTCAAAGATGGCGCGATCGACACTTGCAGCCGCCGCCTGGTCGCCCACATCTTCCACGCCCAGCAACCCCTCACGCGTGATGCCGGCCACCGTACGGGGCTCCAACCCAAGTTCCTGCGCGACAGGCTCGAGGCTGGATGGGTTGTCGTACACGAGGTCGGTCAGTCGGGTAGCAAGATCCGCAAATCGCTCGGCCGCCAGCTGCCGGCGAACCTCTTCTTCGACCTTAGCGCGCGCCTCTTCGAATGTCTCGCCCTTTTCGGGTTCAACCTGGTTAGCAAGAAAGATGTGATAGCCACCGGGGCCTTCCACCACGTCGGACACCTGGCCTTCCTGCAATGCAAAGACTGCCGTTTCCAGCGACTGAGGCCAACTTCCCGGCGTCACCCAACCGAGTTGGCCGCCATCACGGGCGGTACCCACATCCTGTGATTCTTCTTTCGCAACATCGGCAAAACTGGCGGGGTCGGCTTTGACGCGCTCGGCGATCGCTTCCGCCTGGGCCTGTGCGGCTTGCCGCTCTTCTTGTGAAGCACCCGCCGCCACGCTGATCTGGATATGGCTGACATTCACCCGAGGCGAAGTGACATAGCGCGCTTTGTTCTGCTCATAATAGTTCTTTAGATCCGCATCGGCGATATCACCCACCGCCTGCAGGGCCGCCTCTTCGTTCAGCACCAGGTACTGGGCCGCGACCTGATCGGGCACCGCCATCTTTTCTTTGTTGGCGTCATACCACGCCTGAATGTCATCGTCGGTGATGACGATATCTTTCTCGTATTCCGAGACCGGGAAGGTCTGTAGACGCACAGTACGCTCTTCAGTGAGCGCAGCCTGTATCCGCTGCACCACGGTCGCGGGTATCACAGCACTGCCGCCGACAGGGCCCAACACACGTTGCAAGGCAAGTTCGCCACGCTGCCCTTGTTCGAAGTCGCGCGCGCTCAATCCGGCTGAATCCAGAAGCTGGTTGTAGCGTTCGGCGGAAAAGTGGCCGTTGTCTTGGAACTCCGGCATGTTGGCGATAGCGTTACGCAGTGCCGCGTCAGACACACTGAAGCGTTCCTGCGTGGCGATGTCGACCATGACACGCCGGTCGACCAAAGATTCCAGCAGCAGCTCTCTGGCGGGGCGATTATTGAGTACTTCAGGGTCAAAACGCCCCATCGTGCTGCGCTGCAGCTGTTCCAGCTGGTTGCGGCGCGCCATCTCGAATTCCTGCAAGGTCACTGCGGAATCGCCGACCTTGACCAGGTCTTTATCACCCGAGACGTAGTTGGTATAGCCGCTGACACCGATCAACACGAACGAAGGAAGGACGAGCACCAGCAATATGAACATCATAAAGCGCTGGTTCGTACGTATGAAATCGAACATTCATCACCTGGATTCAGTTGCGGAACCCGAGGGCTCCCGTCAATCTTGCTGAAAAGCCGGCCGGTAGCCGTTTTTTCGCTTTGCGGGAGTTTACCACCAGCTCCATCTTGAACAATGCGAGGATAAAATGGCGTCCACCTCAATGATTCGGTCGGACCGGGAGACCATCACATGCCCAATACCCGTCAGAAATGGCCTTACCCCACTTGGATTGCACATCGCGGCGCCGGTCGTCTTGCCCCGGAAAACACGTTGGCTGCGTTTCGCCTGGGAGCCGCACACGGATTCCATATGATGGAATACGACGTAAAGCTCACTGCCGACGACGTGCCCATTCTGTTGCACGATGACACGCTGGAGCGGACTTCCAGCGGCCAGGGCCGCGCAGCGGATTTCCGCTATGCAGAATTGGCCCGGCATGATTTTGGAAGCTGGCATTCCCCGGCATACGCCGGCGAGCCAGTCGCTACGCTTTACAGTATCGCTGCATATACCCGTGCTAACAGCATACATAGCAATATCGAAATCAAGCCCACACCCGGTATGGAAACGCATACGGGTGAACGAATCGCCCAACTGGCGCAGCAGTTATGGGTAGGTGCCGAGCTGCCGCCCCTTCTGTCTTCTTTCTCGGAAAAAGCGCTGGCAGCGGCACGCGATGCGGTACCCGAATTACCGCGTGCCCTGCTGATAGAAGAAGAATTGCCGCCCGACTGGCGTGACCGCGCATTATGGCTGCGATGTAGCGGACTGAACTTAAATGATCGTTACACGACGCCCGAAATCATTCAGCAGATACGGGACGCAGGCTTGAGCGTTGCCGTCTGGACGGTGAACGACGTGGCGCGCGCCCGGCAACTTCTTGGCTGGGGTTGCCATGCCGTTATCACCGATGAGGTGCAGGCCATGTCGCCCGCCAAGCCAGCCGACTGTAATTAGAGGAAACTTTCGCCGTCGCGCAGGTAGCGCCACTTTCCCTGTGGAAGGTCGCCTAGAACGACGCGACCCATGCGCACACGCTTAAGCCCCACCACCTTTAGCCCCACGATTTCACACATGCGACGGATCTGGCGCTTTTTGCCTTCGCGCAGCAGAAAACGCAGTTGATCCTCGTTCTGCCACTCCACATGAGCTCGCTTTAGAGGCTGGCCGTCCAACGACAGGCCATATCGAAGCTTTTCCAGCCCGTTTGGAGCCATGCGCCCTTCCACCCGCACTAAATATTCTTTCTCGATCTCACTGTCTTCGGCAATGAGCTGCCGGGCAATGCGCCCGTCTTGGGTGAGCACCAGCAAACCCTGTGAGTCGATATCCAGACGACCTGCGGGCGCGAGACCTCGCAGATGGCCGGGGTCGAAACCGACCGGTTGTTTTTGCGGCCGGTAAAGATTCTGTGGCGTAATAAGCGATAAGGCCTGCCGGTAGCCCTTATCTGACTGATGCGACACATAACCGACCGGTTTATTCAGAATGATCGTGACACGGGAGGTCTGGCGTTTTCTGGCCTGACGCTCCAGCGTAATTTTTTGATGCGGCCACGCCTTGCTGCCCAGCTCGGATACCACCACGCCGTCCACGCGCACCCAGCCACGCTCGATATAGGCATCGGCCTCGCGCCGGGAGCACATGCCGCGCTGCGCCATGAGCTTCGAAATTCGTACTTTTTCCATGAGCAGCATTGTATGTCTTTGGCGATAATACGCGCATGGAAATCACACCCGGTAAAAACAGCGGCTGGCAACCAGCCGCGATGCCTTCGCTTACCCCTCATCAGAAATTTTGGTTGTTTCGCCCCAATGCACTGACCGGTGGTCTGCGACAGCTTGGGCATGTCGACCTTCGTGTGGAACGGGAACAAGTCGCCGCATTGACTGCATCCGAGGCCTGGATGCTGGCCCGCCCTGCCCGCAGCTCGATCTGGCTGCGAGAAATATGTATGGCCATCGACGGCACTGATTGTGTTTTTGCCCGCAGTTTTACTCCGCTGCCCGCCTCTCATTCGCTATGGAAGGGAATCCGTGGACTGCGCACACGGCCGCTAGCCGATATGCTCTATCACGATCCGCAAATCGTCCGTTCACCGTTCTTTGTGAGTCGGCTGCAGCGCCGGCAGCCCATATATCGAAGCATGCAACACCATTTAGGTGCATCCTGCCCCGAACCCTCCAAAATACTGGCACGCTGCTCCGTATTCTGGCGTCTGGGGCAGCCCCTCCTGGTGGCCGAAGCCTTTCTTCCCCAGTTCTGGCGGGTAGCCGGTGCCGCTCGCCCTTAATCGCTACCTTCAGGCCCGTCTACAGAGCATCAATACCGCTTTCGCCCGTTCGTATGCGTACGACTTGCTCAACAGGCATGACGAAGATCTTCCCGTCACCAATCTTGCCGGTATAAGCCGCCTTGATGATGGAGTCGATGGCAGCTTCCACCATGGCGGCGGGCAACACGACATCGACGCGTAGTTTGGGCAGAAAATCCACCACGTACTCCGCCCCTCGGTAGAGCTCGGTGTGACCCTTCTGCCTGCCGAAGCCCTTGACTTCAGTGACCGTTACGCCGGTGGCGCCGATGTCAGCGAGCGCCTCACGGACTTCGTCGAGCTTGAAAGGCTTGATGATCGCCGAGATCATTTTCATTGTTGTGTCCTTGTCATTTGTTTCAGACTGGAAAGATCACTGCCTGCGGGTGCCTGGTAGAGCCTGAGCCAGAACTCGGGCAGGATAGCCAATAGATGATCGAAGATATCACCCTGGATGCGCTCGTACTCCACCCAGGCGGTATTGTTGGTAAAGCAATACACTTCCAGCGGGATACCTTCCGACTGAGGCTCCATCATTCTGACGAGCATCAGCATGTCTTTACGCACCTCGGGATGCCTTTCGATATAAGCCCGAGCATAGGCGCGAAAAGTGCCAATGTTGGTCAAGCGGCGACGGTTGGCAGGCACTTCCGTCAGATCCCCTAACCGGCGGTTGGTTTCTTCGAGTTCCACCTGCTTGCCGTCCAGATAGTCGCGTATCAGGGCGTAGCGTCGCAATTCCTGGATTTCGCTTTCGGTCAAAAAGCGAACCGTGCCGGCATCGATGCGCATGGTACGTTTAATGCGCCGGCCGCCGGACTCAAACATGTGGCGCCAATTGCGAAAGCTCTCGGAAAACAGCTTGTACGTGGGTATCGTCGTAACAGTCTTGTCCCAGTTCTGTACCTTTACAGTGTGCAGAGCCATATCGATCACGAAGCCGTCGGCACCGGCCTGGGGCATCTCGATCCAGTCACCCAGGCGCAGCATGTCGTAATTGCTCATCTGTGTGCTGGCCACCAGCGACAGCAGCGTATCCTTGAAAACAAGCAGAAGTACGGCCGATAGCGCGCCAAGGCCGGAGAGCATCAAGAGCGGTGATCGATCCATCATGATCGACACCACCAGTATGGTGCACACCACCCACAACAAGATGCGGGCCAGTTCCACATAGCCCTTGATCGAGCGCGTCTGTGCCCGGTGGCCGGCGGAATACACATCTTCCCAGGTTCGCAGCACGCCGATCAGCGCCAGGAAGACGAACACCACGCCGGCAGAGGTGAAGACTCGAGTCAATAGACTGGCCAATTCGGGCCGAATGGCCAGCTGGGGCAAGTTGCTAAGGATAGCCAGCAGTGGCAAGGCGAAGCCGATATTGCGGAATACCCGCCGCTTGATCAGGCCTTCCGCCCAGTCGGTATGGCCCAATAGCTGAAGCGCGCGCTTTGCAACCGTAGTCAGTGCCCGGGAGATGAGCCACGCCACACCCAAAAAGAGGAGCAATGCGGTGAGGACCACCAATGCGACGCCACCCCATTCGGCGTCATGCAACAGTTCATTGAGGAGCCCGTAACCGGACGAAGTTAGAGAGTGAGAAATGGACACTTCTTGCTGCATAAGTGGAAAAATTGGCTCGCCAGGAACGCGTGCTGATGCCGTACCGGCTGCCGGCGCACACAAAATCCCCTAAATATAACGTAGACCTGCCACAGGCACCCGGTATAACTGTTGGCTCCTTTATAATTCCCGCACTATGGCTAACCAAACTCCCCCTTCCTCCCAAGATCAGTTTGCCAATAAGGCTCAGGCCTGGTCGGCACGATTCTCCGAACCCGTCTCTGACCTCGTCAAGCGCTATACGGCATCGGTCAACTTCGATAAGCGCATGGCGCGCTTCGATATTCAAGGCTCTCTTGCACACGCCGAAATGCTGGCGGCGGTGGGCGTCATCAGCAGCGACGACCGCGAGGCCATCGAGCGTGGCATGGCTCAAATCCTGAAGGAAGTCGAAGACGACACCTTCGAGTGGTCTTTAGACCTCGAAGACGTGCATCTGAATATCGAAAAACGCCTGGTCGAGCTGGTCGGCGATGCCGGTAAGCGTTTGCACACGGGTCGCTCGCGCAATGATCAGGTCGCAACGGATATCCGTCTGTGGCTGCGCAACGAAATCGATATCGCCCTTGACCTGCTTCTGCAGTTGCGCAAAGGCCTGGCTGAACTGGCACTCGAACACGCCGACACCATCATGCCCGGCTTTACCCACTTGCAAGTGGCTCAACCGGTCACCTTCGGCCACCATCTGCTGGCATATGCGGAAATGTTCGGGCGCGATGCCGAACGACTTGCCGATTGCCGCAAGCGCGTGAACCGCTTGCCGTTGGGCGCAGCCGCGCTGGCCGGCACTTCCTTTCCCATCGACCGCGAGCGGGTGGCAAAGACGCTGGGCTTTGATGACATCTGCCGCAACTCGCTCGATGCCGTATCTGACCGCGACTTTGCCATTGAATTCTGCGCGGCGGCCGCTTTGATCATGACGCATATTTCGCGTCTATCTGAAGAGCTGGTGCTTTGGATGAGCCCTCGGGTCGGGTTCATCGATCTGGCCGATCGTTTCTGTACGGGCAGCTCGATCATGCCGCAAAAGAAAAACCCTGACGTCCCCGAGCTCGCTCGCGGCAAGACGGGTCGCGTCAATGGTCACCTGATTGCCCTGCTTACCCTCATGAAGGGTCAGCCGCTGGCGTATAACAAGGACAACCAGGAAGACAAAGAAGGCCTGTTCGACGCCGCCGACACGATCCGCGACACACTCACCATTTTCGTGGACATGGTGCCGGGTATCCGCGTCAAGCCGGACGCCATGCGCGCAGCAGCCCTGCAGGGCTATGCCACTGCCACCGATCTGGCCGACTATCTAGTCAAGAAGGGCCTGCCCTTCCGCGACGCACACGAAACTGTCGCCCATGCGGTACGCGAGTGTGAAGAGCGTGGCTGCGACCTGGCCGACCTCAGTCTACAAGAGCTGCAGGCTTTCCATGCCTCCATCGAAGCGGACATTCATGAGGTACTGACCCTCGAAGGCAGCGTGGCGGCCCGCAATCATGTCGGCGGTACCGCTCCTGAGCGTGTGCGCGAGGAAGCGCGACGCATTATTGGGCAAAGCGGCACAACAG
>JAJUGV010000136.1 GCA_029265795.1 Alcaligenaceae bacterium
ATCCACCAGCATGATGATGGGAATATTGAACGAATCGCACATCACCAGGAAACGCGTGATCTTTTCACACGTTTGTACATCCATGGCCCCAGCCTTGCCCATGGGGTTATTGGCGATGATGCCCACTGACTGACCATCAAGACGCGCCAGCGCAGTAACGGCCGTCTTGCCGAACCGCGGTTTCAGCTCCAGAACCGAATCCTTGTCGGCGATGGCACTCACCACCTTGCGCACGTCATAGACCCGGCGACGGTTGGCCGGCACGATCTCATCCAGTTTCGCAGCCATCTCCCCCGAGCCCGGCGGAACTGCGGCACGGGGAGGCGCCTCCATGTTGTGAGACGGGAGGTAGGACAGGAACCGACGGATCAGGTCGAGCGCTTCTTCATCGGTCTCCGTCACGCAGTCAACCAGACCCGTGACTTCACTGTGCAGCCTCCAGCCACCGAGATCTTCAGGGTCGACACTCTGACCGATGGCAAGGGACGCCAGCACCGGGCTGGCAACCGCCATCGTCGACCCCTTGCGCATGACGGTGAAGTCGGACATGCAGGCATACCACGCCGAGGAACCGTAGCATTGGCCCAGAATGGCGGACGCCCACGGGGTTTCGCGGCGACGCACATACTGCTGAGGGTCGTTGCCCAATAGCGCCCCCATCCCCTTGGAGCCCATGTTGTCGGGCATACGGGCCCCTGAAGATTCACCAAAGAAAATCAGGGGAAAGCCGCGTTCCGTCGCAACCCGTTTGACGTGGCCCAACTTCTTCATGTTGGTGAGGCTGCTGGACGCACCTTTGACCGTGAAGTCGTTCGACACCACCCCGACCGGCCGCCCGTCGACGCGCGCAAAACCGGCGACCTTGCCATCCGCGGGCGTGGATTCACGATCTTCGGGAACGACTGACGACACGCCCAGCAGCCCTGTCTCGATATAGCTGCCTGGATCAACAAAATAATCGATACGTTCTCGTGCGTTCAGAATGCCGGCGGCCTTGCGCCTGGCAAGCTTCTTTTCGCCCCCCATGGCCAAGGCTTTCTTAACCCGGCGCTCAAGCTCGCCGATGCCGTGGGTATCTTCCTGCATGGGTGAATCTGTTTGAGTCTGCTGCAACATGGCCTTCCTGTCTCCTGGGAGGTGAGCGTCGTGTGGCGGGGTCCCGCCCACGGCAACTGACTTTGTGTTTTTATTATTGTTTTCTTTGAATGTATATCTACCGGTTCCCAAGCGTCAACAAAATTGAAGACAATAGGGAAAACGACAGAGCAATAGCCGCTGCTGCCATGGATCGTGGTGGAGCCCGCTGAAGCATGCCTTGGCCTGCCGCGAGGCCATTCAAATCCGCTATTAGGGATTACCCAAGAGATGAGCGACTTTTGGTTGACGCTCAATCTACTCGTATTTAATCTGTATTGAACCTCGATTTTCAGATATCACTATTCGATAGCTGCGGTTTACAAAGGAAGCAAGGAGACAACCCATGAGGAGCGGTTTGCAGATTGCGGTCGATATCGGCGGCACATTCACGGATGTAGTCGGCCGCGACGCCTCCGGCGCATTGAAGTATTTCAAGATCCCCACGACGCGGACTAATGAAAGCGTGGCGGTGCTCGAATCCATTGAGCGCATCGAATCATCGTGGGGCGTGCCCCCGGGGGAAATCTCGCGCTTCATGCACGGCACGACCGTCGCGACCAACGCCATTCTGGAGCGCAAGGGCGCACGCATGGGTCTCCTGACCACAGCGGGTTTCAAGGATGTCCTGGCCATCGGCCGCCAGATGCGCCACCAAATGTATGACGTCATTCTCGAGTCCGAAACGCCTGAGTTCCTGATTCCGGGACGTCGTCGCAAGGAAGTGACCGAGCGTATTGCCGCGGACGGAACGGTTCTGGTTCCTCTGGATGAAACTCAGCTGATGCAGGCAGTGGACGAGCTGGTGGAAGATGGGGTGGAGGCAATCGCCATCTGCTTCCTTTTCTCGTTCAAGAACAGTGCTCACGAGCGTCGCGCTCGCGATCTCATCAACGAGAAATACCCGGATATCGCCCTTGCCGTTTCACATTTGGTGGACCCTGCGTTTCGCGAGTATGAACGCACTGTTGTCACCGCCTTCGACGGGTATGTGAAGCCCGTCATTGATCGATATCTCTCACGCCTGGAAGACGGCTTGGCGCAGAAAGGCGTGACGGCGCCCTTTCAGATCATGCAATCGCGCGGCGGCCTGATGGCGTCCAAGATTGCACGCAGCAAACCGGTTCGCCTCTTCCTGTCGGGGCCGGCCGGCGGCGTGATTGGAGCACGGATCACCGGACTGGGCGCGGATGAGCACAATCTCATCACGGTGGATATCGGCGGCACCAGTTGCGATATCGCATTGATCAGTGATGGTAAGGCGCTGATTCGCTCGGAGGGGGTGATCGACGGCTATCCCTTGCGCGTACCGATGGTTGACGTCAACTCCATCGGCTCTGGGGGCGGTTCCATCGCCTGGGTGGATGCGGCCGGGGGCTTGCGAGTGGGGCCGGAATCGGCCGGTTCAGAACCCGGGCCAGCCTGCTACGGTCGGGGCGGCGAACGCCCGACTGTGACGGATGCTTCTGTCGTTCTTGGCTATATCGATCCGGCGAACTTCTCCGGGGGTGCACTGACGCTCAACCCTGATCTGGCTCGCAAGGCGATCGGCACGCTTGCCAAAGAGTTGGGCATGAGCATCGAAGAAACGGCGCTTGGCATTCATCGGATCGTGAATGCACAAATGGCCGAAGGGATCCGGCTGGTGTCCATTCGTCAGGGCCTGGATCCCCGCCAATTCGCGATGATGCCACTGGGCGGCGGAGGGGCTCTGCACATCACACCGCTTGCACGAGATCTGGGCATCACGCGCGTGGTGGTGCCGCCTTACCCCGGCGTATTGGCTGCTGCCGGTCTGCTGGCGGCCCCGGTCGAGCACGAGGCAGCAACGGCTTATGGGCAGGATGTGGAAACCCTGGACATCGATCACATGAATGGAGTGCTTGAAACGCTCGACGCGGAATGCTCGGCCCTCATGGCAGCAGAGGACGTGGACCCTACCACGACGCGCATTCATCACTTTGCCGACATCTGCTACACAGGCCAGGGATACACACTCTCGGTTGAACTGAAAAAAACCGGCGACGTCATCGGCAGCATGTACGAGGATTTCATCGAAATCCATCGGCGCGTTTACGGCTACGCCACGCGTTCGCCGGCCCGCATCGTAAACCTGCGCGCGGTGCATCAAGCCGGAGGGAGCGAGACGATCGACAGCTCGGAGTTTTCCGTCAAAGAAGGTGATCTCAAGCCCGGTAAGCGCATGATTCGCGTCAGTACTGTGAATGGCGAAATAGAAGCCGCCATCTACCAGCGTGAAACGTTACCGGCTGGCGCCGAGTTCGAAGGACCGGCCATTGTCGAACAGGTGGACACCACGACTCTGATTGAACCCGGCTGGCATGCGCGGGTTGATGAAAAGGGCAATCTTATTCTGACGCACCGTCAGGACTGATCGGACGAGGAGTGAAAGAAATGAACGCAGACAGCTCAGCCGTGCTGGCACGGCCTACCGCTACGCAGGACGGTGCACTGGACCCGATTACCGTTGAGGTCGTGCGCCACAAGTTCGAAGGCATTGCCAACGAGATGCAGTCCACCTTGCTGCGTAGTTCCTTTTCCCCGATCGTGAAGGAAGGCCTGGATGCATCCGCCAGCCTTTTCATGATTTCGGGAGACACGCTGGCCCAGGCTTGCGCAGTGCCGATTCACCTGGCCACGCTGATCCCCATCGTCAAAACCATGCTCAAGACCTTCCCTCTGGAAAAAATGAAGGAAGGTGATGTGTACATCATGAACGATCCGTATCTGGGAGGCACCCACCTGCCGGATATCGCGATCATCATGCCCATCTTCCATGAAGGGCAGGTCATCGCCATGTCGGCGGCCATGACCCACCACCAGGACGTGGGCGGCATGACACCCGGCTCGATTCCCACCAACGCCACCGAAATCTATCAGGAGGGCATTCGCATCCCGCCGCTGAAGCTGATGGATGCGGGCGAGTTGAACGAAGGGCTCGTGAGCATGCTGCGGCTGAATGTGCGCATTCCGGACACCTTCATGGGAGACATCAACGCACAAATTGCCGCGTGTCATATTGGCGCCCGCCGGATGAGCGAACTTGCCGCCATCTATGGCATTGACCAATTGCACGCCATCTCGGATGAGCTGGTGGCGCGCTCGGAGCAGCTGACACATGCAGAGCTGCGCCGCATTCCCGACGGCCAGTATCACTATGTCGACTATCTGGACAATGACGGCATTGAGCTCGACAAGCGTGTCCGGATTGAGGTCACCATCACAGTCAAAGACGGGCGCATGCATCTGGACTTCACGGGAACCAGCCCGCAACTGAAGGGGCCATTCAATTGTGTCGCTTCCGGCGTTCAAGCCGCCGCCTATTTTGCAGTACGGGTGCTGACGGATCCCGAGATTCCGACGAATGCCGGCTGCTTCCGACCGATCACCCTGCATCTGCCTGAAGGCAGCCTGGTGAATCCGGTGGAACCTGCTCCGGTCGGTTCTCGAACCGCCACCATCAAGCGCATCACTGGCTGCATCCTGGCGGCCTTCAAAGAGGTGATGCCCGAGAAGGTGCCGGCCGACTCTGCGGGGGTACTTCTGGCGCTGGCTTTCGGCGGGCGTCTGCCAAACGGCAAGCAGTACGTGACCGGCGAACTGATTGCGGGGGGCAGCGGCGCCAGCTATCGATGCGATGGGGTGGACTCGGTAGAGACTGACGCCTCCAACTGCATGAATTTGCCGGCCGAAGCCATGGAAATGGAGGCGCCCATACGGGTGAATCGCATGTCCTTGCGCCAAGACTCCGGGGGCGTCGGCAAGTATCGAGGTGGCCTGGGCATCATCAAGGAATTCGAACTGCTGGCCGACTCGGCAGTCTTCACCCATCGTGGCGAACGGCATTACTGCGCTGCGGCCGGTTCGCATGGCGGCGGCAGCGGCGCGTTCGAGGAGTCGGTGGTGTACCGCTCCAATGGTGACGAAGAAGTCATCAAGTCCAAGGTCGTCATGACGCTGTACAAGGGCGACAAGGTCGTGGTCAAGACCCCTGGCGGGGGCGGCTTCGGTCGGCCCGAAGAGCGGGATCGCAAGGCGATCGCGCGAGATGTTGCCGATGGCCGTGTGTCGCTCCAGGCGGCACGAGAGCTGTACGGTTACCGGTCGTAGGGTGATGTTCTTCTAAGCACATATAACGATTGACAGGAGACAAGAATGAAACAGACCGCGATCAAACGGGTTTTTCGAAGTGTCTGCCTTGCCGCCTCACTGTTGGCGGGTGGTGCATCGGTCGCTCAGGCCGCGACGGAGTGGAAGATGCACATGGTCTGGGTGCCGAACCGGGTAGAAGCGCAGTACTACCAGAAGTTCGTTGACCTCGTGAATGAGCGTGCCAAGGGGGAGCTGAAAATCACGTTGTACCCGGGCGCCTCGCTGGGCGTGAACGATGTGGACATGCTGCGCATCCTGCCGCGCGGCAATGTGATTCAGGCAGCAGGTCTGTACCCTGGCTACATGACGCGCGACGAGCCTCACTACGCCGTCACCTTGCCGCCAGGAGTGATTTCGGACCCTGAGAAGCTGCATGCTTTGAGTCCTGTCCTTACCGAAATCTACGAGAAGAGCTACGACAAATGGGGAATTAAATTGCTCGGTTACGTGGCGCACCCGGTTCGTGATACGCAGCTGATCTGCAAGGAGCCCGTCAACTCGTTGGCGCAGCTCAAGGGCAAGAAAGTGCGTGTCTGGGAGAAATCTCAGGCTGACACCTTCCAGCGCCTGGGGGTGGCAGCGCAGATCATCGGGCAAAACGACCTTTACATGGCACTACGCACCGGTGTGGTCGACTGCGCGGTCTATCCGATCCACTTCTCGCTGACCGTGTCCTTGCAGGAAGCGGCACCCTATGCGAGCTATCTGTTCCCCTATGTGCTGCACCCTTTGAACATCATCGCCTCCAAGACCGCCTACGACAAATTGACGCCCGAGCTGCAGAAGATACTGGTCGACACGGCCCAGCAGGTTCAGGAAGAGTCCTTCACCGCCTATCTGAATGGCGACGTCGATAAGGAGTCTGAAGAGCAATGGAAGGCAGCGGGGGGCAAGGTACTGGAGCCCTTCCCCGAAGCCGACCAGAAGCGGTTCGCAGAAACGGCCCGGGCGGTATGGAAGGATTCCGCCGAACAGATCGGCGGTCTCGCACTTGAAAACTACGGGAAGGTTCAGGCGATCGCAGGCAATTAAGCCCGTATTGCCCAAACGACAGAGGACGATTTCGGCATCGCGCTCATCTGCGACGCCGAGCGTCTCCTCGCCCTCCGGATTTGGCGCAAAGGAGACAATCCATGGTTTCACTCCTGACCAGACTGAGCCGCTTCCTGCTCATATTGGCCACGCTGAGCGGCGGCGTGCTCACGCTATTTGTCGCACTGTCCGCCATCATGCGGTACGCAATCGGTGAGCCGTTCGGCTTCACCGAAGAGCTCGTCGGTCTCTTATTCTCGGCCTTGGTTTTTCTGGCACTGCCGTATGTCACCTTGTATCGCCGCCATATCTGCATCACTTTGATCACGGATCTCTTCCCGCGCAAGGTGCGCCGGGTAGCAGATGCATTGGGCGACTTATTGGTCGTGTTGTTTGCTGCCTGGTTCGGATACTACGCGTACGACTTCGCGGCATTTTCGTATTCTCTCGGTTCCCGCACCGATCTGGCAGACATCCTGCTTTGGCCATGGATGAGTCTCATGGTGGTCGCGATGGTGCTCATGATCATCGTGTCGCTGGTGTTGGCGGTTCGGAGTACCGCCCTCGAAGAATCGCCAGATGCGCTCAATTCAATGGATGAATACTGACATGGTGTGGATGATTCTTCTTGCGGGGCTGCTGATCATCGCCGTCACAGGCGTTCCGGTGGGCTTGGGCCTGGGTCTGATCGGACTGTTCATTTTGCGCTTCGTCGTGGGTGGCGGTGAAAGCCTGGCAATCACGTCCGTGTGGAATGTGCTGAGCGATTTCACGTTGGCGGCCATTCCACTCTTTATCTTCATGGGTGAGATTCTGCTGGTGAGCGGTGTGTCATCGCGCATCTACAGCGCGCTGGCGCCATTCTTTGGAAAGGTCCCCGGTGGGCTCCTGCACAGCAATATCGCTGTTTGCACGGTGTTCGGAGCGGTGAGCGGCGCAAGTACCTCCACCGC
>JAJUGV010000067.1 GCA_029265795.1 Alcaligenaceae bacterium
AGACGCATCAGCGTCTGATCAATGGACGCGCGCGAACCCAACCCTGCAAACAGAGCTGGGGTGAAAGGTTCTCCAGCAGGTTGGGCCGCGATGCGCTCGCGGATGGCTTGTGATGTGCTCATGGCTGCCTCCGTGTTAGATAATTTACTAAAATATCTAACAGTTCACAAGGGCTGACGCGCTTCATGCGATTCTCGCCCGGAACCTACATTCGCTGGCTGCAGGCCAAGTCGCGCAAGGGCCACGCAATGAAGATCGCCGAGGGCAAGGCGCGTGGCAGATCACCCACGCCGCAGTTCGTCGTCGATGCCATTGTGGCAATCAAACGAGACAACCCGCGCTACAGCGCCGGGCACATCGGCCGGATGATCTCTGGCGGCGAGCTGAAGTTTCGCATCAGCAAACAGACAGTGGCGCAGATTCTTAAAGCGCACGGCTTCAAGCCCAGGCCAAAGGGCAAGCGCCCGCCTCGGGAAGAAGAGCCCGACTGGATGGAAACACTCTACAACCAGCACGTCATGGCCATCGACTTCAAGAACACGCTTGACTTGGCGGGCAACACCATGGCCGTGTTCAACCTGATCGACCACGGACGACGCGTGCTGCACTGGTCGCGTGCGACTTACAACCCCTCTGCAGAATGGGTGGCCCAGCGACTGCGCAACGCCTTCATGGATCTGGACGCGCTACCCGAAGCCATCGTCATGGACAGGGACAGCATTTGCTTGCCGATCGTCAAACAGACACTACCGGCCATGGGAATAAAGACTATCCGGATTGGCTACAAGTGTCCGTGGCAGAACGCGGTCGTGGAACGCTTCCACCGAATCTTGTCCGACGAGCTGCTGCGTGATGTCCAGCCGGTCAATGACCGTCATCTGAACCGGTTACTCGTCGAATTCCGCAAGTACTACAACACGGCCAGGCCGCACATGGCCTGTGGCACGGAACCACCGGTCTTGCCGGATGTGACGAACAACCGGGCCGCGAACGATCCCGACTTCTTCAAGACCCCGCGCAAGCTCGTGCGTCAGAAGTGGTTGAGCGGCCTGCACTCCAGCTATCGCTGGGCAGCGTAGTTTTCGACTTACAAGTTGGCGAGTGACGGTCATCGGTCCCGGCAGCCGAGGTTTTGCCCTGCCTGGAAATCCAGTATTTCCAAGTCTTGAGCACACCTTGAGCTGGGAGAAGCTTGAACGGCGCTCGCCCGCAGGTGAGCGCTGGCCGAAAACCTGCTCCGATCCTCACACAAACGACGCAAAATGTGGCTTATGCGATTTTTTCACCAGCACAATTGGGTACGACAGGTACCTTGCCCGACTCACTCCCTTCTATTGTTGTGTCGCAAAGCAGACATGATCAGGAACAGGGGGGAATGCTGTCAACAGGTTTACTAGTAAAGTCACGTTCACTGAACAGACAGCGCAAATTCGATTTGAAATGCGAAATCCACGGGTTGCCGCACGTTATCCACGTAGCCTGCACCCATTTCATAGGCGTCGTTATGCGCAGCCCACCAAGTGATCGCATTACCGGCTGTCGCATCGTAAGAGGTCATCCGCAACCGATATAGTTTACCGCGTTCCACCGGCACAACCATCGGGACGACCAGCCAATCGTTGTCTTGGAGCCCATCAACCGAGCGCGTTGCAGCGAACAGCTCGACGCCATTGTCGTCAAGTACCTGCATCGTAACCGAACTCGAATTGGGGCGCGCGAACGTCGCAGCCATCACCCTTACGCGGCGGATCAGCTCTCCTTCCGCCACAAAAGTTTGCACAAATTCACGACCCTGTACGAGCTCGCCAAAATGTCGGCCTGTACCTAGGCTTCCAATTTTGTGCGTTTGTTCGCCCCTGGGCGAAAGGTGATAGATTTCCAGAAGGCGATGCGCAGAAACCGAAAATGAAAAGACGCAAAGCGTCAACACCACGGCCACACCTAAAGTATTACGCCACTGTGCCGGAGAAACGTCCTGGCTCCGCCACGAGAATGCATAAGCTGTCAGTATCGATGGAATGAGAAAATATCGCCCCTGCACCCCGTGAATTACAGTGGCTGGATGAACATTCCATGTAATGAGAAGGGCCAAGAACGTGAGAAAGACAGCCGACACCGCACACACGACCAGACTCAGGCGCGCCAATGTCTCCTGACGCCTCTGCCACCGAGAGATCGAGAGTAATACCGCAACCGCGATGATTGAGTATATGGTCCAGTAGACCCAATCTGCGAACCAGATTGAATGCCACCCCAACACTCCAGCGAACGATTCGACATAAAAGCCGAAAATATCGGGGTCGGTTACTGTGTTATATAAAACACTCAAAAACGACAACGGATTCGCCATGTAATGCATCAGAATCCTGGAAGGGGACAACCCGGTATCCACCCTCAGGTCGACATTGGTTTGCATTACTGCCCCGACCCAACCGATTAACAACAAAGTAACTATCGTGCCCGCTGCCCACGCGCGCTTTCCCTGCCCAAAGTAAGCAGCGGTAAATATAAGCAAGACCATGGGCAACAAATGAGTACGACTCGAAGCCACGAGGAACACTGCAATGGAGAGCAATATCAAGGGGCCTGCGCCCGCTCTCTCACGCAACAGGACAATCCGTGCAAATGCGGCCACCCCGAGGATCGAAACTGCCGTTGCCACGCCATCAAGACTGGGGCTTGCGAACTGGAAGATCGACATTGGGATGAGCAATAAAGCGGACACCGCTACGGGCGGTGGATATAACCTGAAAGCCCATGCCAGAATTGCGCAACATGTTAGAAGCACCACCCATCGCGTAAGGTAGTACGATGTATCGATACTCAGATCGAGAGCTTCTCCGACAGCCAACCCTAGGGCGTGGGGCGCATAGATGAGCGGAAAATAAACGTTAGCCCCCGTTGGCGTGAACACGCTCTCGGTGGACCACCGGAATTTACTCGCCTCTTCGACGTCTTCCTTATGCACCACAGCAGTCCGGTCAGCGAGAAATTTATCGAAGTAAAACTGAAGATATTCGTGCAACCCTCGGTCAATATTGCCCCCGGAACCAACTCCTGGTTGTGACCCCAACAATATCTCGCCCTGAGTCAGCAAATAAGCTCTCGTCAGATGCTCCCGTTCATCGGGCGACTGAAGTGGGGGAATCAATGCGGACAGTATTGCGCTTCCGAGTAAGAGAAGCAAAACATACACGGCATATCGGCCCTTCGATAACCGGGGAAAGGTAGTCATGCGGTCATGTCCGTACATTCACTATCTGCCTGGCGATCATTCTTTCCGACGTCGGCTAGCATTCTGACGATACTTCAATAGTTGAAATGGTCTGCGCGGCACCGAACTTATATCGTGCGCCAAGAATGCCAGAATCAGCTGCAGGCCAATAACCACAGGTAATGCCGAGAGCATTACTGTGCCAGCAGTCGCTGCGACTCCAGTTGCCAGGGTCTTGCCCCATTGGATGCTGCCATACACGACCCCAAATATCAGCATCAGTATGCCCAGTGGCAACTCCAGGGATGCCAGCGACATACCCCGCAAGTAATAGTTGTAGAAAATGCGTTTGGTGAAATTGCGCGTGTGCTTGTACAGAAATTCTCCAACAATGTGGCGGATCTTCAGGCTACTGATCTCGTCGCCGTACTTCGCATCCATGGGAATATCTATGGGAACGGCCCCCAGGATATTCAGGCGGAACAGCATGTCCGTTTCAAAAAAGTACCGCTTGCTGATTTTGTCAAACGGAAGGTGGTGCAACACATCGCGGTGAATCGCTGTATAGCCGTTCGTGGGGTCTACGATATCCCAGTACCCTGTGGACAGTTTCGCCATGAGCGATAACACCGCATTGCCGAAGAGTCTGATCTTCGGCATGACATGGAGCCTGTCGATGTAAAAGAAGCGGTTGCCCTTGGTATAGTCGGCAAGCCCGCGCACGATGGGGCCAACGAGGTCCGGCACCATACCGGGGTCCATCTGACCGTCGCCATCAATCTTCACAACAATATCCATGCCATCTGCCAGAGCTGCCCGGTAGCCAGTCATGACAGCGCCCCCTACGCCCTGGTTCTGCGCGTTGCGCAACACTACCACCCGAGGATCAGCACAATTCTTCTCCACCCAGTCTCCGCTACCGTCTGGACACGCATCGTCAACAGCATAGATGCGAGAAACTTCCGGCCCGATTCCCTGGATAACTGAGCACACATGCTGTGTTACCCTATAGCAGGGAATCACCACCGCGATTGCCATGGACACACGGCGGGGTGCGTCGGGCGTGACGACTTTATGCCCATGCTGTTCAGTACTGCTCGCGCATACGTGTTCCATACCACCATCTGTCAAGAGTGATTTATCCAGAACTAAGGCCGCCAGGTTCAACAGTGCCACGGGGATATAAGCCGGGCGCGGTAGTGCTAAATGTGCTTCGCTGTTCAGGTTATGGTGTGTGAACCGGCGTATCTAATGCTTACCGCCATACCGACAGCCATACTCCAACGCCAATCAAAGCAGCGCCGGCGAAAGTATTCCAACCTATTTTCTCGCCCAGTATAAAGTGAGCCAGAATCGGCACGATGACAAAGGCCAACGCAATAAAAGGGTAGGCCAGCCTGAGCGGTGTCATCTTCAATACTGCCAGCCACATTATTGTGGCGACCCCGTAGACGAACAGTGCAGCCAGCAGGCGAAGGTCGAACAGGCTGGCCAGAAAACCTGACGCAGTGAATGAAAGCGTTTCTGACGCCAGTTTGAACAGTATTTGGCCCGTCGCTAACGCCGCCACTGTGAGAAGTATGAATGTCAGCTGGAAGAAAGACATAGGCCGGCAGTTGCTGATTAGTTTACTTTTCAATACACCGCTCAATGGCGGCGACCCAGTCTTGCGCACGGTGTTTCAAACAGCGCTGCGAATACACTTCATCACGAGCGGCAAGTGCAAGCCGGCGGCGCATGTCAGCATCTTGAGCCATTAGCTTTATATTTGAACACCACTCGTCTGCATTCGCTGCAAGCAAACCGTTCTCATTGTGCCGAACCGTGTCACTGTAAGTGGTGGACGCCGAAAAGACTCCAGGAATCGATAGCGCACCGTAATCCAGGAACTTGAGGTCAGACTTACATTCATTGACTGCAGAAGGTGCTAACGGCGCCAAAGCGAAATCCCATTGCAGGTTCTGTTTCACCCAGGGGACGAAACGGTCATAAGCCACATGACCGTCCGCTTTTTTCAGTTCAACGGGCAAGCCGTTGAAAAGCTCGAGAACATGTGGGTTCTCAGAGACGCCAACCAGTTCAAGGCGCAACTTCCCCTTTTGCTCGTGCAGAGCACGCCGTAGCGGTTCCAGGATGCTCAATAGGTCATTCAGGTGAGTCAGTGTACCCATGTACCCCATGGTGACCACCTCACCCGCGTCACGAGGCTCGCGCGGTGGGCCGAACAGGGTGTCGTCAATCTGGTTGGGGACCACCTGCACGTTCGGATTCAGACCGCGCATCCGGCCCGCAAGTGGCTCCGTCGAAACAATGACCCCATCTGCGAAGCGCGCAAACATGCGTACGGCGTTTGCTCGCGCAGGTGGTAAATTCAGGCCCAGCAAATCATCATCCAGCGTGTAAATAATGCGGCTGCCTGCGCGCCGAAGCGTGTGAATTAAATCCAAAGCACTTCGTACGTCCGTCTCAGGTTTCCACAATCGCTCAACGACGACGATATCCGGCGTAGCATCTTCCGGCAGCGCCGTACCTTGCGTGACACGCCAGGGTGTGGACAAGCCGGGGTAGGTCAATGGCCGTAGCAGCCGGACCATGGAACAGCCATGCGGCAATTGGTCACCGCTATGCTCGAACAGAATATGCAGGTGTTTCATCATGGTGCGGGAAAAAGAGCGTCCAAAGCTCGTGCTGCAGCACGCTCGGGGGTGTGCTTGGGCGCACTTGCAACGGCTTCAGCTTGGAGTTTCTGACGGAAGGCATGATCGGTGGCCAAGCGTAGCGCCGCATTTATGCAGGCCTGCTCATCGCTGGTGTCCACCAGTAAGCCGTTCTCCTCATGGCGAACTATGTCACCCGAACCACCTTTGATGGGCGCAACGACTGCTACCCCACAGGCCATGGCTTCAAGCGCCGTCAGCCCCATGGCCTGATAAGTGGAAAAGTCCAGGAAGATGTCGGAGTCGTCCAGTGCCTCTGCCACGCCTTCCGGTGACAACTCTCCGAGATTCGTGTGCGGGAAATTAGTGTCCATGCGCGCCAGGGTGGAGTCATTTGGCGCCACACCGAAAAACCGCAATTGGACCTGGTCGCCCAGGCGCTCATGCAAGGTTTTCAATACTTTCAAGGTCAGCTCAGGGGCTCGGCGGGGCGTTGCCGGACGCACCATCGCAATCACTTTAACAGGTGCGCCTTCGCTCTTCTGACGGACAGGTACGAATAAGCTAGTGTCATAACTGCAGCCGACCACCACACAGTCCACTTCACAGTTCTCCAGGACTGCCTGGCGGTTCCATTCCGTCTTGGTAATGCGGACCATATTGGGCAGCAAGGTATAACTCTTCCATGCCCTTCTATGCTCAGGATCATCTTCAGGGAAGAAGTGCGGTTCGAAGTCCTGGATGTAATACCCTGCCACAACGGAGCCGTTATTCGTACGAGCAAGGCTTTCTGCGACCCACTCCACTGTCAGATAAAGGGTTGCGACTACGGCATCGGCATCTTCCAGCAGTGCATCCAGCCCTTCGGGTGTGTCAATGTATTCGACCGGTACGTCCAGGCTGGGGTGATGATGTTCGAACCATTCCCGATACTTCGTGAGGTTGACGATGCGCGCATCGACGCCCATATGCGTCATGGCACGCGCTTCTTGTATAACGACGTTCCCGCCCCCACCCGCTGAGGTGACCGGCAAAATGAACAATACCCGGCGCCCGTCGTGGCGGGCCATTGCAGCGGCGAGCGATTCGCGTCGCTGCCAGCAATGTTGCATGCGGGCCCGCATGGATGCGAGAGCGAGGCTATAACGGGTGCGTTTGACCTGTTCCCAGATGAGCGGGTTACCATGCTTGCGCGATAGTGCTTCGTCCGCCAACTTGGCCAGCTTCAGACGACGTTCCGAGGAATAACTGCGAGACTGCGCGTGAAAAACGTAAGCGTCGTCCACAACCGCCAGTTCCCAACCCGCCTTTGTGCTACGTAGGGAAAAATCGTTCTCTTCCCCGAACCCCCGGCCGAATGTTTCTTCATCGAAGCCGCCCAGCTCATCCAACGTGCTGCGACGGATCATATAGCAGAAGCCATTGAGGAAGCCTACACGTGGATACTGACAGGCACTCAGTTCGGCAACTTGCGCAGCCATTTCATCAATACTGATGCCCTCTGGCAGAGGGTTGTCGGCCCAGTCGCCGTCAGCGTTGAACACCTCCGGCACTGACTGCCAGGAGGCCGTGTTGCTTAATGGGCCTGCCACCCCTATCTTCGGGTCGGATCGGAAGCACCGCAACATGCGATCGACCCAGCGCGGGGTGACGATGGTATCGCTGTTCAGCAGTACGACGAAGTCGCCCGTGCTGGCGCGCAGCCCCTGGTTGGCAGCAAGGGTGTAGCCTTTGGCTTCTTCATTACGAATCAGCAGTAACCCCTGGCTCTGCGCAAACTCGCGCACGTAATCGCGCGTTTCGGGCTGGCTGCCATCATCAACCAGAATCAGCCTATAAGGGGGGGCCGTATGTCGCAGAACTGACTGAAGGCAGTTGCGCACGTCGTCCAGTGCATTGTGAATACAGACAATGATGTCGACCGTTTCTGTATGTGCCAGTAAAGGTAAGGGAGCACGTGGCCGGACATTGTGCGTGGCTGGAATCACCGTGGCCCCAGCTACGGGGCGCACCCTCCGCCAAACACCGCTCAGCCCTTCACGCCGTAGAAAGCGTACACTTTCCCCCAGTGCCGCCTTCCAACCATTGCGGCGGCGATAGTCATTGAACTGGCGGGCGGCAGCCTTGCCGCCACGCACGGCTCCACCACCATAGCGCTTCCCCAGGCGCAATGGCGCAGAGATAGCCCGACCGATGCGAAAGCTCACCGAGCTGTGAACCATCTCTATGTAGCGTTGTGCCTCAACAAGCAGTGCCTGCCCTTGTTGCACTTTCGACTGTTCCTGAGCCAGCCGTTCGCTAACCGTCTGCAACTCTGCCCGAAGCGCGGTCATCTGGACTTTAGCCTCTTCGGCCGCAGTTTCCGCCTGCCTGCGCAGCGCCCACAGTTCCCATAGAATGCCCGTTGCCGAGTTGTTGACTGTGTCGAAATCGCGGTAGCTGGCGAGGCGTTCCCGAGTGGAAGGGTCAAATGGGTTGCCAAAGTCGGCCTTCTCAGCCTCGGTCAAATCGCGGTAGGCCCAGCGCTCTGCAGTTTGAATGGCTTTCCCGTCGTCGTACAGGGCAAAGGAATAGGGTGTGGCATACAACCGCACCTGATCCCGATTAGCAGCCACTTCTTTACCGTATTCGATCGCGATGGTTTCGAGTGTCGACCCTGCTTCTGCCCGAACCCGGTTCTGGTGTTTGGAGAGTGCTGCGGGGTCATCGTGGACAAACCCAGAGAAATGGAAGAACACCAGTTCGCCGTCTGGAGTAACCCATGTGCCGTCTGCTCGCCGTTCCAGATGCCTTTGCGGGGCGTTCCAGTAGGCAAAGTTGTAGCCCTGATGGTGCCACACCCTTGTGGCTGGAATGAGGCTGGTGACTAAAGCACCGTAGAACTGGTCAACAAAGTAGAAGTGTTGGGGATGAAAGATGCAATGGTTCGTCAACCTGTCCGCCCACCACTCGAGGAAACGCTCGCATTTTTCCCGCCTTGCCAGCCCGACAAAGCCGAAGTTGTACTGGCCGCAGCGCAACATGTTTTCGGTGGTGGGAGCCAGACCGTCGTCCGGCAGGGGCTCGGTGATATGTGGCGTTACCAGCGCGTCGCACCGTTCGAACTGTGCCCAGAGCTCGCCCAATGGTTGGTACAGCTTAATATCGGGGTCCAGGTATATGACGGCATCACTTCCTTCACCAAACAACCGCTGGAACACAAACGGTTTGACGGCGGTATTGAATTCGGTGAGGTCATACTGGAAGGCCATGCGCTCAAGCTGAGGCAGACCCAAGGCATCTGCTGGCAGGATCTCGCAATGGAGCAACGCTGACAGCCCCGCCAGCTGTTCCTGACTCCAGTTACGTTCCACCAACACCAGAATACGCCGGCTATCGGGTTCATGCTGATGCAAGGAGTCCATCAGCACTTTGGCCGTCGCCAGATAGTTTGCAGAGCAAATAGTGAATATGGTGCGTGTCATTGTTCTTGCAAGCACTGAAGCGCTAATTTGGTGACGATGGCGGGGGGCACGAAATTCCGGCATGCATGCCCGCCAAACCTGGGGCAGACCTCCCGTTGGCCGCAGGGCGAACAGGAAAGGCCCTGCTCCATCGCTACATAATCCTTGGCCGCATGCGCCAGGTTTTCCATACGAGTGGACGCAAAGAGACAAATGGTGGGTAGCGCCAAACGTTGCGAGGCATAGTGGCAGGGAAAGGAGTCCATGCCGATGAGCAGGTCCTGCTCTGCCATCAGCTCATTCAGAGCCGCGAGGGTGGTGAACTGGTGCGAGGGTATGCCGGGAATATTAGCGCCAAGCACCGAAGGCTCAAACCCTGCCTCACACAACAGTTCGATTAACTCACGCTGCCACCCCGGCGGGTAAACCTTCAGAGGCCAGCCACCATCAAAGTGCAGCAGGACTCGCCGTCCCCGAACATACGGCAACCTGTGACGGACAGCCTTTATCGTATCTACGTCTGGTGCTTCCAAAGTGAAGGCGGGGGCGTATAGACGTTCATCTCCTCGCCTCCCTACTGCGTAGGCGACCTGCGCTGCCAGGGTGTAGTCAGCTTCGATATAGCCCCGATAGGGTCGGAGGAACAGAAAGGCCGCACCCTCCGGCAGCGACGGAGCTACAACTTGCTCGAAATAGAGAATCTCTTCGTTGAGCGGGTGCAGCGGGGAAGAAACGTCTCCCCGCGCTGGCAACGGACCTTCCAACGCATAGATAGGCAAGGCCCCCTGCACTGCACGCGCGACATCCGCGTATGATGCGTGGACAACGATGCCATCGATATTACGGCCGCAACGCTCGATAGCCTGAACAGTGAGCAGCACGTCTCCCGCATGGTGTGTAACGACAGCTAGCGTTTTACGCGTACCAGCACGAAGCATGTCACGGTAGGCCCGCGCTGCATGGATTGCCATGGACTCCATCCCGTGAAAAATAGGAAGAGCCTCTGCCAGTGGTAAACCGGGGGGCGTACGAACTTTGCGCGGCTGGCTGGCCACGCTGGCTGCGCACAGCACTTCAGCATCCACCGATGCATCGCGGCCGCTGAGATATCGGATAGCATGCAAGTGTTCCACGCTGGGCCGCCACCGTGTATTGAAAGCGTATGCCAAAGGGTGCCCGCTGTAGTCCTCCAAGATGAGACATTCGCCAGCCCGCCACGCTGCGCTACCAAAGCTTAGATCGCCTAGCTCGGCCAAGACGGCTCGCAGGTGGTCAATGTCGCATTGCACACCCGGATTCAGAACCACAATGGGGCCCTGCCAACCTTGTTCGACCCCTATTTCCAGCAAGTCGGCAAGATAACGCCCGGGAGACGCAGCGAAGGAATAAGGCAGGCCGGGTTCACCCGCTCGAAATACCAGGGGAACATTGAGCAAGCGAAAGCTGATGTCAGCGTCGCGAGGAAAGCGCCAAGGACGTGCGTCGGTGGTCAGCCTTACCACCAGTACAGGAAGGGGAGTTGCAGGCAGCATTGTTAGGGATGGCCAGCTCGAGGCGCCACTGAGTCTATTCTTATGTCCATCATGGGAACACCGATGATTCCCGTACTGACACTGGCACAGAGCGACTGCAGAATTACCGCGTCATGCAACCAATGATGCTGAACGTGGTCAGTCTGTGTGCCTTCGGCTACAGAGACTGTGACTGAATACTCGCCGCTTTGCAAGAGCGGCATTTGAAAGCGGAACCTGCCCTTCTGCTCTTCACCCGCCCGAATACTGACGGGATTCTGCGCCGTCGTAATGCAGGTATTGTCACCGAACAGAATCTGCCCGCGACGATCCTTTAGCTGGAAGCCGACAATGACGGAGTCGATGTCGATGTTGCTGCGGTAATGCACCACCAGTTCGACAATCTCACCGCCGGTGATGCTGCTCAAGGCGGAACCGTCCTCCCCTTCCAGCCAGACATCCAGCACCTCCATCTGCATGGTGCCAAAGCTGTCTTCAGGGTTGAAGGCCTGCACCGTCATGGCATTGTGCAGCGGGGTACCTTTAAGAATTTCCCAGCGCTTGTCTTCGACACGCTGCGGGGCGTAGTCGATAGCCTGTATGCGTTTAGCGGCCGGTTTGGGGGCCGAAGCCGGCTCAACGTCGCGCCCTTCTTTGGCAGCACTGACACGAGTCGCCGCCCTATCCTGCTGGTAGATTTCTGCGTTGTAGTCTTTGCAGATATCCCGGGCCGGCCCAATGGCGCGCACCGTCCCGTGTTCCAGCCAGATGGCACGTTCACACAGGCTGGTAACGGCCGCACTATCGTGGCTCACGAACAAGAGCGTGCCGTTTTCACAGAAACGCCGCAGGAAGCGCATGCACTTCTGCGTGAACAGGGCATCGCCTACGGCAAGCGCCTCGTCAATGATGAGGACATCAGCATCCACGTGCGCAATCACGGCAAACGCCAGACGCACGTACATGCCGGAAGAATAGGTTTTGACTGGCTGTTCGATGAAATCGCCAATGTCTGCGAAGGCTGCAATGGCATCGAAGCGTGCGTCGATTTCTTCGCGGCTCAGTCCCAGTATGGAGGCATTCAGGTAGACGTTATCCCGCCCGCTGAATTCCGGGTTGAAGCCCGCGCCGAGTTCCAGCAGCGCCGCAACCCTGCCCTTGACGTCCACCACACCGGCAGACGGGGTGAGCGTGCCGCACACCAACTGCAGCAGAGTCGACTTGCCTGCGCCATTGCGGCCAATAATGCCCACCGTTTCGCCGCGCCGGATCTCGAACGATACATCATGCAGCGCCTGAAAAGTCTTGTGAAAATGGCGGTGGCCGCGAAACAGCATCTGCATCAGGCGATGATGCGGCCTGTCGTAGATGTGATAGTGCTTGCTGAGCCCTTCCGCTCTGATTGCGACTTCAGAGGACATCGGCAAACCCCTTGCGCACCTTTTGGAACCAGGCAAAGCCCAGGCAGGCGAAGACCAAGCTGATAAAGCTGTATATGAACAAGGTGGACCAGTCTGGCCATTGCCCCGCAATCACGGTGCGCAATTGCTCAATGGGAATGGTGAGCGGGTTGGCTTTCATCAAAGGCTGATAGGCCTTTGGCAGCATGCTGACCGGGTAAAACACCGGTGCCAGAAAGAGCAACAGCGTGGCAAGCAGGCCGGTAAGCTGAGACAGGTCGCGCAGGTATACCGTGGTGGCGGAAAGAAACCAGCTTACCCCCAGGCTTAACAACACCAAGGGCAACAAGACTAGCGGGATAGCCACCAGGCTGGCATACACCGCCTGATGAATGATGACGGACGCCACCACAAGAATGGCAACACCGATGAGCGCGTGGAACAAAGCGCTGAGCACCACGATTACCGGAAGAATCTCCAGCGGAAACACCACTTTCTTAACGTAGTTGGCGTGCTCGAAAAGCTTGTTGGGCGCGCGGGTAAGACACTCTGCCAACAGCCCGTGCAGTGTCATGCCACAGAATAATTGAAGGGCAAACTCCACCGTGCTGCCGCTACCACCCCAGCGGGCCTGAAAGATGCCGCCGAAGACGGTGGTATAGACCACCAGCATGAGCAAGGGCGTGAACAACGACCACAACAGGCCCATCGACGACCCTTTGTACCGGCCCCAGATTTCGCGGCGAGTCATGTTCCACAGAAGCGCGCGATGCTGAATGAGGCTGAGCACCATGTATCGCGGACTGATGGGGTGGCTGTGTGAGGTCACATCGGCTCTGTCTGAGAATAATCGCGGATTATATCAATTGCGCTGTACTCAGACCTGCTTTGGTGCAAACGTGCTTGAGAGGGTGCAGTTTTTATGGCGCCCAAAATGAACAACGCCCGCACGAGGCGGGCGTTGCTTTTTCAGACTGCATCTCCCTCGCAGAGGGAAATCAAAGCATTACAGGGGTGCGCCGACAAAGTCTGCGACGTCAACGTCAGCAGCCTTGACGCCTGCGAGCTTGATCAGGCCGTCGTCAGTGATGTCACCAGCAGTGCCACCGCTAACGAACACATAGGTTTCGCCCTTGAAGCTGAACACCGCACCCTCAGTAGCTGCAATCTCGTCGCTCAGAGCGGAAACGACGTCTTCAAGTGCCTTACCGGTGAGGAAGCCAGTTGCGAACGTTACCAGACCTTCTTCGCTGGTGTAGAAGTCGGCTACCGCGACATCGGCCACAGCGCTGAGCTCTTCAATCAGCAGCACGTCGGTACCAAGTTTGAAATCGGTAATCGTATCAACAGCGGTAATCTCGCCGTCGGCATTGACCTTAGCCGTAGCAGTATCTTCACCGAAGTAGAAACCGTCTTTACCAGCGCCACCAGTAATGGTGTCGACGCCATCCGAAGCGTAGATCTCGTCGTCACCAGCACCAGCGTTGATGGTAACTTTCTTACCAGCGAAGGTGCCAGTCATATCGATGACGTCATCACCAGCACCCGCCTTGATAGTGATGTCCACATTTTGCAGGGATGGCAAAATGTCACCATCAGCATCCAAGCTGATGTCGCTCAGGACACCAGTTGCATCGATAGTTGCAGACTCGAGTTCGGCAGAATCTTCGCTGTCGAAGCCAAGCTCAACCACATTGCCTGCCTTACCGCCGGTCAGATTGAAGGTAACGGTAGAGCCGTCCGCTTCATCAGCCCACAGGTAGGCTGCAACTGCGTTGGCACCAAGCGTGACATTCATTTCTTCAACGCCGTACGCCCAGAGCGCTCCGTCATCGTTGATGGTTGCCGAGATGGAGTCAGAGGTACCGTCTACACCGTCAAGATAAAGGGTCAGTGTGTGATCGCCGTTAAGGACGTAACTAGCCACATTCCTGCCGATATATTCGACATCGCCAGCATCTTTAGTCAGCGTGATTTTCTCGACGCCCGTGCCCGTTACTTCGACAGAGTCGATCTCTTCACCGATTTCGATGTTCTCCACGGCGGCAAGATTCAACGTGATATCGCGGCTCCAAGCATCGGGGTTAGAAACCTTCAAGGTATCGTTGCCGGCCAGACCGTTCACATTGGCGTTGTCGCCCAACCAATCGGTTGTCCATACAAAGGTATCGTCGCCCGATGTGCCGACATTGACATAACCATTAACATCATCAGAACCGACAACTTCAATCAGCTCGCCTTCGCGCGCCGCTTCTTCAAATTCGGTGCCAGCACCCTTGCGGCCTTCATTCAGGCCGTATGCCAGATAGTGAGCCAGAAGGTCAGCAGCCTGAGCCGGAGTAATATCAGCCGGGTCGATGCCGTATGCTTCCGCAACGTCAGCATTGTCTTCTGCGTATGTTGTAGCGTCGAAATTCGACGGAGCCAGCGAAGGGTTATCGCTGAAGATGCGACCTTCGTAAACACCGTACTGTGCAAAGTGCTCCAATGCGGTGGACAGAGTGATGCCGTTAGCGATCAGGTCAGGGTTAGCCAGCAAGTATGCTGTTCCGTTGAACCAGCTATTGGGGGCGCGCCCTTCAGCAGCGCCGAATTCATTGTAATGTTCCTCGGCATTGGCTTCGGTGTAGCCGGCGATGACCAAATCTTGGTTATTCGCCAAGTAGTAGGCAGCGTTGAAGTACGGATTAGCCATAATAAACAGTCGTCCTATTTTGTTGCGGGTCACACCCATCGATGGATGTTAGCTGTAGCCGGCTGACCGACTATCCGTCGTAAATCCAGCATCCAGTAACACTGGCGGAGTCTAAACAGAATGCTACGCACTGTCAACGAAGCCGCCAAACGCCGCGGGTGTGCTCGCGGTTGAACGTGGCCGCCGATGACCCCATGTCGGGGCCAAGGACGAAATCCTGCTAACTTGCAGAATGAGTAAAACT
>JAJUGV010000179.1 GCA_029265795.1 Alcaligenaceae bacterium
CCACTTGGCATAATGCTTTGCAGCCACCGGACCATCCACACGCAAAGCGTGACACCCATCCAGCTCGAAAGGTTTCTTGTCAGGCAAGGTGCCGCTAAGAATCCGCTCTTCGCGCCTGCGACCCGCCATGCACTGCACGGCGACGGTGGGGAGAAGATACGAAAGCTCGGTTAAGTGTGTACAACCTGCCGTGCGACCAAAGCGTGCACTGACGGCCTGGCGGAATCCACGCAGCAGGTTCAAGCCCACCAAGCCTCGGTACGCTCCGGAAATGCCGGAACAATGCTCCCCAAACGGGGCAGCATCATATACCGCCTGAGCCGCAGTGATGGTGTAGTCCGGATCAATGGTGACTCTCAGGTGCATATGATGCACCGGATCGCCCTCTTCATGCGTCGTGCCGTCTTCCCGGGGAAAGTCATAAGCTTTGACATCGATAAGCTCGGCGTCAAGATCCCACAAACCGTCCTCGCGCGAATACGCGTCCACACGCACAGTGCGGGTGTGCATCAGTTTGCGAGAAACTTCGGGGGCAGGCAACGGCATTAAAATGCAGGGGCGGACAGAGACGATAAACTGAAGAAGTATAACGCAGCCCGCCGCTGCAGGTCGGAAGCGCCTCAAATAAACGCCCCAGGTCCGACGATCGGTGCCTGCTTCTGCCTATGCCATCTGGCGTAGTGAACGCGCTGCTGCCACCATGGCTTCGAGAGCGCCCCGGGTCTCGGCCCACGCGCGCGTCTTGAGGCCACAATCCGGGTTCACCCACAAGCGCTCTTTTGGCAGGCGCGCGGCGGCGCGCTGAATCAGCTCAACCATTTCTTTCACGTCGGGCTGGTTGGGCGAATGGATATCGTAGACTCCCGGCCCGATGTCATTGGGGTACGAAAAATCTTCGAAGGCCTCCAGCAGCTCCATGCGAGAGCGGGACGTTTCGATGGTGATGACGTCGGCATCCATCGCAGCGATAGCCTCAATAATGTCGTTGAACTCCGAATAACACATATGGGTGTGCACTTGAGTTTCGTCCGCGACATGAGAGCTGGCAATACGAAAGCAGTCTACCGCCCAATCCAGATATTGCTGCCAGTCTGAACGTCGCAAGGGCAAGCCTTCCCGGAACGCCGGTTCGTCAATCTGAATAATGCGTATGCCGGCTTCCTGCAGATCGCTGACCTCGTCTCGCAGTGCCAATGCAAGCTGTCGACATGTGTCTTCCCGGGGTTGATCGTCCCGCACGAACGACCATTGCAATAACGTTACAGGACCGGTCAGCATGCCCTTGAGCGGTTTGTCGGTCAACGATTGTGCGTAGCTGCTCCATCCTACGGTCATGGGTGCAGGGCGAAGCACATCTCCGTAGATGACCGGTGGCTTGACGCAACGCGAGCCGTAGCTTTGAACCCAGCCCTGCTCCGTAAAGGCGAAGCCGCCCAGCAGTTCACCAAAATATTCGACCATATCGTTGCGTTCGGGCTCACCATGCACCAGCACATCCAGACCCACCTCCTCTTGAAACCGGAGCACGGATTCAATTTCGGCTCGCACCTGTTTCTCATAAGCCGCATCGGACACCACCCCTTTTCGCCAATCCCTTCTGAGTCGGCGTATCTCAGGCGTTTGCGGGAATGAGCCGATTGTGGTGGTGGGATAGTCAGGTAAGTCCAACGCCTTCCGTTGTCTGGCAATACGTTCGGCAAATGGGGTCCGCTCGCGAGGCAAGCTGCGGAGATTCCCGAGCCTGCTTTTGACCTCGGGATGATGGATCCGGGACGACTGGCGGCGTCGTTGAAGTGCCTCGCCCTGTTCCCGGACCTTTCGATTCACTGATTCATCAGTGCTGTTGTTGAGCAGTTCGGCAAGGCAGTGAAGCTCATCCAGCTTCTGCACAGCGAATGACATCCAGGATTTCAGTTCACTATCGAGCTGATGCTCGGCATCAAGGTCGATGGGCACATGCAGGAGCGAGCACGAAGGAGCCAGCCAGAGCCGCTCTTTAAACTGATTATGCAGGGGTTGCAGCGCCTCAAGTGCCTTGTCGAGGTCGGTGCGCCAGATATTCCGACCGTCTATCACTCCGGCAGAGAACACCTGTGTACCATCAAGGACGGCGGCAACAGTTCCGGCTTGCTCGGGCGCACGTACCAGGTCAACGTGCACACCCTGCACCGGCAGGTTCGCCAGCACGTCAAGGTGATGTGTGATGCCTCCGAAATAGGTGGCCAATAAAATCTTAACCTGACCGGCAAGCGCCTGATATACATGCGGGAAAGCTTCCTGCCATGCTGCGGGCAAGTCCAGAGCCAGGATAGGCTCGTCAATCTGTACCCACTCCACGCCAAGCTGAGCGACTCGCTCCAGCACCCGCGCATACACGGGTAACAGCCTATCCAGCAATTCGAGCTTTCCGGCGTCATGAGGACCGGCTGAATATGCATCGCCCTTGCCCAGCCACAACCATGTCAATGGACCAGGAATAACCGGCTTCACAGCATGACCCAACGCCAGAGCTTCTTCAATTTGCTCAAACAGATCGTCGCGTGCAATCCGGAATTCCTGACCAGGAGTCAGCTCGGGAACGATGTAGTGGTAATTGGTATCGAACCATTTGGTCATTTCGCAGGCCGCTACCGGAGTGCCCGACGGTGCGCGCCCCCGTCCCATGCGGAACAAGGTGTCAAGCGTGACAGGCTCAGCCGCCGATTGCCCGAAACGCGCTGGAACCGCCCCTAAGGTCGTCGTCCATTCAAGAATATGGTCGTACCATGCAAAATCCCCCACCGGTACCAGTGTCTTGCCGGGACCAGCTGTACCGGCCTGCAAACCCCAGTGCCGCTCACGAAGTTGCCGGCCAGTCTCCAGCAATTCGGCTTGATCCGTTTTACCCGCCCAGTACGATTCCAGCGCAAACTTCAGTTCGCGTTGTTGCCCCATGCGTGGAAAACCCAGGCTATGTATTTCAGTCATGTGTCACCTTTTCAATGAATCCTGACGCGGGCCCTGGCGAAATTCGCTGAAACCACGCGTTCTGTCGGGCATTATGCGGGTACAATTAATTGAATCAAAATCAAATGCACCATGTTTAGAATGAATCTCACTCATACTAAAACAACGTTGTCGAGCGCTGCCTGATCAGAACTTGTCGCGTACTTCACTTTTTGACGCTAACGTTGGAATGAATCCATGCTGGAAATTCGCCACCTCGAAACCATTGCAGCCATACACGAAGCAGGCAGCCTGCAAGAGGCAGCAGAAAGGCTTTATGTCACGCAGTCGGCGCTGTCGCACCAGATCCGAGATCTGGAAACACGTCTGAACACCCCCCTGCTGAATCGCCGGACGCGTCCTGCGCGCCTCACCACCGCGGGCCTGCGCGTGTTGTCGCTTGCTGAAGAAGTCTTGCCCCGACTCAAGGCCACCGAGCGGGAACTACAGCGCCTGGCAGCCGGACGAACCGGGCGTCTTCATCTGGCCATCGAATGCCACTCATGTTTTCAGTGGTTGATGCCCGCCATGGACGCCTTCCGGCAGGAATGGCCGGACGTCACGCTGGATCTTTCGGCGGCCTTCTCG
>JAJUGV010000056.1 GCA_029265795.1 Alcaligenaceae bacterium
CACCTCTTCACAAATTGTAAAGACCTATAGAGAGACTGAGGGATGGTTCGAGCGGTTACTGGCGCTTAAACTCGCCGCGTCGAGATACAACTAAAGGAGTAGGGAATGACCACTCTGCCATTCATACGCAAGACCATGCTGACGCTTGCCTGTACTTTGCTGGGGGCAGGCGCAGTATCGGCACAGGAGTTTCCGCAAGACAAACCCATTACTATCGTGGTCGGCTTTGTTGCGGGCGGTGCCGCTGACTCTGCAACGCGTCTGATCGCGAGCAAGCTGGCGGAAAACACAGGTACGTCCATCGCGGTTCTGAACCGGGCAGGTGCGGGCGGCAACATCGCGCACCAGCATGTTTCCACGCAGCCCGCTGACGGCACGGTATTACTGCTGGGTTCCGTCGGGCCGTTGACCATCGCCCCGCACCTCATGAAGCTGCCTTACGATCCGTTCAAGGATCTGGCTCCTGTTTCCGGTGCCGTCCACTTTCCCAATGTGCTGGTGGCTCATCAGGGCGTAGGCGTAAAGAGCTTCGAAGAGTTCATTGCAATGGCCAAAGAGAACCCTGAGAAAGCTGAGTTCGCTTCCACGGGCATGGGCTCCGCCTCGCATCTCGCGGGTGAACTGCTGAACATGTATGCGGGTGTCGAGCTGGTGCACGTGCCTTACAAGGGCGGCGCGCAGGCTATGCAGGACCTGATCGGCCAACGTGTGGCTTCTTACTTCTCCGCGCCCCCGACCGCGCTGCCCTATATTCGCACCGGTCAGCTTGTGGCTCTGGCCACGACCGGTCTGGAACGCCCGGGATACCTTCCGGATGTGCCGACTGTAGCCGAAGCCGGTTACGAGGGATTCGAAGCGCTGAACTGGTATTCCTTCATGGCGCCCGGTAAAACTCCCGAGCCCATTCTCGAGCGCTGGAATCAAGAGATCGTGAAGGTGCTGACCGATCCCGAAGTCCAGAAGCAGCTCAACGACCTGGGGCTGACGCCTCACCCCACGACGCGTGCTGAATTCACAGAATTCATGCAGGCCGAGTCGGACAAATGGTCGAAGATCATCAAGGAGCGCAATATCGCTATGGAGTGACGGCTTCAAGCCGCGGGGAAGGCGCGGGGTGCATGCTAAGATCGATATCACTCCGCCGAGGTCAGGCGACTGCACACTCTCTTCCCCCACTGCATGACCAATCTTCGTGTCTTGACACTGATGCTGGCGGGCCTTGCCATGCTTGGCCCGTTTGCTATTGACACCTATCTGCCGGCCTTTGACAGGATAGCGGAAGACCTGCACGTAGACAGGGTGCTGATGCAGCACACGCTCAGTGTGTATCTGCTGGGTTTCGCGTTCATGAGCCTCTTTTGGGGCACCTTGTCTGACACCTTCGGCAGGCGTCCCGTTATTATCGCGGCGCTTTTCATTTTCTTGGTGGGGTCCTTGGGCTCCGCATTGGCTCCCTCCTACGGTTGGTTGCTGTTTTTCCGCGGCCTGCAAGGTTGCTCGGCCGGTGCCGGGCGTATCGTGGGGCAAGCGTTGGCGCGCGATCGTTATCAGGGGGCGGATGCACAGCGGCTGTTCGCCAATATCGCCATGGTTTTCAGTCTGGCGCCTGCAATTGCGCCCATTCTTGGCGGTTACATCAGTGCGCATCTGGGCTGGCGATCCATCTTTTTTCTGTTGACAGTGCTTACGGTGCTGCTGATCGTGGCAAGCTGGCGCCATTTGCCCGAAACGCTACCGCCCAAGGCTCGGCAGGAAATGAAGCTGGGCGTCATCATGCGCAATTATCTCCGCGTCGTGCGCAATGCCCGTTTCCTTGTCGCTGTAGTGGCTGTGGGCTTGGCGTTTTCGGGTTTCGGGCTTTACATCGCCTCGGCGGCTCGCTTCATCATGGACATTTTGGGGCTCCCGGAAACCGCTTTCGGCTGGCTTTTCATTCCCTTTATCGGCGGCTCGGTATGTGGCTCCATGCTCAGTTCTCGGCTTGCCGGTCGCGTCAATCCCGCCAAACTGATCTTGGTGGGGCAGGGGATCATGGGCCTTGGGGCACTGAGCAATCTACTCTATAACCTGTTCTTCGTTCCGACCGTGCCTTGGGCGGTATTGCCCATCGCCGTGTACGGGTTCGGGATGTCGACCGCATTGCCAGGTATGACGGTGGTCACACTGAGTATTTTCCCAAACCTGCGCGGTATGGCCTCGTCAGTGCAAGGCACAATGCAAATGCTGGTATTCGCCGTGGTGGCCGGCTTCGTGGCGCCATTGTTATTCGGAAGTGCGTTGCTGCTGGCCTGCGGTACGGTCGGCAGCGCGGTGCTGTGCGCCACCTTCTGGGCGATCAGTGGTCGGTTGACGGCATTGTCGGAGGAGTGATACCCATGCAAGCAGCACAGACATCATCCGGTGATACCTGGCGGGTATTGACAGTGACATTAGCCATACAGGCCATGGTGTCGATGGCCATGCTAACCGTGCCCGCTGTTGCCCCGGCCTTCGCTGCGCGGCTCGGCGTATCGGTGTCGTTGTTAGGGGTGTATGTCGCCATCGCCTATGTAGGGGCGATGTCGGCCAGCTTGATGTCAGGACAGATGGTGCAGCGCTATGGGGCCATCCGGGTGAGCCAGGTCGGATTGCTGATCTGTGCGGTGGGGCTAGTGTTGGTTATGTCGCCCGCCTTACCGGCGGTGGTGCTGGGAGCCTTTCTGATTGGGCTCGGTTACGGCCCGATTACGCCGGCCAGCTCCCATTTGCTGGCTCGCAATACACCGGCCCATCGCGCCGGGCTGGTCTTTTCCATCAAGCAGACCGGGGTCCCCGTCGGCGGCATGTTAGCCGGCCTCGTAGCGCCGCCGTTGGCTTCGTATGGTGGGCCCGCCCTGGCGATTGCAGCCGTTGCCGTAGTGTGTCTGTTATGTGCCGGCTTGGGTCAGCCCCTGCGCAAGGATCACGACCAAGACCGCGACCCGCGTGCACCCTTGCGGGCTGGAGGTGTGCTACGACCGTTACGGCTGGTGCTGTCGCACAATGGCCTGCGTCGCTTGGCGGCGACTTCCTTTGTATTTTCAGGCGTGCAGCTGTGTCTGGCCGGCTATCTGGTTACTTACCTGCATAACGAACTGCAATACAGCCTGATTCTGGCGGGTATCGCTCTGTCGGTTGCTCAGGTCGGAGGCGTTGTGGGGCGCATTGTCTGGGGCTATATCGCAGACCGGTTCCTGGGTTCCACGCGCACCCTCGTCGTGCTGTCGTTGATCATGGCGGCCAGTACGGTGGCGATGGGTCTGCTTAGCGACCACGCTCCGTTGTTTCTGGTCATGGCTCTAGCCGCCGTGTTCGGCGTGTCCGCCACGGGATGGAATGGGGTTTACCTTGCTTCAGTGGCCAGGCTCGCACCCCCGGGTATGGCCGGCGTAGCCACCGGCGGTACCCTGTCAGTGACTTTCCTGGGCACTTTGCTGCTTCCCGCATTGTTTGGGTTATTGAGCGAAGCGGCGGGCAGTTTTGCTGCAGGCTACGTATTGACCGCAGCTCCTGTACTTGTATGCAGCGTGGTGCTGTGGCGAGCGTGGGTAACGGAAAAACAGGGCTAAGCCGCTACGGGCGACCATGCAAGAGAACACCCCGTCGGGCTTGCGCCTGCGGGGTGGACTGACACACGAGCCGGACACCCGGCGGGTACACGCTCAATAGCTCTTAAGCTGGTCGCTGTTCAACACATCGGGCGTAAGTTCCGCCTCGATCCACTTGAAGGTGTTCATGCCGACGGGCGGGGTAACGAGCTCTGCCGGGACAATCATGATGTCCTTCAACACCTTGAACGAGTGGTCGGGTGAAGAGGTCGTGATACCAAAGAGCTGGGCTTCCAGTGACTGACCATCGGCACGGTTAAGTGTGATCTCGCGGCCGAAGCCCTTGAACTTGATGTCGTGCATAGCCGCGGCCACTTGTTCCACCGTGGGCCAATTACCGCCGTTTTCTTCAATGGCCTTCTCATAGCCCGCCTTCAGCCCGGCCAATGCTTGTGCCATGTGATAAGTCGGGTAGATAGGGTAGGCACCGGTCTTGTCATGGAATTTCTTGACGAATTCTTTGTGCTCCGGGTCGTCTTTGGTTTCGGGGTGCATCCAATAATGGTCACCGCGCGCACCGATGATCACACCTTCCGGCAGTGCATCGCCCAGACGCTCAAGGGAACTTTCACCCAACGACAGCACGAAGGTGGAGTTCTTGAAAAGCCCGCGCTGGGATGCCTGACGCACGAAGTTGTCGAGGTCGCCACCCCAGGACGTAGAGAGGATCACGTCGGGACGTAGGGCCTGCAAACGGCTGATCTCCGTAGAGAAATCCGAGGCACCGAATTTCGGGAACATTTCAGCCACGACTTTGACATCGGGTTTGAACTTCTTCAGTGCCGCAAGGAAGATATCGCGCGAGTCGCGGCCCCAGGCGTAGTCCTGATTCACAATGGCCAGGGTTTTGAAATCCGGCTTCATTTTCATGAGGTAAAGCACCTGCGCCACCATTTCAGTGGTGGCGTTGGCCTGTGTGCGAACCACGTACTTGAGTTCTTTTTCTTCAAGCGCATTCTGAGTACCGCAATCCCACATGATGTTCAGCACTTTCAGGTCTTCGGCTACAGGCGCGACGATACCGCAGTGGCCGCTGGAGATGGCCGACAACATAACGCTGATGCCGCCATCCACCAACCGGCGGTAGTCGGACAGCAATCGTTCGCCGCCCGCCCCTTCATCGATAATAGAGGCCCGCACCGGCACTCCACCGATTCCCCCTTTGGCGTTGAGGTCGGCAATCAGGATGTCAGCAGCTTCTTTGCCGGGGACGCCGAAGACCGAGGCGGAGCCGGACAGGTAGGTGGAAATGCCAATATGCAGTTCAGATGGCTTCTCGGCGGCCAGGGCCGCTGGGCTGCCGGTGGCGAGCGCCACTGCGGCAGCGAGACCGGCTAACTTGTTCTTCAGTTGCATGATTTGTCTCCAAGTGACTACATGACAATGGCATCGCGCAAGCTGCTGCCCGATGCGAGGTGATCAAAGCCTTCGTTGATCTCGTCCAGCGTGAACGTCCTGCCCATGAGTCGGTTGACGGGCAGCTTGCCGGCCTTGTAGAGGTCGATATAACGAGAAATATCCACCGCAGGCGCACCGGACCCCAAGTAGCTGCCCCGAATTTCTCGTTCTTCCCCGACCATCTGGGCCAGCGGGAGCTGAAACCGCGCAGCCGGATTAGGCAGGCCCGAAGTAATGGTGCTTCCTCCTCTTGCGGTGAGTTTGTAAGCGGTTTCGAATGCCGGAACGGCACCGGCCATATCGAAGCCGTAGTCGACGGGACCGCCTGCTGCTTCGAGCAGGTCGGCATCTGAACTGATGTTGCGCGGATTGACGAGATGCGTTGCGCCAAGCTCCCGGGCGAGCTGTAGTTTCTCGTCGGAAAGATCAACGGCCACAAGCCGACGGGGGCCTGATGCTGCCGCTGCGAGCAGGGCGCTGAGGCCCACTCCGCCCAGACCCACAACGGCTGCTGTGTCGCCGGCACGCATCTGCGCCCGATTGAGTACGGCACCGGCTCCGGTCAGTACGGCACAACCAAATAGCGCAGCTTCGCGGTGACTGATGTCCGCCTCCACCTTCACGCAGGACCTGCGCGATACGACCGCGTATTCCGCAAAGCAGGATACGCCCGTGGCGTGATTGATGTATTCATCTCCCATGCGCAGCCGACGCTCACCGGAAAGCAGTGTGCCTTTCCCGTTGGCGGCGGCACCGGGTTCGCATAGCGCGGGCCGCCCCTTCATACATGGAAAGCAGCAGCCACAGCTAGGCACGAACACCATGACTACGTGATCGCCCGGGGACAGGTCGCTTACGCCTTCGCCGGTCTCGACGACTTCTGCAGAAGATTCGTGTCCCAAGATGATGGGCAGGGCCCGAGGCCGGTCGCCATTGATAACCGAGAGATCGGAATGGCAGAGGCCGGCGACCTTGATGCGGATGAGTACTTCACCGGGCCCGGGGGGATCTAGTTGGACTTCGGCGATGGTCACAGGCCTGGACTGAGCGTATGGGCCTTCGATGCCCATCTCCCGCAGTAAAGCAGCACGAATCTTCATAGTGTCATGCCTCTTTAGGGTGAGTCAGATGGTACGACCGCCGTCTACGGGGAACTCCACTCCCGTGATGAACTCGGCAGCATCGCTTGCCAGGAACAAAGCGGCGGCGGCGACATCGTTCGGTGTGGAGAAGCGACCCAGCGGAATGGTGGATTGGAACTTGGCGCGGTTCTCGGGGGTGTCGGGTAAACCCATGAAGAGCTCGAACATGCCTGTAACGCCCATCACCGGGCAGATGGCATTCACCCGGATATTGTCCGGCCCCAGCTCGATGGCCATGGATTTGGACAGCAGATTCACTGCCCCTTTGGTCGCGTTGTACCAGGTCAGACCGGGGCGAGGGCGGATCCCTGCAGTGGACCCGATATTGATAATGACCCCTTTCCCCTGTTTACGCATGACCGGAACGACGGCTTGCGTCATGTGGTAGATCGACTTCACGTTCACGGCGAACATGCGGTCAAACATCTCTTCGTCGACATCCAGCATAGGCTGGTTCTTATGCGTAATGGCTGCGTTGTTGACAACGATATCGAGTGAGCCGAACTCTTTCAGCCCCGCGTCCACCATATTTTGGATATCTTCCCGTTTGGAAACATCACCCTTGATGGCCAGGGCCGAACTGCCGATATCCGCCGCCACACGGTTGGCACCGTCTTCGTTGATGTCGGCCACGATCACCTGAGCGCCCTCGCGGGCATAAAGTTTCACGATTCCTTCGCCGAAGCCGCTGCCTGCTCCGGTGACCAGTGCGACTTTCCCTTCAAGCTGTCCCATATTGTTGCTCCTTCATTTATGCATCGTGGCGGTGGGTGATCGACCTGTTACTGCTCAGTGCGAGAATGGAGTAAAGAGATCGAACCACGTTCAATCGTCCAGATGTAGTCGGGCATATCGCCCAGTAGTTTGATATTCGATTCGGTGATGATTACGCATAGCTCAGGCTGCAAATTGCGCAGCCTGCCCAGGGCTTCGGTATAGAGCTGGCTGAGCCGGGGAGCGAGTCCCTGAAAGGGTTCGTCCAGAAGCAAAAGGCGGGTGCCCACCATGATGGCGCGCCCCAGCGCCACCATCTTGCCCTGACCACCAGACAGTGCCGACCCAGAACGCTGAAGCATGGGGCCCAGGTCGGGTACGACTTCCAGTACGACCTGTAGACGAGTGTCGATGTCACGCTTGGACATCTTGAGCGTGTTGCATGGAAGACGCAGGTTTTCTTCCACCGACATGGTGGGGAAAATTCCCCGGTCTTCAGGCGAGTAACCAATTTGGTGCGCCGCCCGTGCGTGGCCGGGAAGGGCGCTAAGTAGGGTGCCGTTAAGGTGGATTTCACCTGAGCGCAGCTTGGTAAGCCCCATGATGGTACGCAACAACGTGGTTTTTCCTGCCCCGTTTCTTCCCACTATGCCGACAGTGGTGCCCCTGTCGAAGGCGCATTCGACATCGCGCAGGACTCGGTTTCCTGCCAGATCGACGTTGATGCCGGTTAACTTAAGCATGTGTCAGTTTCCTAGAACTTCGCTCTTGATGCGTGGGTCGCTCAGCACATCGTCGGGAGGGCCGTCTGCCACGATGGCACCGTTGATCCACGCAGCAACGCGCGAGGCGTACTGAGCGACAATGTCGACGTCGTGCTCCACAAACCAGCTTGTCACTTTGCGTTCATCGAGCGCGTCCATCACCGTTTGCATCAAATCGTGTTTGTCTTCGGAGGCTACGCCGCTGGTAGGTTCGTCCATGATGATGAGTTTGGGCCGTAAAGCCAGTGCCATGGCGACATCGAGCAGCTTGCGCTTGCCTTCGGGCAGGTCGCTGGAAAGCACCTGGGCATCCTCGCGCAGGCCGACCAGTTCTAGCGTACTTTCGATTTCGTGAGAGTCGACCGTATCGGCAAGCGGTTTGAATGCACTAAGCCTGGGGTTTTGCCGGGCGGCCGAAATCTGTATGCATTCACGAACGGTATGTTCGGTAAACAGCTGGGGCAGCTGGAAGGAACGGCCCAGGCCCATGCGTACAATTTTTCGTGGTTTCATGGCCGTAATGTCGTGGCCGTCAAACCAGATCTTGCCGGCTTGGGGTTTCAGGTAGCCCGTACAAATGTTGATGAAGGTGGTTTTGCCGGCCCCGTTCTGACCAATCACGGCAAGGCGCTCACCGCTGTAGAGTTCGAAGTCGATGTTGTCGGCCGCCAGTACCCCGCCGAAGGATAGGTGTACACCGGTAGTCTTAATGAGGGGTTGCATCGTTTCGGTCACCCTCCTTTAGAGTTTCACGCGCTTTGCTAACTGCCCGACGAACCCGGTCGGGAACAGGAAGATCACGATGATAAGTGTGAAGCCAAGGATGAATTGCCAAAGGCCTGGGAAATAGGCGGCGGAAGTCAGCTTGACTGCTTCGAATACCAATGCCCCAAGGAAGGCGCCGATGGCGTGCCCCGCACCACCCAGAATGGCGATGAATACATATTCGCCGGAACGCAGCCACAGACCCAGTTCGGGGGTGACCAGGCCTTGTATGAGAGCCAGCAGGCTGCCGGAAAAACCCACCACAATGGCCGACAGCAGATACCCCCGCCACATGACGATGTAAGCGGAGAATCCCAGGTACTCAAGACGCGTTTCGTTGGTCTTGATGGCCGCCAAAGCGGCACCGTTACCCGAGCGGAAATAACGTTGAACCCACCAGGCAAGCGCCAACGCAATAATGAGCGCAAGAATCAGCAAAAGATACTCGTAAGGGCCGCGTGCGAGTTCCATTCCTAAGAAAGGAGGACGCTCGATACGGAGCCCGTCGGTGCCGCCGGTGATGTGGTAGAGCTTACCAAGCAAGGCGAAAAGCACCATGCTGAGCGCAAGATTCAGCATGCCGAAGAAAATGCCCCGGTAACGAACCATAAAGACGCCGATCACGGCGCTGGCTGCGGTGGCGGTTAGTACACCGGCCACAATCAGTGTAATGGTGTCGGTACCGGGATAGGCCCGCGCGATAAACGCCACGGTATAGGCGGCGATGCAGGCGTACATGGCATGCCCGAATGACACCTGGCCGGCACGCATCATGACCGACACGCCCAGCGCCGCGATGGCATACGTAAGACCGATGACCAGCGGGGTGATGACCCATGGCAGGAAATAACCCAAGATCAGAACGAGTACGGCGCTGACCGCGCTGACGGCGTAAATCATCAGATCGTCCTCGTTTGCGCGACGGTGAACAGCCCGTGAGGGCGAACTAGCAGGACGAGCCCCATGATAATGTAGGGCACGGCGACTTCGACTTCAGGCGCCATATAGACGGCGATCGAACGCAAGATGCCGATCAGCAGCGCCGCGATTAGGGCCCCGGTGATCTGGCCAAGCCCGGCTGTGGCTACCACGGCAAAGGAAAGGACGATCATGTCGGCGCCGGCACCGGGCACCAGTGACGTGGTCGGGGAGGCAAGCGCGCCCCCCAACACGCCAAGGATGGCCCCGATCACAAATGTGATTAAGCCGATCTTGCCGGCATTGATACCTAGCGATGTCGCGACCTCACGGTTATGCGTAATCGCCACCATCTGTTTGCCCAGATTGGTGTGGCGCAGGAAGTACTCCAGCCCTACATATGCCAAGAGTGCCGTCGCGGGAACCACGACGAGCTGATACGTGGTGTAAGTGATGCCCCCTAATTCAATATTGCCCAGGCGCCCCACGACGTCGCTTGCGCTGTACGGCTGGGCGCCCCAGATGAAGCGCTGGATATCTTCCAGCATGAGCAACGCACCGAAAGTGATTAGCAGCTTGAGGATGGGGTCGTACCCCTGTGTACGGCGGATGAGCACGATTTCCATGATGCCGCCCAGCACTGTGCCGACAACAATGGCGACCAGGAACAGGGAAAGCAGAGGAATCCAGGCTGATTCCGTTGCCGGCGCGATCATCATGATGAACGATGCTGCGGCGTAGCCCCCGAATGCGTAAAAAGCCCCATGAGCAACATTGAGTATGCCCATTACGCCGAATATGAGCGTCAGGCCCATCGAGACCAGGAATAACAGGCATGCGTACGCGATGCCATCGACTAAGGCAAGTGGCAGGATATCCAGAAACACGAAACTTCCTTTGGGGGTGAGCCGGCCCGACGCCGGGGCGATGGGCCGGAGTTTCTACTTGTGATTCTTGTGATTCGCTGCGATGCGCGGACGGAATTCTGCACTTGCGCACATCGTCATTTGTCGCTCAGTCGAGTTTAGGGAAGAGCGCCGTCCGAGCCAATTCCGATTTGGAAAAGCACCACTTCCGCCCAGCCGTACGCTAGGGAAAGCCCGTAGGGGCGATGACTAATCCCTGTGGTAGGTCACGTAATCTTCCAGCGGGATGCGCGTCGGTTGGAACGTATTGACCGGCTCATCCGGGTTTTCGTACCCGATCGCAATGCCGCACATCACGATCTTGTCGTCGGCGATGCCCAGCTGCTGCTTGACGATGTGTGGATAGTTGGCGAGGGCGGCTTGAGGGCAGGTATGCAGCCCGTACCCGCGAGCACCGATCATGATGTTCTGCAGGAACATGCCGTAGTCGAGCCAACATCCAAATGGCAGGTCAGCGTCTATGGTGAAGATGAGTACGACGGGCGCATCAAAGAACACGTAGTTGCGGCCATGCTGGCGCGCAGAAGCTTCGCGGTCGCCTTTACCGATCCCCAGCACGCCATAAAGGCCCCAGCCGGTGGCGCGACGACGTTCGATATATGGGCTGCGCCATTCCTGCGGGTAATAGTCGTATTCGCGGACGGGAGGCTTACCTGCTTCGTGTTCTGACAGCAACGCAGCCGAAAGCCTGTCGCGCGCAGCGCCGGACACCACGTGCACCTGCCATGGTTGGATGTTGCTGCCGCTCGGCGCGCTGCCTGCAATCTGCAGAAGCTCGTCAATGATTGCCGGGTCGACGGTTTTCGGGAGGAAGGCGCGCGTACTTTTACGAGACAGGATCGCTCGATGAACGGCGTGGCGAAGCGGGTGCTTGTTGACGGAATCTTTCATGGTGCTGCGTATATGCGGTGGTTCTGGTTCAGCTGGTAAGCCTTATCTTGCGACGCCGGGCGCGCAGCCACTGATCATATTCGAGAAGTGCGGTGAACGGCATGGTATTTGCATCACGACACGGCGCGGGCACAGATAAGAAAAAAGCGCCGGAAGCGGGGCGAGATGAGCCCCGCAATCCATTTACTGGAGACTAAAAATGCAAAGAATTGCAATCGTGAGCGAGCACGCCTCACCGTTGGCGCAACTGGGTGGCGCGGATAGCGGGGGGCAGAATGTCTACGTGGCAAATGTCGCACGTGAGCTGGCGCGGTTGGGACACTGCGTGGATGTCTTCACCAGGCTCGACAACCCTTATCTCTCCGATCAAATGGAGTGGGATGAAAACGTCCGCGTCATTCATGTGCCGGCCGGCCCCGCGCGACGCTTACCCAAAGAATCGCTGCTGCCTTACATGGGTCAATTCAGTCAGTACCTGCAGAGCTACGTACGCCGGCATGACATGCAATATGACGTGATACACGCCAACTTTTTCATGTCAGCTATGGCGGCACTGCCGGTGGCACGACTCACGAACACGCCCTTGGCCGTCACCTTCCACGCGCTGGGCAAAGTGCGTCGTATGTATCAGCAACAGGATGATCACTTCTCAGACAGGCGATTCTCCATTGAAGAGGATATTGTGCGCGAGGCGGACTGCATCATCGCTGAGTGCCCGCAAGATGAGTGCGACCTGATCGAGCTGTATGACGCCGATCCGGAGCGCATCCGCATGGTTCCCTGCGGACATGACCCCGAAGAGTTGGCGCCCATGGATTTACACGAGGCGAGGCAACTGCTGGGCTGGGAAAACGACACTTTTTATGTGCTGCAACTTGGGCGCATGGTGCCGCGTAAAGGAATAGACAACGTGATCCGGGCATTGGCGCGGCTACGTGAAACGCATGGAGTACGGGCCCGACTTTGCGTGGTCGGTGGTGACCTGACCAGCGGCAGCGCCGGCGATATTGATGAGCTCAACCGGCTGATGCGAATTGCTCAGGAGGAAGGCGTGGAAGATGCGGTCGAATTTACCGGCAGCCGCGATCGCAGTGTGCTCAATCGCTACTACAGTGCTGCCGACGTATTCGTAACGACCCCCTGGTACGAGCCGTTCGGCATAACGCCCATTGAGGCGATGGCCTGCGGCCGTCCGGTGGTGGGCTCGGATACCGGAGGCATTAAATACACGGTGGTTGACGGTAAGACCGGCTATCTGGTGCCGCCGAAAGATGCCGATGCACTCGCTGCTCGCTTGGCTATTCTTGCCCACGACCGCAGTTTAGGTATGCGCATGGGGCGCGCCGGCGCCGCCCGCGCACGTGGGCTTTTTACCTGGCGCGCGGTGGGGCAGGAACTAAATCAAATATTTCAGGAGCTGCACCGCAGTCGAATCCCAGTCTGGAAATCGGCGAGCTTTCGAACTCGGCCCGAACGGACCCCCGCCCTAGCTCGCGAACGGCTGTCGCAGGGGGCCGGGCATCAAGGGCGTGTCCCTGTCGCCAGTAAGCACCACTTCCTAGGCTGAGGCGCGATATGGAAACTTCTGATTTTGAAGACCTGAATCGGCGCGTTGTACTGGTGACTGGTGGCGGCAGCGGCCTGGGCGCCGCCATTTGCACGATGCTTTGTAGGGCGGGTGCGAGCGTAGCGGTGGCGGATATCAACGAGGCCGCTGCGAGTAAAGTGGCCACTACATTGCAGCAGGAAGGTGGGCAAGCACAAGCGTTCGCAATGGACGTGAGCGATGAGGCCGCAGTCATGCAGGCTTTGGAACAGATCACTACAAAGCTCGGTAGGTTGGATGCCATTGTGAATAACGCCGGCGTGGACGTGACGCTAGGGATACAGGATATGGACAGCGCGCAATGGCAACGCGTCTTGGCTACTAATTTAAGTGGCCCCTTCCTGCTTTCCAAACACGGTCTGAACTATCTGGAGCACGGTGGCCACATTGTCAACATTGCCTCCACTGCAGCCCGACGAGCGTGGCCGAATGCCAGCGCCTATCACGCAAGCAAATGGGGGCTGGTGGGGCTGAGCCACGCTCTGCATGCGGAATTACGGGGAAGCGGCATCAAGGTGTCTGCAGTGATTGCAGGCGGGATGCGTACCCCCTTCCTTCTGGAGCGCTTTCCCGATATTGATGTGGAGCTGCTGCAAGATCCCATGAACGTCGCACGTGCCGTCAAGTTCGTGCTGACTCAGCCACCCGAAACGGTCATTCCGGAAGTCATGGTGCTGCCCATGAGGGAGACCTCTTGGCCATGAGACCCGCAATCTTCCTGGATAAGGACGGCACATTGCTGGTGGACGAGCCTTACAACGTGGATCCCGCAAAAATGAGGCCGGCACCCGGACTCGCCGAGGGGTTGTCGGAATTGGCGGCACTTCACGTGCCGCTGATCGTCGTGTCGAATCAGCCCGGCATCGCACTAGGCAAGTTTGCCGTAGCCGATCTGTATAGAGTTCAGGAGCGACTGGAAAAATTCTTTGTAGAGGCGGGCGCGACGCTTGAGGCGTTTTATTTTTGCCCCCACCATCCGCATGGCATCGTCGTTGCGCATTCCCACGTTTGCATGTGTCGGAAACCTGCGCCCGGCTTATTGCTCGCCGCCGCCCGTCAACATGGCATCGACCTCTCGCGCTCATGGATGATCGGCGACATACTGGATGATGTCGAGGCCGGCCGCCGGGCAGGTTGTGAGACCGTGCTGATCGACAACGGCAACGAAACACAATGGAAGACGAGCCGGTGGCGGTTGCCTCGCTACTGCGCGAAAGATTTCGCAGAGGCGGGTCGCTTCGTTGCTGAAGCAATGCAGGCGCAGGAGGCCGCTACATGACTGCCGAAGATCCATGGCAGCAGGCGCACCGGATTTTGTGCGTCCGCCTCGATAATATGGGCGACGTACTGATGACCACCCCGGCCTTGCGCGCACTGAAGCATGCCGTAGCCGGCCGTAGCCTGGATCTTCTCACATCGCCCGCGGCCGGCGCTCTGGCTGCATTTTTGCCGTACGTGGACCGTGTTATTACCTACGCTGCACCCTGGGTCAAAAACCCGGAGCAGGGCGTGACGCCCGATCTCGAGATGATCACGACGTTACGCAGCATGCGTTACGACGCCGCAGTTATTTTCACCGTTTATAGCCAAAGCCCGCTGCCGGCGGCGTTTCTGTGCCGGCTTGCCGGCATTCCGCGGGTGCTGGCGCATTGTCGCGAGAACCCGTATGACCTGATCTCGGACTGGTGCCGTGAAACCGAGCCTCAACAACAAATCAGACATGAGGTGCAGCGCCAGCTGGATCTAGTCGCGACGGTCGGAGCGTGTTGCGCGGATACCCGGCTAACCTTCACAACGCGCAGTAAGGACCGGGAAAGCCTGAAGAACAAGCTTGCGTCGACCACCCTGGCGACTGCAGGCAAGTGGATGGTGGCGCACTGCGGGGCATCGGCGGCTTCCCGACGCTATCCGGCTGATCAATTCGCACAAGCTCTGACGCTGATTGGAGATCGTGCCGGCCCCATCGTAATGACGGGGGACGCGTCTGAGCGGTCGCTGATACAGAGCATCGTCCAAGCCTGCAATGGCCGGGTGCCACTTATCGACATGGCAGGGATGCTGTCGCTGGGTGAGTTTGCCTGCCTGCTCGAGCAAGCATCGGTGTTGCTTTCCAATAATACGGGCCCCGTACATATCGCCGCTGCGCTCGGCACACCGGTGGTCGATCTCTATGCCTTGACCAACCCGCAACACACTCCCTGGCAGGTCCCGCAACGGGTGCTCTACAACGACGTTCCGTGCAAGTACTGCTATCGCAGTGTCTGCCCCGAACACCATCACGCTTGTTTGCGAGGGGTCAGGCCTGAAGAAGTCTGCTCTGCCGTCATCGAATTACTGGCCGTTACCGACACGACCAGCCGCCAACGATTGGCCGGAGTAGCCTGAAATCGAAGGAGCCACCATGTTGACTTTGGGTATCAACGCCACGTTTCACGATTGTGCGGCTGCCTTGGTGAAGGACGGCATGGTGTTAGCCGCCGTAGAGGAAGAACGCTTCACGCGCATCAAGCACGGTAAGCAGCCGGTGCCTTTCTCTACCTGGCAACTGCCGTATTACGCCATCGATTACTGCCTTTCTCAGAGGCCGCATACCAGGGAAGGCGCAATATGGCCGTCCATATCTCGTTGCGGGCAATCAGGTGTTGCCGGAGAACCGTGTTGCGCTGGACTGAAGGCCAGTGATGCACTTTCAGCGCAGGCGCATAGGCGATCTGCCAGCCGGCATCCAACAAGTCGATGGCCAATAATGCTTCTTCACCGCCGATGAAAAATGGGGGCCAATAGCCTCCGGCTTCAAGAAAGGCATGCACACGCATAATGCAGGCTCCGGCCATGAAACCGACCAGGCGAGGCCCGACACCCGGCACGGCGTCCAAGGGGCTGTTCTCCATGGCCACACAGGCAGGGTCCCGGCGTTGTTGCGGTCCCACCAAGACCTGAGCACTCATGACGGCGATCTCGGGGTGGTGCTCGAACAGTTTTACAGCCCGGGGCAAGGTGCCTGGCGCCCACCATGTATCGTCATCGCTAAACGCGACAAAGGGTGTGCATACTGCCTTCACGCCAAGATTGCGTCCCGCGGCGCCCAAATTGGTTCCAGCGTTGATCACGCAAATTTCAGGGTGATGGGTGCGCAGGAAGGTGCTGGTGTCGTCTGTACTGCCGTTATTCACCACCACTACAGAGGGCCGTTCCGCAAGGGCCAGCAAGTGCTCCAGGCAGCGGCTCAATTCCTTGCGGCGATTATATGTAAGCACGACGACTGTCACATCGGACGTGCAACTGACCTGTGCGTCGTCATTCACAATAGCTCCCAATCGTGATGCATGCGCCAGTATTGCTCGGTATGCTGCAAAACAGGCTTGCCATCGGTATGCCCTAGACCGCGGAATTGACTGCGATAGGCCTCCACTGCCAACGCCTTTCCCGCTGAGTTCAAGACGAGGGAAACCGGCTCACCGTGTATGCCGCGATCGGCCAGCCGGGCCAGTCGTTCCTGGACACGTTGGGCACTCTTGCAGTAGGGAATGTCGGCATAAGCAAACCAACGTACGCCTGCAGCGCGGTGACCCAGGCTTAATAGAACATCGGACACCAGAATATGGTCGGCATGAAAGAGCCCGAGAGGAGAAAGAACCGATACGGGTTGGAACTCGGCAATGGTCGCCAGCAAGGTGTCAGCGAGCAGGTCCATGCTCGTGCGGGGGCTTGCTAAATACTGGCCGTCTAAAAATGCCAGATTGACCGCCTTGGCGCCTAATAGGTCCAAGGCCTGGGAGTTTTCTCTGCTGCGATGCTGCATGGCCTCGTGGGCTGATGAGAACCCGCAACGCTTATCCCAATCTGTGAGCACACTCGCATCGTCCGGCAGTGCCGTACACACCGTCACTACGGTGCAGCCGGGCATGGCTGACAAAAGGCTGCCACAACTAAACACAGCATCATCAAAATGTGGGGAGACGATCAACAGCGAGCCGAAGATTTGGGCGCATTTCGATGGGGAATCGGGATTCCCGAGGTCGTCGGATGCGGGGCGGGCTGATGACATGTCCTATAGAGCGCGTTAGTTTGGCATAGCAGATCGCAGGCAATTGGCGCGCCAGGATAGGCGTTACGGCTTGTCGTGCTCTTCAGCTCTCCGTGGGTGACATGGATAGCGTGCCATAAATCGCCGGCTTTACGGTCAAGCTCAGGCTCAGCCCGCGCAGCGCGTTGAAGACCAGGAACGACAGCCACAGCCCATGGTTCCCCAACACGGGCAGCAATAATAGCGATAAGCCGATGAAAACCAGCGAGCAGATCAGCATGATCAGCATGAGCGGCCGTGTGCGGGTGGCACCCATGAAGACGCCGTCGTATAAGTACGCAGGCATGGAAACCAGCGGTGCAAAAACAGCCCATACGAGGTACTGCTGCGCCAGCGCAGCGATATCCGGCTGATCGGTCAGCAGAGCGATCAACTGACCGCCGGCAATCGTATACACCACCGCATAGAGAATGGACCCGGCAAGGCCCCATGTCATGCAGACCTTAATCACCCTTGCCAGGCTCCGCCTATCGCGCCGGCCCACCGCTGCGCCACTCAAGGTCTCCGCAGCATGGGCGAAACCATCCAGGCCGTACGAAGTGAAGCTCAGAAAATTCAACAAGATGGCGTTAGCTGCGAGTAGTGCGTCGCCTTGTCTGGCACCCAGGTGGGTGAACCAGGCCATGGTGGTCAGCAGGCACAGCGTGCGTATGAAAATGTGGCTGTTAATCTGTACCAGACGGCGCATTGCGCCGGCTTCGATGAGCTGTTGCCACTGCAGGGTTTTGATTTGACTGCGATAGCTGCGCCACACCAACCACACGCCTACCGCGGTGCCACTGAAGTCGGCCAGTGCAGTGGCTCGGCCAATTCCACTTACGCTCCAACCCAGGCCATAGACGAAACTTAAGACCGCTGCCAGATTTACGATATTGATCAAAATCTGGATGGCCAGGGCGATGCGTACCCGCTGGCAGCCGAGAAGCCACCCTAGAATTACATAATTAATTAACGCGAAGGGGGCCGCCCAGACGCGGCCGTAGGCGTACAAGCGCGCTTGTTCCGCCGCCTCTGCGGATGCACCTAGCAATATCAGGCCCGCATGAATCAGCGGCCTTTGCAAGAGCAGAATCAATATCCCTATGCCACCGGCAATGATCACGCCGCGGGCGACAGTCAGCACCACGGAATCGGGTCGGGCACTACCGAAATACTGCGCGACTACGCCAGTGGTGCCCATGCGCAGAAAACCGAAACTCCAGAAGATGAGGTTGAACAGAAGGCTGCCCAATGCCACCCCGGCAAGGTGCTCCGCTCCCGGAAGGTGGCCGGCAACTGCTGTGTCCACCGCAGACATCAAAGGTTGCGTCAGATTCGCCAGAATGATGGGAATGGCCAGCAATAACACCTGGCGATAACTGACCGGGGCGGGAGAAGCAGGATTCATTCAACAGGAAGAAGTTCGCAGGTGAGCCGTACCCAACGGTGCGTCGGGTATGTGTCGGGCTCGGTCGGATGCGCAGTATTGTGCCTTAAGAAAGTACCTGAAGGCAGCTGCGCGGAATTCACGCATATGGTGTGTATTGCACGCTGATTTCCCGAAAACGCGAGGGTGAAATCTCTAAGATGATTCTGATTTGGATATAACTGACTGATTTGCAAAGGTTATTTTTTTAATTTGAAAATTGGCATCCCTTTTGCTTAAGGGCTAATACGGGGTCGCAATGGTGGCCGGCCCCAATTTCCTATTAGAGCAAAGGCATGGATGCATTGAAGATAATTTGCCCCAACGGGCACCTGGGTTTCGCTCCTTTACGGACGGAGAGTTTTCAGCTCGGCGTGGAAGCAGGGCCGGACGTTATTGCGGCGGATTCGGGCAGTGACGATGTCGGGCCGGTTCCGCTGGGCAGTGATAC
>JAJUGV010000048.1 GCA_029265795.1 Alcaligenaceae bacterium
CACGATGCACCTTCACCGGTTGCCACACGCCCAGGTCCGGGGCGATGCCGGGCAACGGCAGCAACGCGCTGCGTTCGACGTTGAACAGGGCGCTGGGCTTCTTGCGGGTGGTGCCGTGGATGCGCTCACTGGCATGGTGCGCGACCCACTCGCGTGCCTGGCGGTTCAGGTCTGCCATGTCGCGAAAGGTTCGCAGCGGCAGGAAGTTGTTCTTCACGTACTTCACCCCGGCCTCAACGATGCCTTTCTTCTGGGGATCGGCCGGCGGGCAAGGGTCGATGCGAAACCCATAGCTCTCGGCACATTCGGCATAGGAGCGCTGCACGACCGGATCGGTCACGCAGGCCTTGATGATGGCGCACTTGGCGTTGTCGATGATCACACGCCGGGGCACCCCGCCGAACCATTCGAAGGCCCGGCGGTGGCATCCGAGCCAGGTGGCCACCCTCTGGTCCCAGACGAATTCCAGGTACTGGTGGCGCGAGAAGCACAGGGTCATCACAAAGGCCCAGGTGCGCCGCACCTTGCCGCTGGCACGGATCGTGCAGCATGGGGCCCGCACCAAAGTCCACCTGAACGGCCTCACCTGGGCCAAACGCCAGGGGAACCGTGGCCTTGGCCGGCCGGGCGCCGGCAATCGAGACCATCATCCGGTAGACCGACGAATAACTGCCGGTGTAGCCGTGTGAGCGTTGCAGGTGCGCCAGGATGACCGGGCCGGACACGCCAGCCGCCATCCATTCGGTGATTTGCTGCCGGTGCGGCTCCAGGGGCGACTGGGTGGAGGCCGAGCGTCGGGTCTTGCCAAACGCCTCGGCCAGCACCGCGTCGTCAGGCAGGGGCGAGTCCGGCTCAAGCCAGCCTCGTTCGAGCGCTTGCTGGCGCAGTTGGGCCAGCTTCGGTCTGCCCAGCAGCCGGGTCTGCGCGATCTGGCGGTCGGTGTCGCCACGGCGCATGCTGAGCAGAGCTTGTCGGTATTGATACATCTCGATTCTCCTGCGTGCCACCGTCATCTCCTTGCAGTAACGATGCTGCAAAGGTAACGGTCTCACGGGGGGTGAGAAAGATGCGTTCAGTACCGGCGACCCTTCCGGTGGCTCCTAAACGCCGAAAAAAGGGTGGCTTCTAAATGCCGGAAATGCCCTGGCTCCTAAATGCCGAAAAATCCGTGGCCTCTAAATGCCGAAAACGAAATGGCTCTTTTATGCCGAAAGATGACAACTGGGCCTGGATACGGAAGCCTGCCTGCATGCACTCAGCATCGCGACCAGCCTATCGGGCGGATTCAAACGCCAGTTTGGCACCAACACCAAGCCATTCCACGCCGGACTGGCCGCAAAGAACGGTTTGATTGCCGCACGCATGGCACAAGCAGGCCTGACGGCAGACCACGCCCCGTTCGAGGGCGAGCATGGCTTTCGCGACCTGATGGCTGGCCCCGACTCAGCCGGCTTTGGCCAGGCGCTGAAAAAGCTTGAAGCACAACCACCCGCTCCGACGCCTGGCGTCTGGCAAAAACGCTATCCCTGCTGTGCCAGCACGCATCGACCCATTGATGCCGTGCTAGCGCTGATGCAGGAACATCATCTTGCACCTCATGACATCCTCCACATTGATGCAGCCGTTTCTGCTGCCGCGGTGGGCAATTTGATGTACACGCACCCCGAAAATGTCATGCAGGCCCGCTTCAGCATGCCGTATTGTCTGGCAGCCGCCGCGCTTGACGGCGACGTGACACTGTCCACCTTCACCACACCTGCTCTATCCCGCAGCGACCTCATGGCGTTTCTGCCACGTATCACGATGACCTCGGACCCCGCACAACCCAAGGACATGCCAGCGACAGAGAAATCCTGGGCGACAGTCACCATCAAAACCGCAACCCGATCCTTCACGATGAAGGTGATCGATCCCAAAGGGTACCCACAGAACCCACTGACCGAGGCAGACCTGGAAGCGAAGTTTCGGGATTGCGTCTCCTACGCGGGTGCAACCCGGATACCTGTTGGCTATGCCTACTGGCGTAGCCTTAGCCAACAGGCAGATATCTTGACACACTACGAGACGTTATTGGGCTAGGCCACACTCGACACCTAAGGCACTAAGCCCCCTACCCCAAGCACTCACGCAAGTACTCGATGAAACGCTGTGTTTTAGCCGGCAGCAGGCGGGTCTCAGTGATCGCATGCACGGCGATAGGATTACCTCGCCAGCCAGGCAATACCGGCTTGAGACGATTTCCTGCCAACGCGTCGGCCGCGCTTTCTTGCGCCAGCATCGCAATCCCCAGCCCTTCCATCGACAAGCGTTGCATCATGCCGACATTATTCAGGCGAAACCTGCCGCTGACCGGCACGTGGGTCTCAGCGTCTTCACGCAACAACGTCCATTGGTTTTCGTTTGGAAAAAGCAGGCACTGGTGCTGCGCAAGCTCGCCCGGTGTTTCAGGTTCGCCGCAGGCATTCAAATACGCTGGCGACGCATAAAGAAAACGAGGAATATCTGAAATTTTGCGCGCGATGAGCTGCGAATCAGGCAAATCCCCCATGCGGATGGCCACATCAAATGGCTCGGCAACCAAGTCTACCCGACGTGACGTTAGATCGAATTGAAAGTCCATGTCTGGGTAGCGGCGACTGAGTTCCGCCAGATGAGGCGCCAGGAACACAATCGCCAAATCAACAGGCAAGGAAACACGCAAGACACCCCTGGGCTGTGACACGATCTCGCCCAGCTGCTCATGCACCAACCTGGCTTCATCAACAATGCGCCGGCTGCGTTCGAAGTAAATCTGCCCCGCTTCGGTCAGCTCGATGCGGCGCGTCGTGCGGTTCAATAGACGCAAGCCCATTGCAGCTTCCAACGCTTGAATTCTGCGGGAGAGCGTCGAGTTGGGCATACCCAACGCGACGGCGGCCCGACGAAAGCTCTTGGCCCGCGCGACTTCGACGAACAAGCTCATATCCTTCAAAAAGTCCACACATTGCCCCAAAAATAGAATTAACAATTCAATTTTCTTATATTTACTCCAAAAATGAGATAGTAGATAGTAGCGATTATTAGGGTCTGCGACAGCCCCTTCGACCTATCTACCCAAGGAGAACAGCCATGACCGATCAACGTACACTTTGGCGCGACGCCGCCGTCTTGCTCATAGACCACCAGGTTGGCACCATGAGTTGGGTACGGTCTACGCCTTTCGAGGAGATGAAGCGCAACGCGCTGATGCTGGCAAAAACCGCCAAGATTCTAAAGTTGCCCGTGGTATTGACATCGAGCATGGAAGATCACGCCCAGGGTCCGCTGCTAAACGAGCTTGCCGAGATTTTGCCGGAGGCGTTCCAGGCGCGTATCTTGCGCGCAGGCATCGTCAACGCGATGCATGATAAGCATTTTGCCGCTGCCGTCAAGGCAACGAATCGCAAAACACTCATTGTCGCCGGCGTGACCAACGATGTGTGCACGGTCTACCCCACTTTGACGCTACTCGAACAGGGTTACACCGTCATCGTCGTTGCCGATGCAGGCGGGTCTCCTGGAAAAATGGCCGATGACCTGGCGCTGGACCGCATGGCCCGTGCCGGCGCTACCTTGGTGGGCACAAACCAGTTATTGGCAGGATTGGCCGGCGATTGGTCTACCCCCGAAGGCACCCAGATCGTCGAGGTATTAAGCGCAACGCTGCAGGCCTGAGCCAGGCCTACTGACCTTGCCCGCATGCCACATCCGCCAGCTAGGACGCCAGGTTTTTCTCGATGCGCCGATCTGGCACCAGCCAGATCAGGGCCACCGCCACATACAACACATCGGCGATGGCAGTATGCACAAAGGCCAACAACACCCCCGCGGTATACAGGGCGATGGAAACTTTGTTTTTGACATCACGTCCAATAGCGCGCCCCAGCGGGGAATCCGTGCCATGCAGCAGAACGAGACGATGCGCCAGAATGTAATAAGCCAGGGCGGTGCACAGCAACACAATGCCATAAATTGCGGTCGGCCAGGCCGCGTGGTAGTTTCTGCCCATCCAGGCCGTAGTCAAAGGGATCAGCGTAATCCAGAACAATAAATGCAAGTTGGCCCAAAGGGCCGATCCGCTTACATGCTCGGCGGCATGCAACAAGTGATGGTGATTGCTCCAGTAGATGCCTACGTAGACAAAACTCAGGATGTAGGTCAGGAACTGCGGCACCAGGGGATATAGGGCCGTGATACTCGTATCCTCTGGTACGGGTATGCCCAACACCATGACCGTCAGGGCCACGGCAATGACCCCGTCACTGAATGCTTCCAACCTTCCTGTGTTCATGGCTTACCTATTATGCTGCCGGCTTTGGCCGGTATCTTGCCGAAATATACCTGAACACGACGTCTTTTTAGACCTGCTTGATACCAGGATGCCATCAAAGGAGAAAATACATGCCTCTTCAGGAAGAGGCAGAACGCCTTCAAACGATTTTGGTATCCTTGAGCGCCTGTATCTGGGTCGTTTCCTTCCCCAATACCTCCCTCAATATCTGGTCCGTATGCTGCCCCAACTTCGGGGGAGTCAGCCTATATTCGATAGGTGTTTCCGAGAATCGGATGGGGTTGGCCACAACTGGAAGGGCCCCAGCCTCGCCATCCGGAATCTCTACTCTCATGCCCCGATGAACGACCTGGGGATGGCTGAAGACTTGTTCATAGTTATTGATCGGGCCATTGGGTATGTTATGGCTGGTCAGGCGCGACAACCAATACTCGGACGCCTGCGTCACAAAAACGTCTTCCAACACGGGAATCAACGCATCGCGATTGGTGATCCGGCCGGGCGCTGTCCTGTAACGATCATCCGCGCCTAGGTCAGGGCGTTCGATGGCTGCGCAAAACCGCTGCCACTGGCTATCATTGCCTGCTGCCACGATGATGTGACCATCTGCCGTCCGGAATACTTGATAAGGCACCATGGCCGCATGGGCATTGCCGTAACGGTGGGGGACCATCCCTGTAATCAAATAATTTGCAGCGTGATTGGCGCCCATCGCGACAATGACATCAAACAAGGCCAGGTCAATATACTGGCCCTGTCCAGAGGCATTCCGGTGATTCAGCGCCGCCAGCACGGCAATACTGGCATACATGCCGGTCATCAGGTCGGTAATCGCCACGCCCACTTTCTGGGGCCCGCCGCCGGGCTTGTCATCGGCCTCGCCCGTCACGCTCATCATGCCGCCTTCGCCTTGAAAGACGAAGTCGTAGCCCGGCCTGTCGGCAAAGGGACCATCCTGACCATAGCCCGTGATGGAGCAGTAGATCAATTTTGGATTCAAGGCGCTTAATGAAGCGTAATCCAGGCCGTAGCGCGCCAAGTCGCCCACTTTATAGTTTTCGACCACGACATCCGCATGCATGGCCAGTTCTCGCACCAATGCCTGGCCTTCAGGTTTGGAAATATCGATGGACACGGACCGCTTATTACGATTTGCCGAGGTGAAATACGTCGAATCGGCGCGCTCCCCCTCTTGCTCAGGCAGCCATGGCGGCCCCCAATGACGCGTATCATCCCCGCTGCCTGGGCGCTCCACCTTGATGACATCGGCCCCCAGGTCGGCCAGCATCTGCGTGCACCAAGGTCCTGCCAATATGCGGGTCAAATCCAATACGAGCGTACCCGAAAGAGCGCCTGCCATACACGTATCCTTGCGTCCTGAATAGATCTAGTGAAAATAAGCGCCGCCTCAGCGGGGGTTCAAACCCATCTGACGCGCGATCAAATTGCGTTGCATCTGCGATGTGCCTGCCGCGATCGTTGTCGACCGGGATTCGCGGAAATGCCGCTGCATGTCGAACTCCATGATATACCCATAGCCACCCATGATCTGCATCCCGTCATTAGCCGCTTTCACATAGGCCTCGGAAGCCATCAACTTGGCCATGGACAGGGTTTTCAGGGCATCACGCCCGACGGACATTTCCCATGCCGCCTTCAGCATCAACATGCGCGCCGCTTCCACTTGCGTCTGCATGTCGGCCAACATATGCGCAATGGATTGAAAATCGCCAATCGGGTGGCCAAATTGCTTGCGCTCCTTCGCATACTGCACAGCCAAGTCAACGGTTGCCTGCGCCGCGCCGCAATACCCGGCCGTGGTCATGACGCGTTCCAGTTGCAAACCGGACAGCATGTATTTCCAGCCCTTGTTGACTTCACCCACCAGCCGCTCTTTGGGAATCCGCATGTTTTCAATGAAAACTTCATAGGTCCCAATGGCGCGTCGACCCAGCGTGTCGAGCTTGCGCAGGTTCAGGCCCGGCGTCGTATTGTCAACCAGGAACAGTGAAATACCCTTTTTATAATCGGCATTCAAGTCCGTTTTGGCATACAGGCAGATGACGTTATCACGGGCGCCTGCGCCGGTAGAGAAGACTTTTTGACCATTGATGACCCACTCATCGCCATCAAGAACTGCATTCGTGTGCATGGCGCCGGCATCGGACCCCGCGTCGGGTTCGGTCATCGATATCGACATCCTGATCTCGCCGTTGATCAGCTTCGGTATGTAGTACTGTTTCTGTTCTTCGCTACCGTTATGAAGCAGGTTCAGACCATTGAAGACACTCAACCCATAGCCACCCAAGTAGTCATAGCTGGTACGACCAATTTCCTCTGACACGGCCACAAAGTCCATGATGTTGCCGCCCAGGCCACCGTACTCCTCGGGGAAAACCATGGCGATCAGGCCCAAGTCGACAAAGCCCTGGTACACCTCATAGGGATAGCGGCCTTCGCGGTCTGTTTCCCGGATGTACTCAGGTGTCGCCACATCGTTCAGCATCCGTCGCACGCTTTCACGAAGCATGCGTTGCTCTTCATTGAACTCGAAATCCACGGTATTTCCTCTAATCTGACTTATTCAATTAACGTTTTCACGAACGGCGCTGATTGAAGCTACGTCCGTAAACCAGGGCGGCCACCGTATTCCGAAGAATTTCGACTGTTCCGCCGCCCAGGGCAAAGCCGCGTGAATCACGCACCATGCGCTCCAAGGGGAACTCTCGCGTGTAGCCATAATGGCCATGTATCTGCAATGCCTCGTTCGTCACGCGCTGCACCATCTCGTTCGCATAGAGTTTTGCCATGGTAGCCTCCTTTGCGCGGGGGAAGCCATTTTCCAGCTTGGTTGCTGCCTCGCGCACCATCAAACGTGCGGCGTGAAGTTGGGTCGCCATATCGGCCACTTTCCACTGAATCCCTTGGAACTCGCAAATAGGCCGTCCAAACTGGGTCCGTTCGCTTGAATAGGAAACAGCCAGATCAAATGCAGCCTGCGCAACACCCAGGCACATGGCCGCATTTCCGACACGCTCCGGGCCAAAAGCGCTCATGGCGACACGAAACCCTTTGGTCGAATTGGGATCGCCTTCTACCAGCACATTCTCGCGTGGGACACGGCAATTGTCGAAATAAAGCTCGACCTCACCGACCCCCCTGCCACCCATCTTGGGCGCAGGCCGGCCGATATCAAAGCCGGGCGTGCCTCGTTCGACAATAATGCTGCCAACGCCTTTCGCCCCTTCGGCGCCGCCGAACCGGGCCAGCACCATGACATGCGTGGCCTGCTCGCCCCCAGTACAAAAAGCCTTCTGGCCATTTATCACGACATGGTCGCCGTCAATCGTGGCAGTGGTAGACAGGTCCGTCACGGCGGAACCTGCCCCAGGCTCACTGATGCCGATGCCAAACAAATACTCACCCGTCACGCATTTTGGCAACCATCTTTGTTTCTGTTCTGGCGTGCCCAGCACTTCAATGGCACGGGATGGGCCATTCAACGCCAACTGACAAATCAACCCCGTGTTAAAGCACACCCTCGATATTTCTTCAAGAAAAATCGAGGCATGAGCAAGCGTGGCCCCCGAGCCACCATACTCTTCTGGAATAACCAAGCCCAAATACCCAAGCTCCGCCAGAAGTTCGCGGTTCTCGGCCGGAAAGGTTTCGTGCTCATCCCAATAGCTTGCCTTTTGCGCAAACGCGCTTTCCGCAAACTTGCGCACACTCGCACGAAACTCTTCCAACTCTTCCTCAAGCGTCACTGATTGCATTGCTACTCCACCGATACACCCGTTGTTCGTACCACTTCACCAAAACGTTCATAGTCGTAGTGCATGACCTTGCCAAATTCCTCAGGCGTGCTGGCGACGATCCGGAAACCCCGGCTTTTTACACGCTCAATCATTTCCGGATCGTGCAAGACGTCGGCGATCGTGTCGCTAAGCTTGCGCACGCGGTCGGCCGGCGTGTTCGCAGGCGCCAGGACGCCTATCCATATGGATAGGTCCATGTCTTTGACACCCGCTTCCTCAAAGGTCGGGACATCCGGCATTTGGCTCACCCGCTCGTTTGAGGTAATGGCCAGGCCACGCAATTGTCCACTTTTCACATGAGGCGCCGCAACCGGTGCATCGGCAATCAGGATAGGCACCTGTCCTCCCAGCACGTCATTCACCGCCAGGGCACTGCCGCGGAAGGGAACATGAAACATCTCGGTGCCGGTTTGCTGCTGAAACATCTGCCCGGTCAGATGGCCTGCACCACCATTACCAGAGGTCGCAAAACCATACTTGCCTGGATTTTTCTTGATCAAATCGATCAATTCCTGCAGATTCTTTGCGGGCACGGAGGGGTGCACGAAGATGCCCATGGGCAGATCGACCATCAGCGATACCGGCGTCAAATCCTTGAGCGCATCGAACTGCAGGTTTTTCTTGTAGACATGCGGATTGATGACATGGCTGGAATTCACCAGCACGATCGTATAGCCATCCGCGGCAGAATTGGCCACGAAAGCCGTTCCTATGCTGCCCGCGCCGCCCGGACGATTCTGCACGACAACAGGTTGCCCCAAGCGCTGGCTCATCCCCTGGGCGACATCACGCGCCAGGACTTCAGTACTGCCGCCCGCCGGAATCGGCGCAACAAAGTTGATCGGTTTATCAGGGAAGGTTTCTGCGCGCGCAAAAATTGCGCATGCAGAAAGCCCACCCAACACCGCGACGCGAAGAATACTTTTAACATTCATGTTTGTCTCCTGAAAACATAAGACCTGTTTAATTCAGCCGTACGCGGGCGGCAATCTACCGCCCGTTGAAACACGGTTTCCTTTTCTCGATAAACGCAGCCACCCCTTCAGCGTGATCCTCTGTCTGGAGAAGCTGATTCTGCACATGCGACTCGATCTCCAGAAACTGCTTGAGATCCGTTCCGCTTGCCGCATGAAACAACTGCTTGGTCATACCCAGGGCCAAGTGCGCGGCCCCTGCCAACTCGCTCGCCAGCGCGTTCACACGCGCCTCCAACTCTGCCTGCGGCACCACTTCGGTCACCAGGCCAAGCTGTAGTGCCTCATCGGCATCGATGATGCGGGCCGTCATGGTCAGGTCTTTGGCGCGCAGCATGCCGACATACCTGGACAACAACCAGGCAGACCCACCATCCGGCGCCAGCCCAACCTTGCGAAACACTTGGCCAAAACGCGCCTGCGGCGACGCAATGATCAAATCCGCTGCAAGACACAGACTCCATCCAATCCCTGCCGCAATACCATCGACCATCGCAATGACGGGTTTCTCGAGGTACGCAATACCCGTCACGATCTGATGCGCCACGCGCAGGCGATGCCGTCCTTCTGGAATACCTTTGCCATTCAGGCCAGCCACATCGGCGCCAGAGCAGAAAGCGCTGCCGGAGCTGCGCAGCACGACCACTTTCACCGACGCGTCTTTTTCACAGCGTTGAAGGTAATCAGCCAACTGCAGCCGCATTTCCTCGGTCAGCGCATTCATGCGCTCGGGCCGATCCAGCGTAATGGTTGCGACGCCTGCCTCAGTCTTAAATCTGACCGCCATACACATCCTTTCCCATCGATGGCTTATGCCTTGGTCGCCGACTTCTTGCCAGCGTATTGAACGGCGATGCGTCCGACTTTTTCACGGGCAATCACCAGCTTCATGATCGAAGCGGGACCGTCTCCTATTTCCAACCCCATCACGTCTCGCATACGCTGCTGATGGGGGGACTCCATTGTCCAGCCGTAATGTCCCATGCTCAGCAAGCATTGGTGGATGACATCGAATGCCGTTTTGGGCGCAAACCACTTCACCATGGCCGCTTCCGCCGTATGCGCTTGTCCCGCGTCACGCAACTGAAGCCCGTGGTAGCAAAGCTGGCGAGCCGCCGCAATCAGGGTTTCGCCTTCGGAAAGCGGGAAAGTGACACCTTGATACTGCGCCAACGGCGCACCAAAAGCTTCTCTTTCCTTCACGTATTCCCATGCTTCGTCCAAAGAGGCCTGGGCCGCGCCCACGCATTGCAAGGCAATCAGGATACGGCTGTAGTCGAAGCCTTTCATGACCTGGGTAAACCCGGTCCCTTCGCTGCCCAACAGTTGATCGCGAGACACGCGGACATCATCAAAGAAGATCGAGCCGCGACCCACAATATGGCTGCCTACGTCATCAAAGGCTGTGCGGGTAATGCCTGGAAGATCCAGCGGCACGAAGAATGCGCTCACGCCTCGCGCGCCGTCCTCGGCCGAGCCCGTCCTGGCAAAGATCACCGCCGCATCCGCCTGATCGGCAAAGCTGATAGAGGTTTTTTCGCCATTCAGGACGTACTCATCGCCCTCTTTCTGCGCCCGTAGCTGCAAATTCGCCGCATCAGAGCCGCCGCGTGGCTCAGTCAGCCCCAGCGCAATAATGGCGTCACCCTGGATAATCCGGGGGAGCCACGCTTTTTTGATGTCCTCGGAGGCATTGTTCAAAATGATGGTGCCCATCAGGGACGCCATCAATTGAACATAGCTGACGTTGAAATCGCCCCATGCGAGCTGCTCAATCAGCAAACCGGTTGTCACGCCGTTTGCACCCAGGCCTCCGTATTCCGGAGGCAAGTCCGTACCGATCAGGCCCAGGTCGCCCATCTCTTTAACCAGGCCGCGATCAAGCCGCCCGATACGCTCCCGGTTCTGATAGTCAGGCAAAAGGCGCTCTCGGGCAAAGCGGCGCGCCGCTTCGCACAGCGCGAGTTGTTCGTCATCAAGAATCATGATTTGGTGTTATACCGATCTTGTCAAAGCCGCTATGGGCAACTTATAATTAAACCTAACGTTTGTTAGATTTGCAAAATTATACATGAATCCGCACTTATGCCACTCCGGGTAAGTACCAATCCAAAGGATTCGATACAAGGACAAAGCCATGACTACCAGCCCCACACTGCTCGAAAAAAACGGTTCCGTCGCAACGATTACACTGAACCGGCCCGACGCGGCCAATGCGCTCTCTGCTGAAATGAGAGCCTCGCTGGCATCACGTCTGGCCGAGGTCAACGACGACGATCAAATCGATGTCGTCGTTATTCAGGCCGCTGGCCGTATCTTCTGTGGCGGCGTCGACCTGTCCGACCTGCCCACAAAACCGATCGAATGGCGCAAACGCGTCATTGCCGCCCAGGAAAACCATCTTGCCGTGCTGCGCATGCCCAAGATTGTCATTGCCGCGGTACAAGGCGCCGTGGTCGGCGGCGGCGCATCGCTCGCGCTGTCGGCAGACATACTCGTCGCGGCTGACGATGCCAAATTCTTATTCCCCTTCGTCAAGCTGGGTATCGTTCCCGATGGTGGGAGCAGCTTTTTCCTGCATGCCAAGCTCGGCAATGCCGTGGCAACCGACTTACTGCTGACCGGCGGGACGCTCAGCGTTGCCGAGGCCGAATCGCGAGGCCTCACCAGGCGCGTCGTACCGGCCGAAAACCTGCACAGCACGGCCAAAGAACTGGCGGAACAGATTTCGCGCCTGCCCCGTCACTCCCGCATGCTGACCAAGTCGCTTTGTCGCCAGAACTGGGCCGCCAATATCGAAACCTACCTCTCGCATGAAGCCGACGCATTCGGCCTGGCGACCGCCATCGGCGAAACACCTAAATCTCGCAAGACCGCCTGATCAAGGGCGGGCATTTGATTTCAGGCGATGCACAGCGCATCGCCCCCCTCCTCAAAGCCAGGGGTTTGCACGCACGGCCATGAAAAACATAACGGCGACAGACCGTCGCCGTTATGTTCATGCTTGATTGCGCACCAAGCCGCGCCGCGTCCAGACCCGCTATAGCCGCTCGACAATGGTCACGTTGGCCGTTCCTCCGCCTTCGCACATGGCCTGCAAGCCATAGCGCAAACCCCGTGATGCCAATGTATGCACCAATGTGGTCATCAATTTTGCGCCTGTGGCGCCCAGCGGATGGCCCAGCGCTATCGCGCCGCCATGCACATTCAATTTCGCCGGATCCACCCCCAAGGCGCTTAACCACGCCATCGGGATCGACGCAAACGCCTCATTGATTTCGAAAAGATCAATATCGTCCAGATTCAGCTTGGCCCGGGCCAGCGCCTTGCGCGTAGCAGGTATCGGCTCTTCCAGCATCAGCACCGGATCACCCGCCGTGACCGTCAGATTGCAAACACGCGCTATCGGTGCAAGATTAAAGCGCCTGACGGCATCTTCGCTAGCGATCAGGATGCCTGCAGCACCATCCGTCATCTGGCTCGCATTGGCTGCGGTGACCGAGCCCCCCTCCAGAATGCTGCGTACCTTGGACATCGCTTCGAGGGACGCATCGAAACGCACCCCTTCATCCTGGTCGAATAGACCGTTTTCACATTGCACCGGCACGATTTCCTGCTTGAAGGCACCTGACTGGATCGCTTGCGCCGCCTTCTGATGGCTCAGCAACGCAAACTCATCCATGGCCTCGCGGCTCAAGCCATATTTATCGGCAATGCGCTGCGCGGAGACAAACTGATTGAATTCTTCGACACCATAGCGCTCAAGAATACGCCGGCTCCAAGGTCCATCTCCGATACCTGCTTTGGCATGCAACCTGAAATTCGACCCCATCGGCACCCGCGTCATGCTTTCCGCGCCCGCCGCGATAACAATGTCCTGCGCGCCCGACATGACAGCCTGGAAGGCAAAATGCATGGCCTGCTGGGAAGAGCCGCACTGCCGATCAACGGTCACCGCCGGCACAGATTCCGGCAAACAGGAGGACAACACCATGTTGCGCCCAAAGGCAAAGGATTGCTCGCCTGCTTGCGTCACACATCCGACGATAACGTCTTCGATCAGGGCTGGATCCAGCCCTGATCTTTCTATCAGCGCATCCAGCACCGTCGCCCCCAGGTCAGCCGGATGAACGCCCGCCAGTGCGCCGTTGCGTTTCCCTCCGGCGGTGCGCACGGCCTGAACAATAAATGCCTCTGTCATACCTGTCCTTTTATTCAAGTCACATCATTGAAGCAGTGTCATATTCCATGCACTGCGTTAGTGAGGCGCCATTCTGATCGCGCCATCAAGACGTATGGTTTCACCGTTGAGCATCGGGTTCTGAATGATGGCCTTGGCCAACGCCGCATACTCCTCCGGTTTGCCCAGGCGGCTGGGATGAGGCACCTGTTGTCCCAAGGAATCCTGCACTGTCTCAGGCAATGCACTTAACATGGGCGTCAAGAAAATGCCCGGCGCGATCGTCACGACCCTAACCTGCATCTTTGCCAAGTCGCGCGCAGCAGGCAGCGTCAGCGCAACCACACCGCCTTTGGATGCGGCATAAGCACACTGACCAATCTGCCCTTCATAGGCGGCGACAGAGGCCGTGTTGATAATGACACCACGCTCTCCCTCGATACTGTCAGTACCGTTCAGCCTGGCCGAGAACAGGGAGATCATGCTGAATGTGCCTATCAGGTTGATCTCGATGGCCTTGCGGAAAGCAGCCTCGCTATGCGGCATGCCAGACTTGTCCACGACGCGGGCCGCAGGCGCAACGCCGGCGCAATTCACGAGTATCCGGGCGATACCATGATGCTGTTCGGCTTGCGTCAATCCTTGTTCAATGCTGGCCCTATCCGTGACATCGACGGCAACGAACCGCCCGTCAAGCTCGCGCGCCATATCGGCTCCGCGCTGCGCATCAACATCGAAAACAGTTACTTTAGCGCCCTGTTTGGCCAGCATACGAGCCGTCGCGGCACCCAGACCCGACGCCCCACCTGTCACCACGGCAGAAAGACCCTTCAATTCCATGTAAACTCCCTTGTCTCCAACAAGATACTGTCATCGCAATACGTGGGAAACGCGGCCACGCTGGCAAGGCCGGTATGCGTATTCGCGATACACACCATGTCCCGCACCCCAGCCGCCTTCACGCTTTACTTATGTTTGAAGCGGGGCGCCCGCTTGTTCAGGAACGCGTCCATCCCTTCTTTTTGATCCTCTGTCGCAAACAGAGAATGAAAGACCCGGCGCTCGAACAACACGCCTTCGGACAGCGTTGACTCAAACGCCCGATTGACGGACTCTTTGGCCACCATGACCGACACGCGGGAATGCTCGGCAATCATGATGGCAGCCTGCAGCGCCTCGTCAGCCAGTTTTTCATAGGGAACAACACGACTGACCAGCCCGCTGCGCTCGGCCTCTTCCGCGCTCATCATTCTGCCGGTCAGCACCATATCCATCGTTTTGCTTTTTCCAACCGCGCGTGGCAAGCGCTGTGTGCCACCCGCGCCCGGAATCACACCCAGTTTGATTTCCGGCTGGCCGAAACGCGCATTGTCGGCAGCGATAATGAAGTCGCACATCATCGCCAGCTCACACCCGCCACCCAGGGCAAAGCCCGCTACGGCAGCAATCACAGGCTTGCGAACGGAACGAATCGTTTCCCAGTTACGTCCAACGAAATTGCGCTTGTAGACGTCCACAAAGTCATACGCAGCCATCGCCGTAATATCCGCGCCAGCCGCAAAGGCCTTTTCACTGCCCGTGATGACGATGCAACCAATCGCATCATCCTGATCGGCAGCCGTCAGCGCAAGCCCCAACTCGTCCATCAACTGATCATTCAGCGCGTTCAATGCCTTGGGACGGTCAAGCGTGATGACAGCAACCTTGTCTGCTTCGATCTGGACCTTGATGGTTTCGTAACTCATGGATTCAACACATTACCTTGACAGAAAAATAACGACACGCCGCTGTCCCCGCAGAGACAGATGGCTTCAATCGGCAGGCATTAGCCCAGCCGCTCGACCATTTCCGGCACGGCCGAAAACAAATCAGCTTCCAGCCCATAATCCGCAATCGAGAAAATGGGCGCTTCAGGGTCCTTGTTGATCGCCACGATCACTTTCGAATCCTTCATGCCGGCCAAGTGCTGGATCGCACCCGATATCCCGACTGCGACATACAGTTGCGGCGCAACGATTTTCCCGGTCTGCCCCACCTGCCAGTCATTGGGTGCATAGCCTGCGTCGACCGCCGCGCGGCTTGCGCCCAGCCCCGCACTCAATTTATCGGCAAGCGGTGCCAGGACTTCCTGGAATTTTTCAGCGCTACCCAACCCGCGTCCCCCGGAAACCACCACCGTTGCCGAGGTCAGTTCCGGACGTTCGCTCTTGACGACTTCCCGGCCCAGGAATGCCGATTTCCCACTATCAGGCACAGCCTCCGCCGCCACAACCGTTGCACTGCCGCCACTTTCCGCTGCCGGATCGAAAGCGGTGGTGCGAACCGTCATCACCTTGACCGGATCGCCGCTCTGCACCGTTGCCACCACATTGCCGGCATAGATCGGTCGCTCGAACATATCCGCAGCCAGCACGCGCGTAATGTCGCTGATCTGCGAGACATCCAGCTTGGCCGCCACACGCGGCGCGACACTCTTCCCGTCGGACGTTGCCGCAAACAGAATATGGCTGTAGTCCGTGGCAAGCGCCAATATTTGCGCGGCTAGGTTTTCCGGGAGCGCTTCTGCGAAATTAGCGCTATCGACCACAATGACCTTGGCCACGCCCGCGATACGGGCGACCGCCGCCGCCAAGTCAGGCACATTGTGACCCGCAACCATTACATGCACCTCGCCGCTTTGGCAGGCAATCGCAGCGGTAATCGTGTTCAGCGTCGCTGGCTTGAGTACGCCACGATCATGCTCAGCAATAACAAGTACTGTCATGTCTTGATCCCTTTCTAGATTATCTTTGCTTCGTTCTTGAGCTTGTCTATCAGCGTGTCCACGTCCGGCACCTTGATGCCCGCGCTGCGCTTGGGCGGCTCCGCCATTTTCAGGACTTTCAAGCGTGTGGAGATATCGACACCCAACTCTTCGGGCGTCAGGACATCGATAGGCTTCTTCTTTGCCTTCATGATGTTGGGCAGCGTGACATACCGCGGCTCATTCAGACGCAGGTCCGTCGTGATGACGGCAGGCAAGGTCAGGGATACCGTTTCCAGCCCTTCATCGATCTCGCGTGTTACCTTCACCTTGCCATCGGCGACCTCGACACTGGAGGCAAAAGTCGCTTGGGGCAGATCTGCCAAAGCAGCCACCATCTGCCCAGTCTGGCTGGCATCGTTATCGATAGCCTGTTTCCCCATCAAGACGAGATCAGGACGCTCTTTATCGATCAGCGCTTTGAATAGCTTTGCGACGGCCAGGGGTTGCAGCGTTTCACCCGTCTTGACCAGGATGCCGCGATCAGCGCCAATTGCCATGGCGGTACGCAATGTTTCCTGACAGCGCTCTTCGCCGCAGGACACGGCGACGACTTCCGTCACCCAACCCTTTTCCTTCATACGGACAGCTTCCTCGACCGCGATTTCGTCAAACGGGTTGAGGCTCATTTTCACGTCGGAGATGGCAACCCCCGATCCGTCGTTTCTTACCTGGACCTTTACATTGGGGTCCACCACTCGTTTTACCGCCACCAAAACCTTCATTGTCTTCACTCCATTCATTGGGCAAAACAGGAAGAGGCATTCAGCAACTGCTCCCTGGACGCCAAATACTCCGCTTCCAACCTATCTACCAACGTCGCCACGCTCGGCACGTCATGAATTGCGCCTATCCCCTGCCCTGCGCCCCAAATATCTTTCCACGCTTTCACACCGGCCGAATCTTGCTTAGGCACGCCCGTCCGCGCGGCCGTTGTTGGCGGCAGATTGCTGGGATCCAGGCCTGCCGCGGCGATACTTTCCCTCAGGTAGTTTCCGTGGACACCGGTAAAGAAATCGGTATAGACCACGTCAGCCGCCTTGCCTGCCACGATAGACTGCTTGTAGGCGTCTACAGCGTGCGATTCTTGTGTGGCAATGAAGCGCGTGCCCATATAGGCATAGTCCGCTCCCATCGCCTGGGCCGCCAAGATACCCGCCCCTGAACTAATGCAACCGGAGAGCACAAGCGGCCCGTCGTACACAGAACGGATTTCCTGAACGAAGGCAATGGGATTGATATGGCCGGCATGGCCGCCTGCGCCGCTGGCAACGAGAATCAGTCCATCCACCCCCGCCTCCAGTGCTTTCATGGCATGACGGAAGTTAATGACATCATGCAAAATAATGCCGCCGTAGTGGTGGATTTCCTGAACGATTTCGTTCGGTGCGCGCAAGCTGGAAATGATAATGGGAACCTGCAAGCGCACGCAGGTTTCTATATCTTTGCCAACACGTTCATTGCCCGGGCTAAGCACCTGATTGACCGCAAATGGCGCGACGATGCGGTCGGGATGCGCTTGTTGATACGTGTCCAATTCCTCGCGAATGTCGAGGATCCATCGCTCCAGCTCACTGGCGGGTCGCGCATTCAACGCCGGAAAAGATCCCACCACCCCGGCCTTGCACTGTGCCTTGACCAGCTCCGGGAACGAAACCAGGAACATAGGGGAACAAATAATGGGTAGGCGCGTCCGGCCTTTCAAAAAAGGAATAGCAGACATGGGATTCCTGTCGTCGGATGTTGTGATTTAGCGTGGAAAGATGTGGTTGGCTATGGCATTTTTCTGGGTCTGTGTCGTGCCACCGGTAATCGTCAACATCCGTGCGTCGCGGAACATGCGTTCCAACGGCAGCAAACCGAAATACCCATAACCGCCAAACATCTGCTGGCAATTGATCACCGCCTGCTGGGCCATCTCGGTCGCGTAGACCTTGGCAACCGAGGACAGGCAAGGATCCGCATGACCCGCGTCGATGGCCGCCAAGGCGCGATAACACAGCCCCCGCGCGGCCTCGATTTGTATCCACATATCCGCCATCATCCAGCGCAGGCCTTGCATGTCGGCCAATCGCTGGCCAAACTGCTTGCGGACCAGCATGTAGTCCCGCGCCATCTCAAAGGCGCCTTCCGCAACACCCAGCGCCATCACACCCATGCCGACCCGGGTCGCGTTATAGACCGATAGGGTTTGCACAAAGCCTTTCGAGCTTTCCGCAGTGCCTTGCGTGACGACATGTTCTTTCGGCACCCTGACATTATCGAAAAACAGCTCGCACTCGCTTGCCCCCCGGACACCCATCTTGTATTGGATTTTGTGCGCCCGAAACCCAGGCGCGTCCTTCTCGACCAACAGTGTCCCGATACCTTTGGCGCCTTTTGCCGGCTCGAATCTTGCGTAGACCAGATGGAGGTCGGCCCGATCCCCATAGGTCGTAAAGACCTTTTGGCCATTGACGACATAGTGGTCGCCATCCAGCACGGCCGTTGTGGTAATGGCCGTGCCGTCGGACCCCGCCTCGGGCTCCGACCAGGCAATACTGCACTCTTTTTCGCCACTGATGAATTGAGGAAGCAGTTTCTCGCGCAATGCCGCCGGCGCGCAGGTTGCAATGATTCTTGGCGATACATTTTGCTCGTGCACGATCAGCGCCGTCGCCAGGTCAACTTTGGCGATTTCCTCGATGACCAGATACGTATCGACCAGCCCCAGGCCCGATCCGCCGTACCGCTCGTCAATACTTAGGCCGAGGTACCCCAGCTCACACAACAGCTTCTTGTTTTCCTCGGGAAACGCCTCCTCCCTATCCCACTGCGCCGCTTTATCGCGAAACACATCATTAGCAAGGGTACGTGCGGCATCACGCAATGCAATTTGCTGCTCGGTGAGCTCGAAGTCCATCATATCGACCCCCTTTAACGCTGCACTTTGCTACGGAAATCCGGCTTGCGCTTTTCCAGGAAGGCGTTGACACCTTCCTTGGATTCTTCTGTCTGGTAATACAAAGCCAAGGCTTCAAACCCAAGGTTGCCAATCCCGCGGATCGCATCGGTATCCTGGTTGAAAGACCGCTTCGCGATGGCCAGGGCCGTTGGGCTTTTTTCCAGTATCTCGCGACACCACAGGTCCACTTCGATATCCAGGTCGGCGGCCGGAACGACCTTGTTCACCCACCCCATGCGCTCTGCCTCGGCTGCCGTATACCGGCGGCACAAAAACCAGACTTCGCGGGCTTTCTTTTCGCCAATCACGCGTGCCAGCAAGGCCGTGCCCCAGCCCGGATCGACCGACCCGACCTTAGGCCCGACCTGACCAAGGATGGCCGTATCAGCGGCGATGGCCAGGTCACACACGGTCACCAGCACATTGCCGCCACCGATCGCGTAGCCGTTGACCCGTGCAATGACAGGCTTGCGACAGTCACGTACAGCCGCCTGCATTTCCTCGACCGGCAAGCCGATGACGCCGCGCCCGCCGTAGTCGCCCTCATGCGACGATTGATCGCCACCGGTGCAGAAGGCCTTTTCGCCCGCGCCGGTAATCACGACAACCCCGACAGAGATATCGTGATCGGCATCTTTCATGGCCGAGATGATTTCCTCGCACGTATGCGCCCGGAATGCGTTGTAGACCTGCGGTCGGTTGATCGTAATGCGCGCAACCCCGTCTTGCTTCTCGTAGATAATGTCTTCGAATTTCATCGCCAATGCTCCTTAACCATGCATGGTCAAGCCACCAGAAATACTGATAACCTGCCCCGTCATATATGCTGCTTCATCAGAAAGAAGGAAAGCCACCATGCCCGCATAGTCTTCCGGCTGACCCAGTCGCTTCAATGGAATGGCGCGCTTCAAGCCTTCGACAATCTTGTTGCCGGTCTCTCCCGAGCCCACAAAGCTTTGAAGAATGGGCGTATCGGTCGGCCCCGGGCACAGTACATTGAGCGTGACGCCTTTCCTTGCCATTTCACGTGCCAATGTCTTGGTGAATGAAATCACGCCACCCTTGCAGGCCGAATAGACGGCCTCGCCCGACGAGCCGACTCGCCCGGCGTCTGAAGAGACATTGACTACGCGGCCAAAGCCACGGGCCGTCATCCCTTTAAGCACGGCATGGTGCATGGTCAAGGGACCGTAAAGATTGATGGCAACCAGCTTATCCCACAACGCCCGGTCCGTATCGAGAAAGTTGGCGACAGCATCCCAACCGGCAACATTCGCCAGTCCTTCCACCGGCCCGAATTGCGCCTCGTATTCATCAAGCGCGCGCTGCACATCTTCTTGACTGGAGATATCCACACGCCATGCTTGCGCCGTCCCCCCTGCCGCATTGATCTGCGACGCGGTCTCGTTTGCGCCGTCGCTATTCAGATCAAATATGCCGACCACGCACCCTTCTTCTCCCAGGCGCAGTGCCGCAGCGCGACCAATCCCGCTTGCGCCACCGGTAAGAATGACGCGACGCTCTTTCAAGCCTTTCATGTTTGCCTCCTTGGCCCTTCCTGACTGGACAATGATGTCCCTGATTCAATTTTTTTGAATTCTAACATACGTTAGACAGATAACAACAAAAAAAGAAAAAACTCAATAAAGACAAGGTCTATCAATCAGATACGTCATTGTCACGACAACGCCACCACGCCTTGCAATACGTTTTTTTCACCGCATGCCCCATAAATCTATGCGACAATCTGCCCTTCAGGACAACGGGTATCCGGATTATAGGGTTGAAACAGGGCTATAAACGCCCTGCCTCTATCTCCCGTACCAGTGTTGATATGTCTGCGCCGTAGTTTGCCGATGGGCTTGTTTCAGCAACGCCATAGAACGGCATCCTGCCCATAGCGCC
>JAJUGV010000010.1 GCA_029265795.1 Alcaligenaceae bacterium
CACGACTCCGTTCCCGATATAGCAGGTGACGTGATCGTGCATGATTCCGGACGGAATCAGGCGCAGGATCGTCTTATTGCCGTTTATCCAAAGGGTATGACCCGCATTGTGGCCGCCCTGGAAGCGCACGACGCCCTGAGCAGACTCTGCAAGCCAGTCAACGATCTTGCCCTTTCCTTCGTCACCCCATTGGGTGCCGATCACCACGATATTCTTGCTCATTTCATCAATTCACAACGATGTGCCGGCCCGGTAAACAGACTCGGCAAAAGTGAAAAATCATACGATAAAACAGCGCCGGACTGCGCGCTACTGAATCGCCCTCACCTTCCATTCATTGCCCACCTGGACCAATTCGCGATCGAACACGAACTCATCCAGACTTTGTTGTTGCCCGGGCAGGACCTGCACCACGATATGACCTGCGCTGCGCAACTCACGCAAAGCCGCAGACAGTACCGGGTCGCAGCCCCATGGCGCACGGATCGCCTTAGCAGGCTCGGCAGGAGCCAACCCTCCAGACAGTGCACGCAAATCAAGACTGAAACCGGTGGCCGGGCGCGCACGCCCGAATGCTTTCCCTACGCCGTCGTAACGACCGCCCCTGACCAAGGTATCGCGCCAGCCATCGGCGTATATGGCGAACACAATACCGGAGTGGTATCCGTAGCCGGCGCGGACGTCTGCGAAGTCAAAGCTGACATCATAATCGGCAAGAAAACCTGCCATGCGTTCAAGATCGTCCAACGCCTGACCCACCGCGGGAAGCTGGGGAAGAACATCGCGGGCCCTTGCCAGAACCTCGCGCCCCCCATACAGACCCCCCAGTTCTATGAGGGCCTCAAGGCTGCCCGGCCGCAACGCCGGTGTCTGACTACCCAATGCGCGCAATCCGGGTATATCTTTCATGGCCAGCAAGTCGGCGACGTCTTCGGCGATCTCAGCCAACCCGGGATCTGCTTCAACCAACGCACGCAACACACCCGGATGATTCAGATCGAGGCGAGGGGACTTCACACCGGCCAGACGGACACTTTCCAAGGCCAATTCGATGATCTGGATGTCTGCTTCAACACCGGCATGCCCGAATATCTCAGCACCAATCTGCAGCAATTCCCGATCGGAGAACAGGCCCATCGGGCGCGCGTGAAGCACTGAACCGCAATAACAAAGGCGTGTAACACCTTCGCGATTGAGTAAATGGGCATCAATGCGCGCCACTTGCGGTGTCATGTCCGCGCGTACGCCAAGCGTACGCCCCGAAAGCTGATCAACCAGCTTGTTCGTGCGCAAGGAAAGATCGTGGCCGTGACCGGTCAGTAGGGAATCTAAATATTCCACCAGCGGCGGCATGACCAACTCAAAGCCGTAGACGCGGTAAAGGTCCAGCAAGGTGCGCCGCAGCTCTTCGATGCGGCGCGCTTCAGCGGGAAGGATGTCTGCCAGACTTTCCGGCAGCAGCCATTTGGTCATTATCGATCCTGTTAAATCGTTGACTAGGGCCTGTCAAAAGAAAAAGCGACCTGGGGCGTAAGCCCGCAAGCCGCTCGCGGAAAAGTAATCGAAACTTACACGTTATTGTAAACCATGCCGGGCCTCGTGCGAAAGCGTCGCCCGCTTATTGCAAGGCAGGTGTTGCGCCGACACCCGGAGAGGTTGAAATTTCGCCCTGAGCCGAACCCCAGAAACGGAAGAATTCTGATTTGGGGCTCAGTACCAGCGTATCACCCTGGCCACGGAACGCTGACTGATAGGCCTCAAGGCTACGGTAGAAATTGTAGAACTCAGGATTCCTGTTGTAGGCGTCGGCATAAATACTCGCTGCGGCCCCTTCGCCTTCACCCATGATTGCCTGCGCTTTTGCATAGGCTTCCGCTAAGAGCTCCTGACGTTGACGGTCGGCCTGGGCACGAATTCGTTCGGAATCTGCTGCGCCGGACGCCCGCAGGCGGTTAGCTTCTTGCTTACGCTCGGCTTCCATACGGCGGAACACAGATTCAGAAATTTCCGGTGCAAACTCGATACGACGCAGCCGGACATCAACGACTTCCACACCCAACGGCTTGGCCCTGCCCTGCACGTTGTTCAGAATTTCACGCATGATGGCGTCGCGTTCTGTGGCCACAACAGCCTGCACGGTACGGATGTTCACCGAAGCGTTCAGCGCGTCGCGGAACTGAGCGGACAAACGTTCCACGGCGGCGCGCTCATTGGCACCGAACGTTACATAGAAGAGACGCGGGTCATCAATACGCCACTTAACAAAGGAGTCGATCAGCAGGTTTTTCTTTTCAGAGGTCTGGATGCGCTCTGGGTCATTGGTTTCAATGGTCTGCAGCCGCTTGTCCAGACGGGTCACTGTCTGAAACGGAGGCGGCAACTTCAAATAAAGACCCGGCTCGGTGACGGTCTTACGGACTTCACCCAGGGCAAACAAAAGGACGGCGTCCCGTTCACGTACGACGAAGACGCAGGAAGACAGCACGGCCAGCGCAATGACCAGGCCCACCAGTGCAGGAAATAAACGTTGCATCATGTTCCTCCTAGCGGGAATACGGACTGACCAGCGAACCACGGGTCACCGTGTTGCTGGACGCGGCATTACCAGATGAAGACGTGGTAGCCGGCCTTGAAGACGTAGTGGCAGCCGCTGCAGCGCCCGTGGTGGCTTCCACCGAGCTGCTACCACCGCCCGACGGGCTGCGATGATCGCGTGCGGCCTGGCTCATGATTTTGTCCAGAGGCAGATACAGCATGTTGTTGCTGGAATCCGCGTCCACCACGACCTTGGCAGTGGACTCAAGTATCTGTTCCATGGTTGCCAGGTACATACGTTGACGCGTGACTTCGGGCGCCTTGGCGAATTCGGCCTCGATACTCAAGAAGCGAGCGGTATCACCCTCTGCGTCGCCCACCACCTTAGCCCGATAACCCTCGGCGTCCTGCAGCATGCGTGCCACCTGACCCTGCGCCTGGGGCAGAACCTGATTGGCATAAGCATTACCTTCGTTGATCTGGCGTTCGCGGTCTTGACCCGCCTTGACGGCATCATCAAATGCGGCCTGAACCTGCTCCGGCGGCTGCACGTTCTGAATCGCCACCGTGCTGATCTGAATGCCCGTATCGTAACGATCGAGGATGCTTTGCGCGAGATTATGGACTTCGGTGGCCACTTCGGTACGACCTTCGTAAAGCACGAAGTCCATCGTCTTGCGGCCAACTATTTCGCGCATCGCCGCTTCTGCCGCCTGCCGCACCGACTCGTCCGGCATATTGGTACGGAAGAGGTAATCCGGTGCGCCATCGGGATTCAGCCGGTACTGCACTACGTATTGCACATCGACGATGTTTTCGTCAGTAGTGAGCATGAGCGATTCCGGCAGCACTTTATTGCGAGCGGTGCCGCGGAAGCCCACCTCGAAAGTACGCAACTGGGCAATATTCACCATCTGATGAGCTTCGATGGGATAGGGAACGCGCCATTGCAAGCCAGGAGGAAGCGTTTTCGTGTATTTGCCGAAGCGCGTAACGACGGCCACCTGACCTTCTTGAACGATCATGAAACCGCTAAGGCCCCAGATGATGATGCCCACCAGTAACAGCACACCAATCAACTTGGGCGAGCCCGATGGCAGCGCCGGCATACCACCGCCCCCACCCGAGCGCGGGCCACGCGGGCCACCGCGTTTGTTGCCAAACAGCGAGCCGATGCGATTGTTGAAGTCTTTCCAGACTTCGTCGAGATCCGGTGGACCATCATTGCGGGGGCCGCGTGACGAGTCGTCTTCGTTGCGGCCTCCCTCGTTGCGGCCTCCCCGGCCCCAGCCTGGATCATTCAGGTTGAATATTTTGGATATTGAACGCATTGTTTCCCGCGATTTGAGCTGATTCGGCGATCGCCGCACGCAGACCGTCCAAACCAGTGCGCTTGAGTGCGCTTACAAAAACTCGTGCAATCGTACCATGTTCGTTACGCTCCACCCGCGGCTCATAACCCGCTGCGTCTATTTTGTTGTAGACGAGGATCCGGGGGATGTTGTCGGCCCCGATATCTTCAAGCACTTTGTCGACTTCCATGATTTGTTCGTCGCGCTGTGGACTCGCTGCATCAACAACGTGCAGCAACAAGTCGGCATGAATAGTTTCCTCGAGCGTAGCTCGAAACGCAGCAATCAAGGTAGGAGGAAGGTCACGAATAAAACCCACGGTATCGGACACGACCACCTGCCCCGCTCCGTCGATCCAGATGCGGCGTGTGGTGGTGTCCAAGGTGGCAAAAAGCTGATCGGCTGCAAAAGCACCGGCTCGAGTCAGCGCATTGAATAATGTTGATTTGCCGGCGTTGGTGTAACCCACGAGCGACACTGAGAACGTACTGCCTCTTACGCGCGCACGGCGTTGGGTGACGCGCTGTCGCTGCACACGCGCCAGACGTTCACGCAATACCTTTACTTTGGCACCGATCATTCGGCGATCCAGTTCAAGCTGCGATTCCCCTGGCCCACGTATACCTATCCCACCCTGCTGGCGTTCCAAGTGGGTCCACAGGCGAGTCAGGCGGGTCGAGAGATGCTGTAGCTGTGCCAACTCGACTTGCAACTTGCCCTCGTGACTCTTGGCACGCAACGCAAAAATATCGAGTATCAAGGCAACTCTGTCCACGACGCGTCGCTTGAGCACCCGCTCAAGGTTGCGCTGCTGAGCAGGAGACAATGGCTGATCGAATAACACGACCTCAGCACCAGTCGCCTCAACAAGGCGAGCTGCTTCTTCCAGCTTGCCTGAGCCGATAAAGTGAGCGGCGTCGGGCTTGCCGCGGCGCACCTGCAGAATATCGACGATATCTGCACCCGCACCTTCAGCGAGCATGCGGAATTCTTCGGAATGGGCTGAGTAGTCGGGTTCGCCCATATCGACCGTGATGATCAGGGCCTTCATGGGCGTAAAGGCACATTGCCCGCCGCTGCGATTCGCGCGACAGGCAATGTGTGAGGAAGAGCGAAATCTGACAATGCGCGCTTATTCAGTCGCTGAATCCACTTGGAAATTGACCGGACGTGAAGGTACGACGGTCGAAATCGCGTGTTTGTACACCATCTGCGTTACGGTATTGCGCAGCAGAACGACGTATTGGTCGAACGACTCGACCTGACCTTGCAGCTTGATGCCATTGACGAGGTAAATCGAAACGGGCACGTGGTCCTTACGCAAAGCATTGAGAAACGGATCTTGTAATGTCTGCCCTTTATTGCTCATTGGCTAGGCTCCAGTTATGTTGTTATCGAAACAGCGTAAGGGGTCTACTTTACAGGGTTTTCCCTAGGATTGCACGTTGCAGTAGTCTGCAACTTGCATTTTAGCCTGTTCTTAAGGTCAGTTCGGACAAGGTATTACAAAGCCGTGCACACTGCTCGTGTGTTCCCACCGTGATTCGAAGGTATTGTGAAATGCGGGGCGCCTGGAAATGGCGCACCAAGATGCCCTCTTCGCGTAGCTTAGCAGCGAGCTCTGCTGCATCATGAGCGGGGTGATGCGCGAAGACGAAATTCGTTTTCGAGGGAAGCACTTCGAAACCGATGGTTTCGAGTTGCTGAGAGAGGAATTGGCGCGCTTCAACAATTTTCCGCGTGCTGCTCTCGAAATATGCATGGTCTTCTATGGATGCTACCGCCGCCGCAATGGCAAGGCTATCCAATGGGTATGAGTTGAAGCTGTCCTTCACTCTCAATAGACCTTCTGTGATTTCGCGTGACGCGACGCTGTATCCCACCCGCATGCCGGCCAAGGCGCGCGATTTGGAAAAGGTGTGGATCACCACGATATTTGGGCATCGCTCAAGCAACGAAACGGCGCTTTGGGCTCCGAAGTCGACATAGGCTTCATCCACCACCACTGCAACATCCGGGTTGCCGCGCGCGATACGTTCGATCTGCTCGAGTTCCAGCGCCATACCGGTTGGCGCATTGGGGTTCGCGAAAATAATGCCGGCCGGCTTAATGTCGAGATTGAGATAGTCTTCCGGACGGATGGAAAAATCATCAGCCAGCGGGATGAGCCGGGTAGGTATGTCGAACAGCTTGCAATATGTTCGATAGAAGCTGTATGTGATATCGGGCAGAAGCAACGGCCGGCCATCATGCCGGAATAATGCGTTGAACACGTGCGCCAGCACTTCGTCCGAGCCGTTGCCCGGCATGACCTGATCCGGCTTTACGTCGTAATACGCGGCGACCGCGAGCCGCAAGGCAGTCGACTCGTTGTCAGGATAAAGTCTTAGGCGATCGTCTGCACACTGGCGGATCGCCTCTAATGCCCGCGGCGACGGCCCATACGGATGCTCGTTCGTATTGAGCTTCAGCAAACGATCTATCTTCGGTTGTTCGCCCGGGGTGTAGGGCGTCAAACCGGCTACATGTTGGCTCCAAAAACGGCTCACGACTTTCCTTGCACGTAAGGGTTGTGTGACGACTTGAATTCTATACGCAGCGGCGTGCCTTCAAGGCGGAAGGCCGTACGGAAGCTGGACTCGAGGTACCGACGGTAAGTCTCGGGGACTGCATCCAGGCCGCTGCCATGCACAATAATCAATGGCGGATTCTGCCCGCCCTGATGGGCATAGCGCATCTTGGGACGGAATATTCCGCGACGCGGCGGCTGTTGTTGCTCCACTGCCGCATGTAAAGTACGAGTCAGCTTCGGGGTGGAAAGCTTGCGGAATGCAGCAGCATGCGCGTCTTCAACGGATTTCATTACCGCCTTAAGGCCCTGCCCTTTCAGGGCTGAAATCGTATGCACGCGTGCAAATGACAGAAAGCGCAACTTTCGTTCGTACTCACGACGAATCCAATCGCGTTGTTCAGCGTTGAGTCCGTCCCATTTATTGATGGCCACAACCAACGCACGACCGGTCTCTACAACGAAGCCCGCAATATGGGCGTCCTGGTCGGAAATTTCCGCCTGCGCATCCAGCAGCAATACCACGACGTTACAGGCCTCAATGGCTTGTAGGGTTTTGATCACCGAGAATTTCTCGATGGTTTCGAACACCTTGCCCCGGCGTCGCAGGCCGGCCGTATCGATCAATGTATACGCCTTGCCATCGCGCTCGAAATCGATTTCGATGGCATCACGTGTAGTGCCGGGCAAATCGAATGCAATGACACGTTCCTCACCGATCAATGCATTGATCAGCGTGGATTTGCCAACGTTGGGCCGCCCCACGATCGCCAGTTTGATACGATGCCGAACCGCGGTTTCGGCGTCTGTTTGATCTTCTTCGGATGCGTCCTCGGGTGCATCTATCGCTTCCGGCTCGGCGTCATCCCATTGCGCTGACAGCTCTTCCGGATCGTCTTCTTCGACAAGATCATCCATGAAGGAAAGCGCGTCTTCGATAAGCCCCACCACGCCGTCACCGTGGGAAGCGGAAATGGCCCGTGGTTCACCAAGCCCGAGCTCATGAAATTCTGCGATGGCCGCCGAGTCCCGCATGCCTTCGGCCTTGTTAACTGCCAACAGGACTCTTTGCCCCGATTTGCGCAACAGTTGCGCGATTTCGTGATCGTGAGCATTGACACCTGCCCGGGCATCAACGAGGAAGATGACGACGTCAGCTTCAGCAATGGCCTGGTGGGTTTGGCGAGCCATTTCACGCAAGATACCGTCCTTGGCAACAGGCTCGAAACCACCCGTATCGACCGCAATGAACGGGTGGCGGCCCACCCTCCCCTCGCCGTAGTGACGATCCCGAGTCAGTCCGGGAAAATCGGCGACCAGAGCCGCCCGCGAACGCGTGATGCGGTTAAACAGGGTGGATTTGCCGACGTTGGCTCGACCTACGAGCGCAATCACCGGCTTGAAACTGGATTTACTCAATTCACACCAACCAAAACAAGGTTGCCATTGCCCGTCTGCACAAGCACACCTTCTGGTGTGCCGAGCAGCGGTGAAAGCACCGCCCCGCCCCCTACGCTAAGGCGACCCAAGAGTTCACCGTCGCGCCGCGACAGAAAGTGCACGTAGCCTTCAAAATCCGCCACCGCTATTGCGGCGGGAACGACAGTCGGCGTGGCCAGACGCCGGTTCCGCAGCGCTCTTTGAGTCCACACCTCTTCGCCATTGGCAAGGTCTATTGCATGGACGACGTCGCGATGGTCGACAGCATAGCCGTATCGGCCGTCGTTAGTCATGCCGGAATGACTGGAGAAGGGAATGTCCCAGGCCGGACGCCCACCCTGCGTCACATCAAAGCAGGTAAGGCGCCCTTGATACGTGACGCCGCAAAGTAAGGGGCCGGCTACTTGCGGCGCACCCACTACATCGCTGATGCGCTCCAGGTCGGTGGCGCCGCGAGACACCGATACAGGTGCCTCCCACTGAACCGCACCGTTTGCTGCATTGATTGCAATCAGCCGCCCATTGGGCAAACCGGAAATCAGCAAACCGTCGGCGGCGAGCATCTGCATGCTGGTCTTGAGCGCCAAAGCGGGGCCTGGGCGCTGTATATCCCAACGGTATTCGCCGGTTTCAGCATCGAAAGCCTGAATGCGGTAATCGGTACTGCGCACGATGACGACACCACTGTCGACGACCGGAGGTACGAAGACCGCGCTACTTGCCCGAGCCCGCCATTTTTCCGTACCGCTATCGTCGTAGGCAATAACATTCCCGTCACTGGCAACGACTGCAGTGGTGTAACCGTCCGAGCCGGCTCCGGCTGACAAGGTGGTGTCAGGACTCGCGCGCCACAGCACGCGCCCCGACGCCCTATCCACCTTGGCAACTGCATTGGGGGTGGCAGCGTAAACCGCCTCGCCGACGATGGTCGGGGCAAAGCCGTATCCGCCCCCACTACCAATGGACGATGTCCATCGAACATTCGCCGCGACCTGCGCGTCGTATTGAGTCAGCTCGGCCGGATCATAGCGAGGATCGCTACTGGAAAACATGGAGCAACCGGCCAGGGCGGACAGCGCGCAGGCAAGAAGCGCATTGCGAAGAATACGGCGGGACAGGATGGGCTGCATGGGATTCAGGCTCCAGCGATAGCGTCAATCTTCAGTTGTACGATTTGAGCGATCGGATCAGTGCCGAACGCTTGCAGGGCCCGTTCCCACTCTTTACGAGCCTCATCGACCTTCCCCTGAGCGAGCAGAACATCACCACGGCGATCGGCGTAGAGCGCCTCAAAACTCGCCGGCGCATCGGCCAGCTGCGCTAATGCTTCGTCGTAACGCTGCTGTTCCAGTAGCACACCGGCCAGGCGCAGCTTTGCCAGTGCTGCCATCGCCGGTTCATGGCTCTGCCCCGACAACCATTGCAATTGCTCACGAGCGGCATCCAGTTGCCCGCGCTCGATCAGGGCCGACGCCGCCACCAGCACACCGCGGGATGTATAGCCGGATTTAGAGAAATTTTCACGCAAGGTTGCGCTGGCTGCCTGGATGCGGGCGATGGATTCATCGCCTTCCTGTGCGGCGGCTGTCTGCAAGGCTTCGAAGTAGCCCATGGCCTGTGTTGCCTTGTGACCCTGATACCACTGCCAGCCGCGCCAGCCCACGATGGCGGCTACGACGACGAACACTGCCACTGCCACGAGGGTACCGTAGCGATCCCACCAGGCTTTCAGAGCGTCGAGTTTTTCCTGTTCTTCTAAATCGTATGCCATTTACAACCTCGTTTTGAGTGTTTCTGCGATCGCGTCGAACGGTAGACTTTCCTGCTGAGGACGCGAATCGCCTTCCTGCCGGCGGAGCCATTTCATGGCTGCCTGCCCGGAGGCTAGTTCATCCGGGCCGATGATCAGTGCAACAGCCGCCCCGCTCGCATCGGCGCGTTTGAATTGGGACTTAAACCCGGTCGAGCCGGCGTGTACAAGCACGCGATACCCTGCATCGCGCAGCGTCTCGGCAAGCAGAGCTGCTCGTCGTTGCGCCGCATCGCCCTGATGGACGACATAGACGTCGCATTCTGAAGTGTCCGTGACGGCATCGGACTGCTGCCAGAGGTCAAGAAGGCGCTCCATGCCAATCGCAAAACCGACGGCCGGCGCAGGCTTGCCCCCCAGCAACTCGAGAAGGCCATCATAGCGCCCGCCCCCACAGACGGTCCCCTGAGCCCCGAGCCGATCGGTGACCCATTCGAATACGGTGAGGTTGTAATAATCCAGCCCACGCACCAGTCGGGGATTCAGTGTGTATTCGATACCCGCATCCTGCAGGCGTGCGCAGACACCTTCGAAGTGCTCGCGGGACTCGGCGCCGAGAAAGTCGAACAGTCTTGGAGCGTTGTTGGCCATGTCCTGCATAGCGGGGTTTTTGGTGTCCAGCACGCGTAGCGGGTTGGTGTACATTCGCCGCCGGGCTTCGTCGTCCAGCACGTCGATGTGCTTTTCCAGGTACTCGACCAGTGCTTCACGGTGCGCCGCGCGTTCATCGGCCTGCCCAAGCGAGTTGAGCTCAAGACGAATATCTTGGAGACCCAGCCGCTTCCACAAGCGAGCAAGCATCACAATGAGTTCAGCATCGACATCCGGCCCCGCAAAACCCAGTGCTTCAACGTCGATCTGGTGGAATTGGCGATAGCGCCCACGCTGGGGGCGCTCATGGCGGAACACAGGGCCCATGCAGTACACCCGCTGCGGCCGGTCGTAAAGCAGATTGTGCTCGATGGTGGCTCGCACCATACCCGCAGTGAACTCGGGCCGCATTGTTAAGTGATCATCATTCAGCGCATCGCGAAATGAATACATTTCTTTTTCGACGATGTCAGTCACTTCACCGATGCCGCGGGCGAAAAGTCGCGTGTGCTCCAGCACAGGCGTACGCATGTTGCGGTAACCATATGAGGCAAGCCAATCACGCACAATGGCTTCGAGGGTCTCCCAAGCCGCGCTCTCGTGAGGCAGGATATCCTTCATGCCCGTGAGGGCACGCACTTTTTCAAACTGCTGGGTCATGTATCTGCTTGATTATGGACGGCGCCACGACCATAGCGGCGCTCGACGTATTGCTCGACAATCTGCTGGAATTCCTGCGCAATGTTATCGCCCTTCAGGGTGACTGTACGCTCGCCGTCGACGAATACGGGTGCTGCCGGCACTTCACCGGTACCCGGCAGGCTGATGCCGATATCTGCATGACGGCTTTCACCCGGGCCGTTAACCACACACCCCATTACGGCCACGTTCATGGTTTCGACACCAGGGAAGCGCGTTTTCCATATCGGCATCTGGCGTCGTAGATATCCCTGAATGCTATCGGCCAGCTCTTGAAAGAAGGTGCTGCTGGTGCGACCGCAACCGGGGCACGCAACCACCATCGGCGTAAAGGCTCGCAGCCCCATGCTCTGCAGGATCTCCTGGGCAACGATAACTTCACGGGTCCGATCGCCGCCCGGTTCAGGAGTAAGCGATATGCGTATGGTGTCACCGATGCCTTCCTGCAGCAGCACCGCCAGCGCGGCGGTGGAGGCGACGATACCTTTGCTACCCATGCCGGCTTCCGTCAGCCCCAAGTGCAACGGGTAATCGCAGCGCTTGGCCAAGTCGCGGTATACGGTAATGAGATCCTGAACGTGGCTGACTTTGCAGGACAGCACAATGGCATTTGGGTCCAGCCCGAGCTCTTCCGCTCGGCGCGCGTTATCGATGGCGGACATGACCAGTGCCTCGCGCATCACCGCTGCCGCCTCCCAGGGCTGAGGGCGGCGGCTGTTCTCGTCCATCATGCGCGCCATCAGTTCGTGATCTAAGCTGCCCCAGTTCACGCCGATGCGCACCGGCTTCTGGTGCCTGCAGGCTACCTCAATCATCTGAGCGAAATTGTCTTCGCGCTTTTTACCGCCACCTACATTTCCCGGGTTGATGCGGTACTTGGAAAGCGACTGAGCGCAATCGGGATACTGGGTCAGTAAACGGTGGCCGTTGAAATGAAAATCACCCACCAAAGGTGTATCGACACCCATACGGTCCAGCTGCTCGCGTATCGCCGGCACTGCCTGAGCGGCCTCGGGCGTATTGACGGTAATACGCACAATCTCGGAACCCGCCGTGGCGAGTTCTTTTACCTGTATGGCTGTGGCGATGGCATCGGCCGTGTCGGTATTCGTCATGGACTGAACGACAACCGGCGAATCGCCTCCGATGTGCACGACGCGGTCGCCCCAGCGGATGGTACTGCGGCGGGTCAGCCGCTTCGGCGCCGCTCCCACAGGGGATGGCGTGCACTCTGAAACCTGATCACTCATTATTCGCAATGGCCTTGAGCCAGTCGAAGATCAGCCACGATTCCGGCACCCAGCCGCGATCGACCGCGTAAAACGCCGCAATGACCAGAATAGCCAAAATAATAAAAAACCATCCCCAAGGACGGTGTGAGGATTCTGTCGTACTGGGAAGCTCTGCGTCGCCGGCGACCGAGGAACCGGCGACGCCGGGCGCGGTCATGACGCTGGGCGGTGCAGTCGGCCCAACCTGATTATCGAGCAGAATCAGAACGGCATCGACATCGGCTTCGAGGTAGCGGGCGTAGTTGCGAACAAACCCGCGCAGGGGTACGCCGCCAGGCAGGCTGTCCCAATCTTCAGATTCTAGAGCCTGGATCTGCCGTACAGAATATTTAATGCGTTGCGAAGCTTCGCTGAGTGAAATGCGGCGCGACTCACGCAGCACACGCAGTGTTACCCCCGCTCCCGCCGCTTCGGTAAGCGCCGCCGTCGCGGGGACATCTAGATCGTGTTCTTCTTTTTCTTTCAGCAGGGAATCGGTCATCCTTGCTCCTGATTGATGTCAATGGCCGCCCGGTTCGGTAGACGCTGTTCGATGCGGGTCCTGTCCTTGACATCCCCTGCCAACTGCCCGCAAGCCGCAGCGATGTCGTCGCCACGTGTCTTGCGCACCGTTGTGACCACACCCGCGTCCATCAGGATCTGCGCGAACAGGCGCACGCGGTGTTGCGGCGAGCGTTTCAAACCCGATTGGGGAAAGGGGTTGAAAGGAATGAGGTTGAACTTGCAACGAACCTGTCGCGCAATGTCTATGAGCTGCCTGGCATGCTCGTCGGCATCGTTGATGCCATCAAGCATGATGTATTCGAAAGTGATGAAATCCCGCGGGGCATGTTCGAGATAGCGGTTACACGCATCGAGCAGCTCACGCAGCGGGTGTTTACGATTGAGCGGCACCAGGCGATCACGCAATTCATCGTTTGGAGCATGCAGTGATACCGCCAGGGCCACAGGGCAGTCGCGGGCGAGGCGATCCATAATGGGCACCACACCCGAGGTAGAGACGGTGACACGCCGGCGTGAAAGGCCGTATGCGTTGTCGTCGAGCATCAGCCGTAAGGCTGCCAGCACGTGGTCGTAATTGAGCAAGGGTTCCCCCATACCCATCATCACCACATTGCTGACCACGCGTTCCGGTGCTGCGGGTTCGCCTCCGGGCAAGCGCGCTGATTTGATATCGCGCTGTAGCTCACGGCGGGCATGCCAGAGCTGACCTATGATTTCAGCCGTTGTGAGGTTGCGATTAAAGCCTTGGTAGCCCGTAGAACAGAAGGGGCACGCAACGGTACACCCCGCCTGACTTGATATGCAGAGTGTTCCGCGGTCATCTTCGGGAATGAAGACGGCCTCGACCGCGTTGCCCATGCCGACATCAAAAAGCCACTTACGTGTACCGTCGGCAGAAAGGTGTTCAGAAAGTACGGGCGGCTGGGCAACCAGACAGTGCGTATTAAGCTGATGACGGAAGTCGCGGGCGAGATCCGTCATGTCATCGAATTCGCTGACACCGCGCTGATGTATCCAGCGCTGCAGCTGCTTGGCACGGAACGGCTTGCCACCCCACTGCGCCACAAGCTCGGTGAGTGCGGCAGTATCCATTCCCAGCAAATTGGGGCGCGAAATGACGGTGGGCATAGTGCTCAATGTGGCAGGCCGTTCTGGGCCTTGCCGGTATTAACGGCTGTGAATGTTGCTTTCCGGGAAGAAGAAAGCGATTTCTACAGCAGCGGTTTCAGGAGCATCGGAGCCATGCACGGCATTGGCGTCGATGCTTTCGGCGAAGTCAGCACGGATGGTGCCGGTCTCTGCCTGCTTCGGGTCGGTGGCGCCCATGAGTTCACGGTTCTTAGCAATGGCATTTTCGCCTTCCAGCACCTGAACGAAGACCGGGCCGGAGATCATGAATTCCACCAGGTCCTTGAAGAAAGGACGCTCTTTGTGCACGGCATAGAAACGCTCGGCGTCGGTGCGCGAAAGTTGCATCAAACGAGCCGCCACAACCTTGAGGCCGGCCTGCTCAAAGCGCGCGACGATCTGGCCGATAACATTCTTGGCGACTGCATCGGGTTTGATGATGGAAAGGGTGCGTTCAATAGCCATTTAAGTTCCGTAACTGTTGATCTGACAAGTTGCAAAAGCTGCAGGAAATTCGTGTAGGCTGCGGTTTCCTGAATGAAAACAACCACTTCTAAGCCGCTCACGATAGCCGAGCATTTTAACACGCCCCTGCTTAGCCACTCCATCATAAAATAGAGCGATACTGAAGCACTTAATGCCAAAATGCATGAAAAAGGCGTCAGTTCCTGCTATCGCAGTTACGCCACCCATCATTAAACCATGACCACCCAATCAGAACAGACATCTTCCGACCTTCTCGCCAAGAGTTTCGAGCCCCAGGACATCGAGTCCCGCTGGTATGCGCACTGGGAAAAAAGCGGCCTGTTTCGAGCCGGCCGCCACGTCGAGCCGGCCGCCGGCACTGAAAGTGCTCCCTTCGTCATTCAATTTCCCCCGCCCAATGTCACCGGCACTCTGCACATGGGCCATGCTTTCAACCAGACCATCATGGATGGGCTGGCCCGCTACCACCGCATGCGTGGCGACGACACCGCCCTGATTCCCGGCACCGACCATGCTGGGATTGCCACCCAGATCGTGGTGGAACGCCAGCTGGATGAACAGAACATTTCCCGTCATGACCTAGGTCGCGAAAAATTCGTGGAGAAGGTTTGGGAATGGAAAGAGAAATCAGGTAGCGCCATCACAAAACAGTTTCGCCGCCTCGGCGCATCCTGCGACTGGAGCATGGAATATTTCACCATGGACGAGCGCCTCTCGCGCGGCGTGGTGGAAGTCTTCGTACGCCTATATGAACAGGGCCTGATTTATCGCGGTAAACGGCTTGTGAACTGGGATCCCGTTCTGGGCACAGCCGTCTCCGACCTGGAAGTCGTCAGCGAGGAAGAAGACGGGCATTTGTGGGAAATCCGCTACCCGCTCACTGAGCCCACCGACGGGCTGGACGCCCTCGTCGTAGCCACCACACGCCCCGAAACCATGTTGGGCGACGTGGCGGTTATGGTTCACCCCGAAGACGAACGCTATGCGCATCTTATCGGCAAGACGGTGATGCTGCCGCTGGTGAATCGTGAAATCCCCATCATCGGCGACGATTACGTCGACCGGGAATTCGGTACCGGTGTTGTTAAAGTTACGCCGGCTCACGACTTCAATGACTATGCTGTCGGCGAACGTCACGGTCTCGAGAAAATCAACATTCTCACGCTCGATGCCCATATTAACGAGAACGCACCCCCGGCCTACCAGGGCCTGGACCGCTTCGAGGCGCGCAAAAAGGTAGTAGCAGACCTTGATGCTCTGGGTCTGTTGCAAAGCGTTAAACCGCACAAGCTCATGGTGCCGCGCGGCGATCGCACCAACACCATTATCGAACCGATGCTCACCGACCAATGGTTTGTAGCGATGAGCAAGCCGGCCCCCGAAGGTACCTTGCATCCGGGTAAAAGCATCACCGAAGTCGCCCTGGAAGTCGTCGCAGACGGTCGGGTGCGCTTCCATCCTGAAAACTGGACCACCACCTACAATCAGTGGCTCAACAATATTCAGGATTGGTGTATTTCTCGGCAGCTTTGGTGGGGACACCAGATTCCGGCCTGGTACGCCGAAGACGGCCAGATCTTTGTCGCGCGCAACGAAGAAGAAGCCTACGAAAAGGCCGCAGCCGCCGGCGTCAACGGCCCCTTGCGCCGCGACGAAGATGTACTGGATACCTGGTTTTCCTCCGGCCTGGTACCCTTCACCGATCTGGGATGGCCGGACAAAACCTCCGAACTCGAGCGCTATCTTCCCTCCAGCGTACTGGTCACCGGCTTCGATATCATTTTCTTCTGGGTCGCACGCATGGTCATGATGAGCATGCACATGACCGGCAAGGTGCCGTTCCGTGATGTCTACGTACACGGCCTGGTCTGCGACATGGAAGGCAAGAAGATGAGTAAGTCGCGGGGCAACACCATCGACCCGGTTGACCTCATCGACGGTATCGACCTAGACACCCTGCTTGAAAAACGTACTACGGGCCTGATGAACCCGCGACAAGCAGAAAGTATCCGCAAGCGCACGCGCAAGGACTATCCGAACGGCATTCCGCCCTACGGTACCGATGCTCTGCGCTTCACCATGGCTGCCTACGCCACGTTGGGTCGCAACATCAACTTCGACCTCAAGCGCTGCGAAGGCTATCGCAACTTCTGCAACAAACTCTGGAACGCCACCCGCTACGTGCTGATGAACACCGAAGGGCACGCGTTGCACGATACCAGCATCGTCGTGGACGGCGCCACGGTCACCGCGGAAACATCCTTCGCCGACCGTTGGGTCATCAGCCAATTACAGCGTCTGGAAGCCGATGTCGAACGGGGCTATGCCGACTTCCGATTCGACAATATCGCCAACGCTATCTACCACTTCGTGTGGGACGAGTACTGCGATTGGTACGTGGAATTGGCCAAGGTTCAACTACAACACGGCACCCCCGCGCAACAGCTGGGTACCCGTCGCACGCTTATCCGGGTTCTGGAGGCCGTGCTACGGCTGGCTCACCCAATCATTCCTTTTATCACTGAAGAACTGTGGCAGAAGGTATCGGTAGTTGCCGGTAAACGAGAGGCAGGCCAAGACACCAGCATCAGCGTACAGCCCTATCCGCGTAGCAACCCGGAAGCGATAGACCCCCAGGCCGAAGCTCAGGTTGACGAGCTCAAAGCCCAAGTGGAGGCGGTACGGGCATTGCGTGGTGAGATGAATCTGTCACCCGGCCAACGGGTACCGCTAATTGCCCGTGGCGACACCCACGTGCTGGCTCGCAACAGTGAGTACCTCAAAGCACTGGCGCGCCTATCTGATATCGAGATCGTCGATCAGCTGCCGCAGTTAGGGGCGCCTGTACAGATCGTCGGCACAACCGAACTCATGCTGCATATCGAAATCGATGTGGCAGCGGAGCGTGCGCGACTGAACAAAGAGGTTCAGCGACTGGAAGGCGAGATCGCCAAGGCGCAGGGCAAGCTCTCGAACGAGAACTTCCTGCAGCGTGCGCCGGAAAAAGTTGTGGAACAGGAAAAAGCTCGGGTCGCACAATTTGGCGAGACGCTTGCCAAAGTGCGTGAACAGCTCGAGAAGCTGCCGCAAGAGTGAAGCCATGCCTTGACCCCTGCTGTGCTTACTGCAGGGGTCAAGGCACTGCGAAGATCATAATTCCAACGAACGCAGGAAAGCTTCGTCTTTCTTACTGAGACGGCCTTCCCGGCGCGCCTTCTCTAATAAATCGGGGCGGCGCGCCGCGGTCAAAGCCAGCGACTGCTCGCGTCGCCACACGGCAATGTTGGCGTGGTGCCCGGAGCGCAGAATTTCCGGCACACCGAGCCCATGATAAAGTTCCGGCCGAGTGTAATGGGGGCTATCCAGCAAGCCGCTGGTGGCCTCATTGAAGGAATCCTGCTTGGCTGAGTCCCGATCGTTGAGCGCACCCGGTAACAGGCGCACCGCCGCATCAATGCAGGCCATGGCGGGCAATTCGCCGCCCGACAAGACGAAGTCTCCCAATGAAACCTCGTGGGTCACACGGCGGTCAATGAAACGCTGATCTACGCCTTCGTAGCGACCACAGATGAACACTGCCCCCGGCCCGCTTGCCAGCTCCTCAGCCATCGTCTGATCGAAACGCCGTCCCGCAGGACTCATAAGAATCACTGGGATTGACGAGCTGCCCCCCCGGGTTCCGCGATGCGCCAGCGCATCGTCCAGCGCCGCCTCTAGTGGTTCAGCGAGCATAACCATGCCCGGACCGCCCCCATAGGGACGATCATCTACCGTGCGGTGGATATCATGGGTGTAATCACGAGGGTTCCAGACGTGCAGCGACCACAGACCCAAGCGATGGGCCCGACCAGTAACCCCAAGATCCCCGACAACGGAAAACATTTCGGGGAACAAGGAAACGACGTCAATACGCATGGACGCCCCGCGGGGGATTCAAAAGTCGACCGGCCAGTTGCTATCGAGCCGCCGATTATCGAGATCGACGGTATGGACGTGGGCGGAGACAAAAGGCACCAGTGCCTCTTGTTGCCTGCCCTTGGCGTCTATATACGGCTGGCGGGCACCCTGCTCATCGAGCACCTGACGCTTTACACGCAGAACGGCGTGCACGCCGTTGTCCATGACGTCTTCTACCGTACCAAGAAGCACGCTGCGCCCGTCCTGCTCACCATAGATGGTGCAGCCGATGAGGTCGACCCAGTAGTACTCGTCGTCGGAAGTGACTGGAAATGCAGAGCGCGGAACCCAAACAGTGCAACCGCGCAGCTTTTCCGCCGCCGTACGATCGGCGATACCACGCAGGCTTCCCACGATCGTGCTGCCCTGCGTCCGGCTCTTGTGAACTTCGGCCGGCCAGGCCTGCGGAGGCTCGCCGGTATGCACGGGCGCAACCGGCCGACGCAGCCACCAGGTGCGTGCGCTCAGCAAGGCGGTGGAACCAGCAGTATGGGGTTGGATTTTGACCCAGCCCCTGAGACCGTAGGCGCCTGTTATACGGCCTAGCTCGACAAGGTCTTGCGGTGCCGCGACTGAGGCGCTTTGTTCAGCCTGTGACATGCTTGCCCAATACGAGCAAGTGCTCAGGCTGCGGTCTGGGCTGCGTTGTACTCTTTGACCAGGCGTGCTACGGCGGGCGACAGCTGGGCGCCGTTCTCCACCCAGTAATTCACGCGGTCCATTGCCAAGCGCAGGTTCTCAATGCCTTCCTTGCCGACGGGGTTGTAAAAGCCCAGGCGTTCGATGAAACGGCCATCGCGACGGTTGCGGGAATCAGCAGCAACTACATTGTAAAAAGGGCGCTTCTTCGAGCCGCCACGGGCCAGACGAATTACAACCATGGTAATCCTTTGAGTATGTTGTGAAAAACAGAGAATTCTAGCATTTATAAGCAGGTAGCGGCAATGTAACCACCCCTGCCAGCCTGATGTATCGGCAACTTACAACAAGTCGTCGCTATATGCCATCAGCGACGACGTAAAAAATGCCACATAGCCTCGCCTTGCGCCATCTGGAGGAGCAAACCATTGCCGGTTTGCTTGCAGAATGCTTGAAAATCGCGTTCGGCATGAGGATCCGTCGTAATGACCTTCAGCACCGCACCCGATTCCATCTGCGCAAGGGCTTTTTTAGCTCGCAGTATCGGTAATGGGCATTTCAGCCCGGAAGCGTCGACCTCGGTACTAGCGACCGGCACCTCGCCGCCGGCTGACTGTGGCGTACTCATGCCTGGACCTTCTGCCCCAGTTGTTCACGCACCCAGGCTTCCACCGTGTCCATTGCCCCCGGGAGCGCGGCAGTGTCGCTGCCACCACCCATTGCCATGTCCGGACGCCCACCGCCCTTGCCGCCAACCTGAGCGGCCACCATGCCAACGAGCTCGCCGGCCTTGATGCGCCCCACGAGATCGGATGTGACACCGGCCACCAGACTGATTTTGCCGCCGCTTGCAGTTGCCAGCAACACGACTGCCGACTTGAGCTTGTCTTTGAGCTGATCGACCATGCCACGCAAGGCCTTCGGCTCGGTACCGTTCACGGTGGCGACCAGCAACTTGACGCCGCCTTCCAGCACGATTGCCTGATCGGCCAGGTTACTGCCCATCGAAGCCGCCTGCTTACTCTTGAGCTGTTCAAGTTCGCGTTCCAGCGAACGAAGCTGCGTCTGGAGCATGCCGATGCGGTCAACCAGCTCGCCAGGCTGCGCTTTCACGCTGGCGGCCGCTTGCAGAAGCGTATCGTTGACGTTCTGCACCCAATCTAAGGCATTAGCCCCGGTAATCGCTTCGACACGGCGCACGCCGGCGGCCACGCCACCTTCAGAGATAATCTTGAACAGCCCGATGTCGCCCGTACGCTCCACGTGAGTGCCCCCGCACAGTTCTCGGGAGGACCCGATATCGAGAACCCGCACCTGGTCGCCATACTTTTCGCCAAACAGGGCAACCGCCCCGCCCTGCACCGCCTCTTCGTAGCCCATCAACTGAGCCTGTGTAGCGTGATTCTGGAGGATCTCGTCGTTCACGATGCGTTCGACCGCCGCAATCTGCTCATGCGTCATGGGCGCGTCATGAGCAAAGTCGAAGCGTGTTTTTTCGGCATCGACCAATGAGCCGCGCTGCTGTACGTGACCACCGAGCACTTCACGAAGGGCCTTATGCATGATGTGAGTGGCGGAGTGGTTGCGCATCGTGGCGGTGCGGTGCTGCGCATCAACCTGTGCCAGCACCGTAGTGCCCACGCGGAGTTCGCCTTCCAGCAATTCGCCGTGATGGCCGAACACGTTGGGCTGAATTTTTTGCGTGTCTTCGACCTGAAAACGCACACCCTGAGCAGAAAGCATGCCCTTGTCGCCCACTTGCCCGCCGGACTCGGCATAAAACGGCGTGACGTCGAGCACTACGATGGCATGCTGACCGGCCTGCACCGACTCAACGGACGTGCCATCCACATATAACGCGGTGACGCGCCCCTCGGCCTGAAGCGTGTCGTACCCCTCGAAACGGGTGGCATCGCCTTCGTAGCTGAGACCTTCGGCTGCCTTAAACTTGCCGGCAGCGCGAGCTTGTTCGCGCTGACGATCCATTGCCGCTTCAAAGCCGTCGTGATCGACGCTCACGCCGCGCTCGCGACAGATATCTGCGGTGAGATCGACGGGGAACCCATAGGTGTCGTAGAGCGTGAACAGGGTCTGGCCATCCAGCACGCCGTTAGCCGGGATTTCAGCAAGCGCGGCTTCGAGAATCTTCATGCCATGTTCGAGCGTTTCGATGAAGCGCTCTTCTTCCTGGCGTAATACCTGTTCAATGCGCGTCTGTTGTTTGGCCAGCTCGGGATACGCCTGCCCCATCTCGGCCACGAGATCCGCAACCAGGCGGTGGAAGAAGGGCCGAGGCTGACCCAGCTTATGACCATGACGCAGCGCGCGCCGAACAATGCGACGCAACACATAACCGCGGCCCTCGTTACTGGGAATAACTCCATCAACAATGAGGAAGGCGCACGCACGGATATGGTCGGCAATGACCTTCAGTGAATTGTCGTTCAGGTCTTTAGTGCCGGTCTCACGCGCAGCAGCGGCAATGAGGTTTTGGAAAAGATCGATCTCGTAGTTGGAGTGCACGTTCTGCAATACTGCAGCAATGCGCTCCAGACCCATGCCGGTATCGACACAGGGCTTGGGCAGCGGAGTCAGGTTACCGTCGGCATCGCGGTCGAATTGCATGAAGACCAGGTTCCAGATCTCGATATAGCGATCGCCGTCTTCATCGGGTGAGCCGGGAGGCCCGCCAGCGACCTCGGGACCGTGGTCGTAGAAAATTTCGGAGCAAGGACCGCAAGGGCCGGTGTCGGCCATCTGCCAAAAGTTATCGGATGCGTAGGGCGCGCCTTTATTGTCACCGATGCGCACGATGCGTGATTCAGGAACACCGATTTCCTTGGCCCAGATATCGTAGGCTTCGTCGTCGTCTTGGTAGACCGTTACCCACAGTTTTTCGGCCGGCAGCCCGTACACCTGGGTAAGCAGTTCCCAGGCGTATTGAATGGCGTCACGTTTGAAATAATCGCCGAAGCTGAAGTTGCCGAGCATCTCGAAAAACGTGTGATGCCTGGCGGTGTACCCGACGTTTTCTAGATCATTGTGCTTGCCACCGGCGCGCACACAGCGCTGCGCGGTCGTTGCACGCACGTAGGGACGCGTCTCCGCCCCTGTGAAGACGTCCTTAAACTGCACCATTCCCGAGTTGGTAAACAACAAGGTAGGGTCATTACCCGGTACGAGCGACGACGAGGCAACGATCTGATGCCCTTTAGATTCAAAAAAAGACAGGAACTTCTGGCGTATCTCGGAGGTCTTCATTGCGGCAATGCACTGTGTCCATGCGGAACCGCTCATTATACTCGGGATCAACCGACACATAGATAGGCTATCTGCCGCCCGTGCGAGGACGGCTGGGGCCCGCTGTCGAAAATCGGCACGGTCGACGTATACCAGGGACATGAACAATCCCCCGTCACCGGGTTCGCCATGGGATACCCTTCCGACGTCTCGCAACCGTACAGAAGATTGTATCCATAGCCACCACCCGCACGGCCGGAAGAGCGCCAACGGCCGAGATGACAGACCAGCAGGCCGCCGAGCACGTGATGCGCCACCGCTTTTTCCGTCTCACACTCCATGCCGTCGTGAAACTGCGCACCGATGGTCAATTGCCCCGCCACAGTCGCATCCGCCCGACTGTGCAGATTGCCGGCAACGGAAAGCGCGCCCTGAAAATCCGGATCGCGACGATCTTTCACTCGCAGGAAGCTCCACAAAGCCTGTTGCTCGGCCGTCACGGCCCGCGCAACCGTACCCACCGGCAGGACGGTGCCATCCGGCAAGGTACTGCTGTAAGAGTAGGCGGCACCCTGGATGCGATCGGGTTCACGGGGGTGTACTGCCGCGCCTTCGCCCTCGCTTGCCAGCAGCCATTGCGCCACTTTTGCCTCATCGGGTTCACCGCGCTTGAGATCACGAACCGGCCATTCCCCATAAACTATGGCCTCGACGATACACGCATCACCGGGACATTCCCCTTGATGCCAGACAATCACGCGTGCCGGGCCGGTAAGCGGAGCGTTCTCCGGCATGCCTGCTGACAGCAAGCCTGCCTGTTTAAGTTCGGCAAAGGCAGGAGCGCGCCAGTCGGCAAAACCGTGTATGGCCAAGGCGTCGGGGTGCTCCGCCTCCTGTATTTCCGGGCCATAGCGCTGCACATAGGCTAGTACCGCCTTATGCATCGCTGCCATCCAAGCAGCGGCCGAGCGCGCCTGGGCATCATGGATGCGGTTCACTAATGTGTGGACCCCCCAGGCGGCAAGCAAGCTCGTGATAAGTAGTACTAGAGCCAGCTCGACCAGCGCATAGCCGCGCTGCGAAGAATGGACGGCGTGCCGGTTCATGAGCTCAACTCACAGTGAATACGAATGTGTTGGCATCCCCCTGACTACAGCGCATCTCTGTTTCTAGTGCGCTGTATTGAGTGTTGGCGTCCTTGACAACAGTTGCGGAGCCGCCTTGTGGGGTCAGCACAATAGTGTCCGACAGCCGCTGCAGAACTGACGCAATGGACGGACAGGCGGCATGGTTGACGTTGGACAGCGTAATGGCGAAGGCCGCCCCCGCCTCGGCCTGCGCCACAGTCACCTCGCCGCCGGAACCTAGCCCATGGCGCACTGTTGGATCAGCAGCGCTTCCCGTTATCGAAAAGATTCCCGAATCCCTCAACATATTGGCCATACTGACTTTACCGATTCCCTCGTAGGGTAAAGAACTGCCTGTGGATGCATTGATCTTGGTATGCAGAATGAAGCGGGCCAGTTCTTCGCCAACCTTGGGTACCTTGCTTTCAATCACAAATGTACGCACGGTCGGTATGGCGATCACCGCAAGTAACAGCACAATGGCCATCACGATGGACACCTCCACCAGCGAGAACCCCGCTTGCACTCGCAACTGCTCTTGCCTGCGCCGTTCCCAATTAGTCGGCGCGGCTTCAGACACCCGCCGCAACGCGACGACAGCGTCGGTACAACAATGTAAAGTGGACATCTCAATACCCTCCTAGGTTGTTGGCAACTGCCTATTGACTGGCGTGAAACAAGGCCAGCCCACGTCGCAGATCGTCAATGGCCGCGTAATGCCATAACGCAACGGATCCGATAACCGCCACAGCGGATAGAAGAAGACACCAGCGCAGTGTCGCCGCTTGCCTGGCAACAGTGACCAGAACATGGCGCTCCACCCACGCACTGCAATTACGTAGGCCCTCCACCAGGCCCCCCGCGGCGACCATGTCATCCAGGAACCAAAGTTGAGGCGGATCCAGCAGACCGGTATCGAAGACATCCGCCCCCACTCGGCCGGAATCGATATTCCTCAGCATGGCGGCAATATGGGCGGACAACCAGGGCGATGCGCCGGCCAACTGCACCACTAGGGCCTGGCGGAGCCGGGTTGCGCCGTGTTCACCACGGCCTAAAGCCACCGCCAACAATGAGAGAAAGCGCAACGCCTGGACCTGCCGGTACACACGCCACGGCCCGAACGTATCTAGAGATTTGCGCAGCGAGCCCTTATATCTGCCGAAGGACAGCGGCATCAACCAAAGCGTGAGCGCGACCATAATTACGACGAGCGGCCATGCCATTTCGACGGTTGACGCCAGTTGATGCAGTGAGCGGATCGCAGAGCCGTGATACTCGGACGGCACCATTGCGAGGCTGTCTTGCAGCCTGGGCACAGTAAAGAAAGGCACGGCAAGTAGCGTGGCCACCATGACAATGACCGCCAACACAGCCGTTAACAAGGAGGTTTGAAGAATGGCGCGAGCGGCCGACAACACGCCCAAAACACGGGACATTTCGCCGAGTGTGTCCGTCAATGTCTGATTGCCGCGTGCCTGCGCACTTCGTATGACGGCGAGCTCCGCCACCGGGAACACTCCAAACCAGGTAGCGTAGAGATCGCCACCAGCTACCTGGAATAGATGGAGCCAACGTCGGGACAGGCGGCCGCGCGGCGTGCCGGAGCCATACCGGTTGGCGTCTGCAGCAAAAATCTGCTTCAGCGTACGAGCGCCCGCGGCACCTCGTAGAAGCGCTGCAAGGTAATCGTAATAGGCGCGGCGGCCACGATTGAAGCACCAGGCGTCCAGATAAAGCTGCAATGCGTGCCATGGCGAAGCACCGCGCACACTGGAGCGCTCTGCCGGCGCCTGCGGCCGTGACCGTACGCGTGCGTTCATAAATTCACCGCCACAAAGTCGCGAGATCCTCTACTCGCCGGCGACGCGGCTTGCAATGCCTGTCGGAGTTGCGTCTCTATTGCGAAGGGACGAAAACGCTCTTCAATATCTCTGGGATCAAACACGCCTTGATAGGCGGAATGCGCGGCAGCGGCCATCGCACTGCGAAACTCCACTGGAAATTGCCCCCGCCCACGTTCGCGTATCCAATCCAGCAATTTGGGATGTAGGCAGGGCTCGACCATCTCTGCGGCCACCGTACGCCCCCTGTACCCGTAGAACTCGGGTAGGTTCGCCTGTCGGCACTCTGGACAGCCATGAACATTACGGACCCGTAATCGCTCGGCAGGCCCGGGAAATACGGCTTGCATGTGCTCAAGACGTTGTGCGACACGGCTTGCACGACGGGCCTCCATCAGCATAGGCACTGCACAGTCGCACAAGCGTGGCAGCAAGGCCTGCCAGACCAGCAGCTTCAGAGTGCCAGGCATGGCCAGGAAATCACGCGACACGCCAATGAAATCCGATGCCAGACGCTCCGCTATAAAGGCAGCTGAAGGTGCATGCACTGTGGTGTAAAGGTTGACGCCCGAACCGGCGAGATCCATGAAGGCCAGGCCGGTTTCACGATCTCGAATCTCCCCTAGCAAAACATCACTCATCGCCGAGCGCTTCAGCGCCCGCAGCTTAGTGGCAAAGGCGGAGTGCGCGTCAGTATCCAGACGCCGGGCGATAGAGTTTTGTATGGCTCCCGGAATGGTGTATTCGACGGGATCCTCTATGGTGACCACTTTACGGTCAGCGGGAAGCCTGGCAATCAGAGACGCCAGCGTGGTGGACTTTCCAGACCCCACCGTCCCGGCAAAGACGATTGCCCCACCCCCCGTACCCAAGGCCCGCTCCAATGTTTCTATTTGATCTTGCGGGTAGCCAAGCGCTTCGAGTGAGGGAATATCTGCTAAACGGTTTTTCTCAAGCAAGCGCAGACACACGCTGGGCCCTTTCTCGCTGGCCATCGAAGCCCAGCGCAACATGACCTCCCTGCCGGCATACCGTCGCGACAGACTGCCCTGCTGCTCAGCGCCCGGATCAAATACCGCTCCATTGCCACCGGCAACATCCATCCATGCAACTGAGAGCATTTCCATCACCATGCGGGTCGGCATACGACGAAAGCACTCAGGGGCCACATAACGACCGTTAACCGTATATTTGACCTCGGATTCGGGCTCTTGCAGACTGACGTTCAAATGAAGGTCGCTGGCATTATTGAGCACCCCCCATTCCACCAGCTCATGAAAAGCCTCGGCCAGGGCGACCCGACTATCTACCGTTTTGACTTGGCGGCTCGCACTGTGAAAGTCGTCTCGTGACACCGCCAGCAGCAAACTCGCATTGAGGATGTATCGGGCCGGATCGGCCGCCCGATATCCAGCTTGCTCAATACGCCTGGCCAGCTCGTCGGCCTGGTCGCTGCCCACGTGTTCCGCCAGGGCAAAGATAGCCACTGAGCCATCTTCCAGTTCGACCGGACATAAGCGTGCTGCCAGCGCCTCGACACCAAAACGTGAGCTCAGCGATCGGCGCATCGCCGGCCGTAACCTGTACAGTGCTTCTGTATCGGGCAATGTGCCCGCCCAAGCGGCAGCGTAGGGACGAAGCTCACCCCCTTCGCAAACGCGTACATTAGGAAGGGACGGTGCCGTGGGCGCCGCACGCCAGCTTGTCAGTCGTTTCAGCATTATTGCCTCCCACCCCTTGGCAAACAGAGAACCGTTTCAGACCCGTCGCGCTCCAGGCGCACGCAGGCCCCAGCCACCTCTTTCAACCGGTAGCTCTGCGCCCCGGCGGTATGTCCGACTGGAAGCCGATGCCCGTTGAGAAACAACCATGCGTTGGAACCGCTACGCACTTCAGCAAATAAGCGTTTTCCGACTCCGTATATGCCGACGAGTCGCAGACTCTCCGCAGCTACGGTGGGAGAGCCCCGCGAAACGGATTCCCCCAACTCGGAGGAAACCCCTTGCCCACGGTGCCTGCGTTCACGTGCGGCCGCCAGCGCCTGTTCACTTTCGAGGCGCATCAGCTCACGCACCGTCAGGTAAGCCTGACGATCGAACGCTGTGGAGGGCCCACTAGGCGGACTGCTTGAGGCACCCTCGTTCTGATCCGCCGCTCGTACATGTGCCGGTACAGGAGCAGGGCCGGCAGACGCGTCGCCGTGGTCAACGTTTATGGAGGCGTGTGCCATCGGCGTCACCAGGCTTAGTGTGAGGAAGCTTTGGGGTATCCATTTCATAGAGCACTCCAGACAAGGAAACTTGTAGGCCGCTGGCGCGTAATGTGGGTTGGTCCACAGCGCCGACCTGAAGTACTACACGCTCCCAGCTCATGTGCAATGCTTCGGGTTGAAGCAGGCTCAGGGACCTGAGTGGGGCTTGCAGCCGCATGGAACGTCTTTGATAACCGGGAACGCCCGATGGACGAGGTATCGGGCGCTGGTGCGCGTCGAGAGGCGGCGGAACCGGCAAAGGCTCGGCACTCTTCAATTGGAATTCTGTAAAGGCTGAAAGCATATTCTGCAGGCGGCTGACAAGCCGGGCATCATTCTGGCGAGGGCCGTACAAACGGACCATTGCGAGGGGCACAGTCGGCATATTGACTGCCCATACAGCCTGCGCATCTTGCATGGGATCGAAAGTCAGCTTCCAGCCCGGCATCGCAGCGTCGATAAGGCTTTGGTTGTCGCCCGCTTCGTCACGCCGATAGCGCGCGCGGCAATGCCAATGTGTGGCGCGAGGCTGGCACTCTGCCTGCACCAGTGCCCACCCGGAAAGATAGACGGGCATCGCCTTTAGCGATTCAAGCAGGCTTTGCAAACCCGCCACACCGTGCACCGTATGACGCTGCGCAACGCCGGCAATAGCGTCCTGCCAGGCAGCGGCGGGATCTACAGCGTGGCCGCCCACCGCCTCATCGTCGCGTTGCGACAGCTCACTGTTGGCTAACCAGATCAAGCCGATCACCCCTGCGACGGCGAAGAAAGGAAGGCGCCGGGGCAGCCTGTTACTGCGCCGCAGTTCGCCATACTCCTGGGCCGCGAAGAACAGCCGATTCAGCAAGTCGGAAGGGGCCAAGCGTTCATCGTGAACGAGTAGGCCTGGATGTGCTTCCTGAAGCTGGCCGAGAATATCCCGTACATTGGCAAAACCTTGGTGCAGAAGGTCTGTGCGGGTCATAACCGCTCCCTCGTGTACCGCCACCAGCCAGAGGCGCTCGTCTTGCAAAGGAATAACGGCCGCTACCGTGCCCTGTGGGTGCAGCCCGGCAAAAACCGCAGCAGCACTACATAAGCGTTCGCCTGCCTGTGGCTTGACGCGCCCGTTCAGCACGCCTGCAGACGCCGCAGCACCCGCCGCCATTACCCAATGTTTCGCATGTCGCCGCCGAACCAGCGAAGATGCCTGCCGATAAGAGTGCTCGCCCAATAGCGGGAACCACTCCATACCAAAGACCAACCCCACGCCGTCACGCCGCTCGATATGAAAAGAGGCAAACGCCATTTCTCAATACCCCTCTTCTACATGAGCGGTCACGACCATGATCGTGGTCAGGCGCTGTGTGCTGGCCCGGTCCCCGCCGCCCAAGGCCAAAGGCAGACCAGGATTGAGGCGCCGCGACCCAGCTTCCTGGTGACTGCGATCAAAACCAGAGATTAATAACGGCTGGCCCGGCATCAGCGCCACCTGCTGCACTGTTCCATTGCCATCAATTGTGATTTGCTGCAGCTGCAAGGGGTTTTCACCGCTGCCGAAGGTCACTGATTTCAGCGGTTGAGCCACCGTGTTGTCATAGGCGACTGACAACAACACTTGGCCGTCTTCTTGCGCATCGGGGACCAAGGTAATGAGTGAACCGACCGTTTCTTCACGCTGACTGACCGACACCGATGGCAAGGTTGTGTCGTGAACACCCCTTTGCGTTATTGTTTCTACTTTGTCTATATATGAAAAGGTGGTGCGAACGGCGTGCGTAACCGGCCGGCGGTTGAGCGTCAGAACCGGAAGACTATTCCGCCGCACGACCCGCCCCACATTGCTCAGCGCCTTGACCAGAAGCTCGCTGCCCCTGTAACGGCCGTCGGTCGCCTGGATGCCCAATACGCCTGTGTCGGCAGAGGCAGCACCGCTCATAGCGGCTGATGCCGCCACTCTCGCACCCGCAAAAACGAGCTCCCAATCGACACTCGCCTCGGCGGAATCGTCGACAAGCACCGTCAATTCTTCAAAGAGCAGACGTACCCGCCGCGTCAACGCCCTGTTCTCGCGATCGATGAAGGCAGCGACTCTAGCCAGTACTTCTGGAGTATCAGTTACCACCAGCATGGAAGCGGCACCGGGTTCCGCAACGACGACCCCGGCCCGGGAAAGAAATGGCTCCACCCGCGCGCGCACCGTTGCGAGCGCGTCATGACGCTCCAGCGAAAGCTCAGTACGGGAGGTGCTGGCGAACCCTTCTCGAGATGAGGCCTCCTTAAGCCCCAATGCTGCGTCTGCGGCCGCCTGCAGTGTGAGCATTCGTACATCAAAAGCACGCGTCTCGGTTCGATAGAACTCTATGCGTTCATGCTCGTAGCGCCACATTACGCCCAGGCGGGCACCGACCCGATCCAGCGTGCGAGCCAACGGCTCAGGCCCGCCGTCAAGGTTTACAGAGCCGGCCGCGGCATGAAGCGGGGCCACGGAGGCCGGCTCCAGTCGGGATACGAACGCCTCAAGGGGTAACAGGGCTTCTGGGCGCACATGGACCGGTATACCGGTGGCCCGCGTAATTCGCTGCGCCAACATAGGGAGCGGTAAGGGCCCGTCGTCAAAAAGCAATGTGGTGTCCACATTGGCGCGCAGAGCGGGGGGCAGCGTGACTTCTCGTGCCAGCGGTTGTGCCTTGCCGGCCAACCAGGGCCGAGGCACTTCCTGAGACGCCCGGTGTCGCTGCGCCTCGGATTCAGCGGTATAGCTTTGGTGCGCGGCTTCGATGCGTTCGCCGGCGGTTTTTACGGCATGACCGATCTCGCTCACGCGCTGTGTCAGCGTACACGCTGAATTAGCCGCCGACAGCAGAAGCAGCAGCACCCATACCGCAGGGGCCCGCTTCATGACACGACCCCATTGCCACGGCGGTCACACGGCTGTGCGTAAGGCACCACGCGCAGAACACGATTGGAATAGAAGCATGGCTGCAAAGGCCGATCACCCAATTCGGTAGCGGCCAACAGATCACGTACCGCTGTTTTGAAATCGGCCTCGAAACTGGCGGCACCGACCAAGGGAATGTCCACGTCCACGGCCCAATGCTCTGAAGAGAACGCCCATCCCGCCGTACCGGCCCAGCGCTCAAGAGCCTGCCGTATGGTGCGGTCTGATGGACTGACGGCATAGCGTTGGACCGGTGCACCCAGATAGTCTGACGGGGATCCTGACTCTGAAGCCGGCTCATAGGCGGGCAATTGTCGGTGCTCGATATTGGCTGACGTCGCGGGCGTGACCGGCGGGACGCTGCTTGTACCGGGCGCCGCCACCGGCTGTAACACAGTGGTTGGGCCAAGGTCTTTTTTTAGAGCCGGTTGTGCACCAAGTGTGGGTGCCGTTGCAGCACCGGCCTGGGGCACCCGTTTTACGTGGCCGCGCAAATGCCCGCCGCGAAGTTCCAAGTGATCGTGAATCGCGTCCAACACCATGTAGGGAGGTTCGCGGCGATACGACAGCGGCCGCCATCCCCCTGCGCCAACAGCAAAGACAGCCGGCCAGGCGCCTTCGGGAGAAAACTGCAGCCACATGCCGACGCCGTCATCAAAGACCTGCACCGGCATGATTTCCGGGTCGCCGGAAAGCTGCCAATCAAAATGAAACTGGGCGTAAGTGCGACTGTCGCTGGCGGAGGCATGCGGCCCAGCGCCTTGCACGTGTGGATGCGTGAACGGCCAAGCCCAATCGCCCGGTGCCAGTCCGGCGCCCGGGCCCGCACACCCGGCAAGGAGCGAAAGCAGCAGTACTGAAGAACGGGTAAGAGTCATGGCTTGCGTCGGCATGAAGTTTGGGAAAGCCGGTGAACCGGCACTTCCCGTCATCATGCGTGCACAAGCCTGCGCCCGCTAGACGCAGATCTACCGACTGAATTTTTTATCAGTCGGACAGATTCGTCGCCCTATCGGGGCTTCAGCGTTTCATGATCTTGCCCGCCTCGGCGCTGGCTGTCTTGAGCGCTGTCATGGCGGGCATGTTGCCGGCAAGGGCATGCGTGATCTGCTGGTGGAACATGTCACGAATTTCGGGGTAATTCCTGACTCGGAAACCGCGGGTTGCGTCATCTGCCTTGCCGGCATAGGCGGTAACCAGACCCCCCCATTGATCGAGCTTCTTGTAATAAGAATCGCCCGTCGCCTCAAGTGCCTGGTGAGTCAGAGGCAGATAGCCGGTTTCCTGGTGCCAGCGCGCTGCGCGCTTGGGATCGGCAAGAAAAGACAAGAAGGCGGCACTGGCGTTATCAGCCTCCTTGGACTGACCCGCTATCACCCATAGAGCTGATCCGGAAAGAAAAGGATTACCCGGCTGTTTAGTGATCTCCGGGTAGTACGGTAAGCCGGTGACTCCAAAGTTCAGCTTAGATTTGGAGCGGAATTCGCCTAGATTGCCGGATACCGAAAGCAGCACGGCGCATTCGCCCTGGGCAAAACGACGCGTTGCCACTTCGTTGAATTCCGGCTTCACCATCAGTTCAGAACGCACCCAGCTGATCATCATGGACAGGTGGCGCACGTACATCACGTCAAACAAAAAGGCGGGGGTTCCCCGACCCTTCAGGCCGTTGCCTTCCGAGGTGTACGGTTGGTTGTTGACCGCCGCCAGGTTTTCAAGGTTGATGGAAACGGGTTGATCGCTGGTCAGGGGGCAGCTACGGGAGCCATTGTTGGCGAGCGTAACCAGCTGATCCTGCAGGCCGCTCCAGGAGCGCTGCGGCTGGGGCGGCAGATCAGCCTTCTTGAAGGCGTCGATGTTGTAGTACATGACCGGAACTTCGGCCATATACGGAAAGGCCACCGGCCGACCTTTGCTGTCGTGTGCAAAAGCGTTATTGCCGGAAATAAACCACTTGGCATTTTTGATGGGATGCGTAGCCAGCAGGGCATGCAACGGCTGTACGTAAGAGCGGGCGCCGCCGTCGGGAGCGCGATTTTCTTCGAGCTGGGCGAGATGCGGTTTGTCGTCTCGCGACTTTGCACTCTGGATGGAAGCCTCGATTTCGGCCGTGGACTTGAACCTCTTAAGCCGAACCCGATAGTCGCTCTGCGAGCGGTTGAACTCTTTCACCAAGTCTTCAAAGACTTCGGCGTTGTGTGGCGTCAAAGCATGCCAGACCCGAATATCGGTAGCCGCAGACGCGCTGAACGCCATGGCCAGTGCAGCCGTGGCGGATGCCCACGCGAGAACGCGCGCCGACGTGGCGGTGCGTGCAAACCTTGCTCGATTCATATCTTGTTCAACCTAGAAACGGAAACGCAGGCTCCGGGCGCCGGCCACCAATGAGGTCAGCCAATGCCTTGCCCGAGCCGACACCCATTGTCCACCCGAGCGTACCGTGCCCTGTGTTCAGATAAAGATTGGAAATGCGAGTGCGCCCAATGAGCGGCACGTTGGAGGGAGTTGCGGGACGCAGCCCCGACCAGTAGCGTACATTATCAAAATCCAATGTGCTTGGGAACAGCTCTGAAGCGAGACGCAACATCTGCTCGCATCGTGCAGTGTTCAGCGCTCGGGAATACCCGCCCAGTTCCGCCGTGCCGGCCATGCGCAATTTATTGCCAAGACGGCTGTAGACGACTTTGTGCTCACTATCGGTAAGACTGACTAAAGGCGCGGCGGCTTCGTCCAAAATATCGAAGGTGGCGGAGTAACCTTTAGCGGGATAAACCGGGCAGGATATACCCAGGGGCGTGACGAATTGCGGAGTGTATGAGCCGAGTGCCGCCACGTAGACATCGGCACGCAAAGATTCATACTGCCCGTCCGGGCCAATCAGTTCAGCGCTATAGACGCTTCCCCCGACACTTACCAGCCGACTCAGTTGGGTGTTGTAGCGAAACTGCACGCCCGCCTGTGCTGCCATGCGTGCCAATTCTGTGGTGAACGCGAAGGCATCGCCGGATTCGTCGTCAGCCGTGTAATCGCCGCCGACTATCGTGTGCCGTGCATGTGCCAGGGCCGGTTCAATGGCGATGATTTCATCGTTACTAACAATGCGCCGGTCGATACCGTGATCGCGCATGATTTCCGCGAGCTTCTGTGAATTCTCGAACTCTCGGGTGCTGCGGTAGAAATTGAGAATCCCTCGCTCTTGCTGGGCGTACTCAATGCCAAGTTCCCGCCGCATCTCGCGCAACACACCGCGACTGTATTCGGCCATCGCCACCAACGCGCTCACATTGCGTGTGACTCGGGCCGGCAGACACTCACGCAGAAACATCAGCCCCCAGAGCCACTGGCGTAAATCGGGCCGCAAGCGAAAAAGTAGCGGCGCATCGTCGCGCATCAACCATTTGAACAGTTTGGCCGGCGCCTGCGGGTTGGCCCAAGGCTCGGCATAAGACACCGAAATCTGCCCACCATTCGCTCGGGTGGTTTCCATGGCGGCAGCGCCCTGGCGGTCCACCACGACAACATCATGCCCGGCCTGATTCAGCCACCACGCCGTGGAAACGCCAATAATGCCACTGCCCAATACCGCGATCTTCATTTAACACCCCATTGCCACCCGGCCCGCGCGGACGGACCGAAGTGACTCTCGTTCATTGCCTCAGACGGCATCAGCCGCTGTAGTGAACGCATCAGCATAGAACTCAGCTTCCGGCAGGCCGCAGATTTCAGCGAAGTCCTTGCGTGCGCTCTCTACCATGATGGGTGCGCCGCATGCGTAAACCTGGTAGCCCGATAAATCGGGCAGGTCTTCCATGACTGCCCGGTGTACGAAGCCGCTACGCCCTGACCAATTGTCCTCTGGCAATGCATCCGACACAACCGGCACGTACTGGAAATCAGGTAATGCGCTTTCCCAGCTGGTGGCCAGTTCATGCATATAGAGATCTGCCGGCCGCCGGCCGCCCCAGTACAAGCGGACCGGCCGCTTATCGCCTGTTGCGATCATATGTTCCACCATGGCCTTGATGGGCGCGAAACCCGTGCCACTGGCGAGGAACACAGCGGGCTTATCGCTTTCGCGAAGGAAGAACGAGCCGAGCGGCGCCTCGACGCGCAGGATCTCACGCACTTTCATCTGAGTGGAGCCAACTCCAAACACGTGATCGGTGAACGCCCCGCCGGGGGTGTGACGGATATGCAGCTCGACCAGATTCGCGTCATTAGGCGGCGTAGCCATGGAGTAGCTGCGATGCCTGCCGTCTTTAAGGATGAAATCCAGATACTGCCCAGGATAATAGCGAAAAGGATCCGAGGTCGGCAGCTGAACTTTAAGCACCATGATGTCGTCAGCCAGCTTTTCCATACCCATGATGCGAGACGGCATTTTCCGTATCTGGATATCACTGGCCATGCGGACTTCGTGGGCTTCAATAGTGAGATCGCTGAGCGGCTTGGCCTGGCAGAACAGGGTAAAGCCCTGCTCACGTTCTTCTTCGGGGATGATCTGCGCCGAATTCGGCCCCCCTTCGAACGAGCCCTCCACGACCCGACCCTTACACGTCGAGCACGCCCCATTACGGCAGCTGTATGGCAATACGATGCCGGCCGCCAGTGCGGCGTCGAGCACGGACTGCCCATCTTCGACGGTGAACTCGTGCCGGCTGGGCAGCACAGTGACCTTAAAACTCATATCGTTGGTAAACCCGGTAAATGTACAGTTGCCTGCATTTTAAGATGAACGCCGCAACAGTTTCGGTTGACGAATTTTCAGCGACAGTACACGCCCCTTCCGGGCGCGTTTTCCGATGTAATCTTCCAGCTCCTGCAGGTTCAGATCGAGATCGGTTTCTTTCTTGCGATAGATCCCCCGTGCAACCAGCCCCTCGGCGCCCATGGCGACCCATTGTGCGAGCGTGTCTCCGTCATCTAAGCCCATGAGCTGCGTGCCGCGGCCCGCCGTCATGGTCTTGAGTTCCGCAAGCGACACAACAAGGAACCGTCCCTTCTTGGCGAGCATCGCCAAATGGGTGTCTTCAGGGTGCAGCAACAGCGGCTTCATCCAGGCGTCGCCCTTTGCAATTGAGAAGAACTGCTTGCCCGCGCGCTGCCGTGTGGTGAGGTCCCCATGACGGACAATGAAGCCGTGACCGCTCTGTGCGGCGACCACGTAACGGTTGTCGGCCGGCCCGGCCACCATATGCACAATACGGGTGCCGGGTTCGATATCAATCATCGACGTTACCGGCTGCCCGTCGCCCCGCGCGGAAGGCAGATTCGCGACGGCCACTGTGTACGCCCTGCCGGTATTCGATAAGGCTACGAGCTCATGCGTACTAAGACATTCGATCGCGTCATACAAACTATCGCCGGCCTTGAAGGAAAACTGACTGGCGTCATGGCCGTGACCTTGCCGGGCACGCAGCCAGCCCTTCTGGGAAATAATGACGGTGACCGGCTCTTCGACCACTTTTGTTTCCAACACCGCACGCTCAGCGACCTCTATCAGCGTACGTCGCTCATCGCCGAACTCCTTCGCGTCCGCCTCAATTTCTTTGATCATCAGGCGCTTGAATGCCGCAGGGTTGTCCAGCAATTCTTGAAGCTTGCTCTGTTCTTCGCGCTGACGCTCAAGCTCCTGCTCAATGCGGATCCCTTCCAGACGAGCCAGTTGCCGCAGGCGCATCTCCAAGATGTCCTCGGCTTGCCGCTCGGTGAGCCGAAAACGCTCCATCAACGCTGCTCGTGGCTCGTCTGACTCGCGGATGGTCTGAATGACCTCGTCGACATTCAGATAGACCACCATCCGGCCTTCGAGTACATGAATGCGGTCGGTGACCTTATCCAGTCGGTACTGTGTGCGCCGCGTCATGGTGTCTGCGCGGAAGGCGATCCACTCAGTGAGCATGGTGCGCAGGCTGGTTTGACGCGGACGCCCATCAAGTCCGATACATACCAGATTGATCGGGACGCTGGTCTCCATACTGGTCTGTGCCAACAAGGCGGTCACCAGCTCATCTCGGGATACCCGGCTGCTCTTGGGTTCGAACACCAGTCGGACTGCGGCTTCTTTCCCGGATTCGTCCCGCACTGTGTCCAGCAGGCTGAGCATCAGTGCCTTGGTCTGTTGTTGCTCCGGCGTCAGCGACTTCCTACCGGCACGCACCTTCGGATTGGTGCGCTCTTCAATTTCTTCAAGGACTTTCTGAGCGGATGTACCCGGTGGCAGCTCTGTTACGACCAGCTGCCACTGGCCGCGGGCCAGGTCCTCGAAATGCCAGCGTGCCCGAGCCTTAAGTGAGCCCCTGCCCTGCTCGTAGATCTGTCGAATATCTTCCGGCGCTGAGATAATTTGCCCCCCGCCGGCAAAGTCCGGCCCCGGCACCATTTCGTGAAGCGCGTCGTCGTCCAGCTTCGCGTTACGTATCAGCGCCACGCAGGCCGCAGCGACTTCCCGCAGATTGTGCGAAGGGATCTCTGTCGCCATGCCGACTGCGATACCCGAGGCGCCGTTAAGCAGAACAACGGGCAGGCGCGCAGGCAAGAGTGCGGGCTCTTTCTGACTGCCATCATAATTGGGCAGGAAATCGACGGTACCTTCGTCAAGTTCATCGAGCAGAATGCGGGCAAAGGGAGTGAGCCGTGCTTCCGTGTAGCGCATGGCCGCGGCATTGTCACCATCCCGCGATCCGAAATTGCCGTGGCCATCGATCAAGGGATAACGCAGTACGAAATCCTGCGCCATCCGCACCATGGCATCGTAGGCAGCCTGATCGCCGTGGGGGTGATACTTGCCCAGCACGTCGCCCACCACACGGGCTGACTTCACCGGCTTGGCGCCGGGCCCCAGCCCCATTGCCTGCATGGCATACAGTATGCGTCGCTGTACGGGTTTCTGGCCGTCGGCTACATCGGGCAAGGCCCTACCGCGCACGACAGATACTGCGTAATCCAGGTAGGCCTGTTCCGCATACCATGCCAGGGTGATGTGTTCGTCGTCAGCGGACATTCCCGCCTGTGTTGCATCCATTCAAACTCTCCGCGTCGCGCTTGCTTCAGACATCCACATCCGCAAGATTGCCTTTTTGTTCCAGCCATTGGCGTCGTTGGCCCGACTCCCCTTTGCCCATCAGCATGCCAAACATACTGACCGTGCCTTCCAGACCCGCTTCACCATAGGTGACCGGCAGAAGGCGGCGTGTGTCGGGATTCATCGTGGTATCCCAAAGCTGTTCCGCACTCATTTCACCCAGGCCTTTAAAGCGGCTGATAGACCAACTGCCCTCGCGTACGCCATCACTACGCAGCTTTTCCAACACGGAGTCCAACTCTGCTTGATCCAAACAATATATTTTGCGTGCCGGGCGCTTACCCGCCGCCGGCACATCCACCCTGAAGAGAGGGGGTCGCGCCACGTAGACATGCCCGGCTTCGATGAGTCGGGGAAAATGGCGGAAGAAAAGAGTCAGCAGAAGGACCTGGATATGTGACCCATCCACATCGGCGTCTGACAGGATGCAGATGCGTCCGTAACGTAGGCCTGATACGTCCACATTATCGTCCGGCCCGTGTGGGTCCACGCCGATCGCCACGGCAATGTCGTGGATTTCCGTGTTGGCAAACAGCCGGTCGCGGTCCACCTCCCAGGAATTCAATACTTTGCCGCGCAGAGGCAAAATTGCCTGAAATTCCTTATCACGGCCCATTTTGGCGGAACCGCCTGCAGAGTCCCCTTCCACTAAAAATAACTCAGTGCGGGACACGTCATTGGATTCGCAGTCCGTAAGCTTACCGGGGAGCACGGCCACGCCTGAACTCTTGCGCTTGCCCACCTTCTGGGCGGAACGTGCACGAGCCTGTGCGTGGCGAATGGCACTTTCGGCCAGCTTTTTACCATACTCAACATGCCCGTGCAGCCACAGTTCAAGCGCATTCTTTACATAGCCGCTTACCATTCGCACGGCATCACGGCTATTCAGCCGTTCTTTGATCTGCCCCTGAAACTGAGGGTCAAGCACCTTGGCGGAAAGCACGAAACTGGCACGCGCAAACACGTCTTCGGGCAGTAGCTTTACGCCTTTGGGAACCAGACTGTGCAGCTCCGCAAAAGATTTAACTGCGTTGAACAAGCCATCCCGTAAACCGGATTCATGCGTACCGCCCCCGGTCGTGGAAATGAGATTGACGTAGGATTCGCGCACTATCGGCCCGTCGGCTGTCCAGATAACCACCCATTGAGCCCCTTCGCCTTCCGAATAACTGTCGTCGTCGGGGCCTGCGTAGTGACTGCCTTCGAATGCCGGCACGATCAGCTCCGCGTCGCCCAACGCCTGCTCCAGATAGCTGCGCACACCATCGTCATATTGCCAGGCCTGCACATCCCCGGTTTTTTCACTGCAAAACTCGAATCGCACCCCCGACAGCAATACAGCCTTGCTTCGTAGACTGTGCATCAACTCGGTCACGGGAATCGTGGAGGAATCGAAATATTGGGAGTCCGGCCATACCCTGACACGGGTACCTGATGCCCTGCGCGGCGCCGTGCCGACGACCGCCAAAGGCGTTTCGACCTCACCCCCGGCAAAGACAATCTCATGGACCTTGCCGTCTCGGGTCACTTGGACTTCCATGCGACGTGACAGCGCATTCGTGACCGAGACGCCGACACCGTGCAAGCCGCCCGAAAACGCATAGGCGCCGCCCGATTTTTTGTCGAACTTGCCGCCTGCATGCAGCCGGGTGAAGACGACCTCGACCACCGGCACTTTCTCCTGCTCGTGCACGCCGACCGGAATTCCCCGCCCATCATCTTCCACCGAGACGCTGCCGTCCGTATGCAATGTGACGCGAACGCAACGGCCAAAACCGGCCAGCGCTTCGTCAGCCGCGTTGTCGATGACCTCTTGAATGATGTGCAGCGGGTTATCTGTGCGTGTGTACATGCCGGGGCGCTGCCGGACCGGCTCCAGGCCTTTCAGCACCCGGATCGATGCTTCATCGTAGCGGGATATGGACAATTTGATTCCGTATTCGATCGTCAAGAAAAGCCGTATTTTACGGATGCCTGCCAAACTGCGTCATACTTGATGTCGTTATGGTCCGTCCGACTTGCACGAGCCCGGCCATTTGAAACATAATGTGACAATCATGCCTTGACGACACACGCAAATTAACCAAACGCGGCTCTAGTGGTATGCTTGCAAAAAAGTAAGGAAGCTGCATTCATCGCGCCCTGCGTCTTGCGCAGGCTTCCGGGCCCGGTCACGGCGCCTTGTACGATTTTCAATTTCATCCAATAAATCCTTCCTGCCATGACAGATTCCATTAAGCACGTGACGGACGCTTCGTTCGAGTCCGACGTATTGAAATCCGATCTTCCCGTCCTCGTGGACTACTGGGCGGAGTGGTGCGGTCCTTGCAAAATGATCGCTCCCATACTCGACGAAGTCGCCAAGGCTTATGAGGGTCGTGTTACAGTCGCCAAGCTCAATGTCGACGACAATCCCGATACCGCTGCCAAATTCGGCATTCGCGGCATCCCGACACTGATGCTCTTCAAGGACGGTAAAGCGGCGGCCACCAAGGTGGGCGCCATGTCCAAATCTCAGCTGACCGCATTTCTCGACGAATCGCTGTAAATACAAAAACCATAAACGTCCGTTACCACTGAGCCGCGCGGGCCCTTCCGGGCCCGCCACCCACCGCAAACTATCACCCCCCTCTCTCTTCACCATCCATGCACCTCAATGAATTAAAGGCACTGCACGTTTCGCAGTTGCTAGAAATGGCTGCCAGTCTGGACATCGACAACGCCAGCAGGTTGCGCAAACAAGAACTCATGTTCGCCATCATGAAGAAACGCGCCAAACAAGGCGAGCAGATCTTCGGTGACGGCGTTCTTGAAGTGCTGCCGGACGGTTTCGGCTTCTTGCGCTCGCCGGAGACATCCTATCTGGCCAGTACCGACGATATCTATATCTCGCCTTCGCAGATTCGCCGCTTCAACCTGCACACGGGTGACTCCATCGAGGGTGAAGTCCGGACTCCCAAGGACGGCGAACGCTATTTCGCACTGGTGAAAGTGGACAAGGTCAACGGGATGCAGCCCGAGGCCATTAAACACCGCATCATGTTCGAGAACCTCACGCCGTTGCATCCCGACCGCGTGATGACACTGGAACGTGACATCAAGAGCGAAGAGAACATCACCGGGCGCATTTTGGATATCTTCGCGCCGCTGGGCAAAGGCCAGCGTGCTTTGATCGTTGCTCCACCGAAGTCGGGCAAAACGGTCATGATGCAGCATATTGCGCATGCCATTACCACCAACTATCCCGACGCAGTCATGATCGTGTTGTTGGTCGATGAGCGTCCCGAAGAAGTCACCGAGATGCAGCGCACTGTGCGCGGGGAAGTCGTCGCTTCCACGTTCGATGAACCGGCCACGCGTCACGTGCAGGTGGCCGAGATGGTCATTGAAAAAGCTAAGCGCTTGGTCGAGCTCAAGAAGGACGTTGTGATCCTGCTGGACTCCATCACCCGGCTGGCACGGGCCTACAACACCGTGGTTCCGGCGTCGGGCAAAGTGCTTACCGGCGGCGTGGACGCCAACGCTCTGCAGCGGCCCAAGCGTTTTTTCGGTGCTGCGCGTAATCTTGAAGAAGGCGGCTCGCTGACCATTATTGGCACCGCTCTTATAGAGACCGGCAGCCGCATGGACGAAGTGATTTACGAAGAGTTCAAGGGCACTGGCAATAGCGAGGTGCACCTGGAACGCCGATTGGCCGAGAAACGCATCTACCCGGCCATTAATTTGAATAAGTCCGGCACGCGGCGCGAAGAGCTGCTGATCAAACCCGAGCTTTTACAAAAAGTGTGGGTACTGCGTAAGTTCATTCATGACATGGACGAAGTTGAATCGATGGAGTTCATTCTGGACAAAATCCGGGCCACAAAGACCAACGCCGAATTTTTCGACATGATGAAGAAATAAAGCATGGGCCTACCGAAACTAGATCAATTCCTGGCGGGCATCGCGGCCCGCGACCCGTATCAACCCGAATTCATGCAGGCGGTTCACGAGGTCATGGCGAGTCTATGGCCTTTCCTGGAACGTAATCCGCAATATGCTGAACAGGGGTTGCTTGAACGATTGGTCGAACCTGAACGCGTGATCCAGTTTCGCGTCACCTGGGTGGACGATCAAGGCAAGGTCAACGTGAACCGCGCCTACCGAATTCAACATAGCTCAGCCATCGGCCTTTATAAGGGTGGGATGCGCTTCCACCCTTCGGTCAATCTGTCGATTCTGAAGTTCCTCGCCTTCGAGCAAACATTTAAGAACGCGCTTACCACCCTGCCTATGGGCGGTGGCAAGGGCGGCGCCGACTTCGATCCCAAAGGGAAGTCGGATCGAGAAGTCATGCGTTTTTGTCAGGCGCTCATGCTGGAGCTGCACCGCCACCTTGGCCCTGACACCGATGTGCCCGCAGGGGATATCGGTGTGGGAGCCCGCGAAGTGGGCTTCATGGCTGGGATGATGAAAAAACTGTCAAATTCCGCCAGCAGCGTCTTTACCGGCAAGGGGCTGACGTTCGGTGGTAGCCTGATTCGCCCAGAGGCAACAGGTTACGGCACGGTCTACTTTGCCGAGGAAATGCTCAAACACACTCATCAATCCCTAGAAGGATTGAAGGTTGCAGTGTCAGGATCGGGCAATGTTGCGCAGTACGCCATCGAAAAATGTATGCACATGGGTGCCCGGGTCGTGACGGTGTCCGACTCCCAGGGTACGGTTGTCGACCCGGCTGGATTCACGCCCAGCAAATTCGAGGCTCTGCTGCATATCAAGAATGAGAAGCGAGGCCGGGTAGAAGACTACGCCAACGAGCTCAAGCTGACTTACGAAAAAGGTAAGCGGCCGTGGCACATCCCCGTAGATGTCGCCCTGCCGTGCGCGACTCAGAACGAACTCGAACTCGAAGACGCCCGCCAGCTCATCAAAAACGGTGTACGTTGCGTCGCAGAAGGCGCCAATATGCCCACCAGCCTTGAAGCCGCTCACGCCTTCATTGAGGCGGGTGTGCTGTACGCACCGGGCAAAGCAAGTAATGCCGGCGGGGTGGCAGTATCGGGCCTGGAAATGAGTCAGAATGCGCAGCGCTTGTGCTGGACACGCGACCAGGTGGATGGGCGGCTGCATGCCATCATGCGCGACATCCACGAAAACTGTGTGCGTCACGCCCCAAAAGGAAAAACCGTCAACTACCTTGACGGCGCCAACATCGCCGGTTTCGTCAAAGTCGCTGATGCCATGTTGCAACAAGGTATCTGCTAAACCCGAGCCATGTGCGCAAGCCCCCTGGGGTGCATAACTATGCATCCGGGGGAGGCGTCATCAGCGTGACTTCTGCTCCCCCGTATCGATCACCGCAATGTCCGGTGAATCGAAATCACCCTTCACCCGATACTCCACTGTCATAGCCCGACTCATCGGGTCTTTTAACAACCACTGCGTGATGAACGCGCCGACCCCTACCACGGGATTCACTGCGATTCCGGCTGCAATTGCCGCCCCGCTCACGTCAAGATTGGGAACGACGGCTGCGTAGAGATCGAGCGTCTCGCGGGGAAGGTCAACGTCGCCGGCAATGAAGATCGCGGCGACCGGCCCTGCAACGCGGTAATTTTCGCTATGCAGTATCCCGTTCTCGAGTTTGATATGCCCTTGCAACGTGTCAAAGGGGAAGCCTTGCTTCAGGAGGCCTGCCGGGTTCCAGTTTAGGCTGGCCAGGCGCTGGACTGACTGTAGCGACAGCAATTCGAGCAAGCGCGCCGAGCGCGAGCCGACGTTGACGAAGCGCCCCTTGGCTAGATCGACATTTAAATCGCCCTGCAGCCCGGAGCGTTCGAACTGCCATGGTACTTGTCGCCACTCTACGACTCCTTGGATCTGGCCATGCCCTCCTTCCATTAGATCAGTAAAGCCTGCCTGTTCCAGATATGCTCCCAGGTCGTCGAACATGGCTCGCGCATCAATGGTGAGCCCGCGCTGTGGCCCTTGCAAGCGCCACACTCCGGCACCATGAAGGCTGCCATACTGATTCGACAGCTCTAGCTGCTGTAGGCGCCAGATGCGCCCCTGGGACTCGTTCAAACCAACGACGGAAAGCGCACCAAGGTCGCGCCCATAAAGCCGTAGCCGGTCTACTTTGAGGCGGATAGCGGGTATATCGATTTCGTCATCGAAGTCGAACGCCGTATCATCATCCTGGCTTTTTTCATTCGATTTGTCGGAAGATGCGCCCAGTGCCAGCCGCTCGAAATGGGCTTCGATCTCGCCTTCGACTCTGCCTTGTCGTTCTTGCCAAAACAGTGTACCAGCCGTTTCCGTGGAACTGATATCAACGCGCCAGCGGTTTCCTTCAGGCCGCCGGGCGGTGAAGGTCAGACGGTCGAGATCGGTTCCTAACAGGTGCGCCTTTTCGACTTGCAGCCGCAGGTCACGCAGCTTCGGAAAAATCGCGGTCACCGTGTCACTATTATTTTTTCCACCCGCAGTCGCCCTCTGTCGCCATGCATCGAAATCAATCTCCGGCACCTTGATGTCCATGGCGAGCCCGTCTGCGGGTGGCTCGGCCTTGTTACCCAGACCCACTGCCCCGGCATAGAAGAAGCCGGCTTTCTGGGATGCAGCCGGACGGTGAAGAAAGCTGGCCACAAGCTCGCCCATGCTGACATTTAGCGTCGCGGGGCGCTCGCCAACCGACGGACTCCACTCAACTCGTAAGGGCTGCTTGCTGGAAGCCTGCTTAGACAACGGCGCCGGCAGATGAATGGCCAGGCCTTCAAGGGAGGATTCAAGTTGCATGCCGTATGCCCCGGCCGTATTGCGCTGCAAATCGAGGCGATACGGAGCGGTTCCAGTCAGTATTTCTGACAACTGGCCTCCCAAGTGTTTATTCAAGGCTTCAGCACTGAAGGTACCTGCGAAGTTCAAGCCCTTCTGCTCCTTCCCCAGGCCGCCGCTGATGGATACAGGCCCGCCTAATACTCTTCCCTTCAAGCCGTCTGCCTGCAGGAGCTCTTCTGTGAATGTGATGCGGCCCTGTAAACCACTGAGGGCCGGCACACCGCCGGCCAGGTGAAGCCCACCCTTATCAAAAACCACATCGCCCTGGACTTGAGTGGACGCGGTATCCAGCAATGGAATCGTCAGAGATATGGGAACTTCCCATTCCCCCTCACCATTAGCCCCTTCGAATACGTTGTCCAACAATCGGTTCAACGGAGATTCACGCAGCAGGGCTAGGTAAGAGGCGGCAGGCGCACGACCAATACCTTCGACCGTCAGCACCGAGTCTCGCTCAATGTTCGAGATACGTGCATTGACATCGCGCAGGTCGATGGTCTGGCCCCCGGGACGCATCTGCATGGAATCGGCCTGTATGGTGAGATCGACCCGATGGAGTTGGGCATGCCCTTCCAGGTTTTCCAGCCGCGGCCAACCGGGCTGCCCCACCGCAGAAGCGGGTGCGTAATCGATAACAGCGCCTTGCACCGGCCCGCCCACGATGAAATTGCCGCTTTCCGGTTGATCGCCGAAGGGGAATTGCTCGAGATCGCCCTGAAGCTTCAGCGGGGCATGAACGAGGCGCCCTGCCAACAAGCCGTAGCGTAGCCATTGCCTCGCATCGTCATCGACGATGGCTGGTAAGTATCGAACGATGGCTGATAGTTCCGCCCGTTCGAACCGGCCGTCCAGATCGATAACACCGGCTGCGCCCGCACCGTGTTGGTGCCAGCTGCCCTGGAAAGCGAGATCCATATCGACATTGCGAACCTGTGCCTGGTCCACCGCCAGCTGTAGACCCGCTACTGGATCCCGCCTGACGCCGACAGCCAGAGCCACTTCATCGAAGTGCAACGGTTGTTCGAAAACCCCGTCCACCTGCACGTTTAAGCCCTGCATCTGCAACGCCACGCGAATATCGGCCGGCTGGCCGGCCTGAATGGCAGCGGGGGAAATCTCTGCCTCGGGCAAAATTTCCTGCAATGCCGCCCAATCTCCGGCCACGTACACTCGCGCAGAATCCGCCCGAACACCCGTCTTTGTGTCCGGCCGCCAGAGCGCCCCGTCCACAGTGATTTGTGAGACATGGCGAGCCGGCCTGCCGTTGGAAAACTGCTGCCATCCCTGCCAACTGACACGGCCTTCTTCAAGAACGCTATGCACATCCATCCAGGGTGCCCAGGCCGCCGGCCACATATCCTCCACACTCACATGGAAAAGCCCGCTGATGTCCTGTAGGGAAAGGGACGCCGTTTCAACATCGATGGTATGTACCCGGCCCTGAAGCAAGAAAGCGCTACCCAGCGAGACAGGCGGCCGGGCGTGTATAGCGAATTCATGCGTTCTTTCGCCGGCGCTGAAACTCAACGCCACATCGTGCAGTTCCAGAGGCGGTGCACCACGTCGTTCATCGTGCCAGGCAATGCGTGCGTTGGTGAGTCGCACATCCCCCTGACCCGCGAGCCAATGCAGAAGAGCGGAATCGTTCTGCTCTGCACGCCCGTTCGAAGATTCGAGCTCATACCCCACCAGACTGATACGATCGTGCCTGTCGCGGCGTAGGGAAAGTGCAACGCCATCGGCTTGCAGGGTAAGAAAATGTGGGGTCCCGGAAAAAAGACTGTGCCAGGCAACAATGGCTTCCAGCGTGGGGATGCGCAGCAATTCCCTGCCGCTGTCGTCTCGTAGTATTGCGTTCCGGACGCTGATGCGGGGATTCCTCCCCCGCCACTCGGCCTCGATGCCGCCCAATTCAACCTGTACCGGAAGTACCAGGGATAATTCCCGTTGCAGCGGTACACGCCACTTATCGATATTGGGGAGTACCCAGTATCGGGCCCCCAAAAATGCAGCCCCTAGCAGGACATAGCACCCAAGCACAATGAAACCCAACCAGTGGGACAGTCGGCGTAGTGTTTTCTGCACGTCAGTGCTTCCCCATCCGGTTTACAGTATCTTTTGATACCTTCACTGCCCTTCCGGTTCAGTTTCCTTCATGATGACCCCAGCCATTATATTAGAGCCCGCACTCTCCTGGTCAGGAGCCCTTCGCCGTAAAGTCGACGCGCATCCCGACTTCGGTGACTGGCTCCGAGACGCCGTCAATTTGCCCGTCGAACGACAGCGGATTCTGTCGTGGTTCATTGAGTTGGGCGGTACGCCAGCCGTTCCCATGCCGTCAGACGAGCTCAGACGCATCTTGCGCCGGCTACGCCAACGCGTGTTTTACACTCTGATAGTGCGAGACATTGCCGGCGCTGCGGCCTTTCAGGAAGTCGTCGAAGCCATGACTGCGTTGGCGGAACTCGCCGTTGGCCAGGTTTATCGATGCGTGGCCGCCAATATGGCTGAAGTTCATGGGACCCCGCTCGACCCTGAGACGGGAAAGCCCCAGGAAATGATCGTCGTGGCCATGGGCAAGCTGGGTGGCAGAGAACTGAACGTCTCGTCGGACATTGATTTGATCATGCTGTACGGCGAAGACGGGGACACCTCGGGTCGGCGCCCACTGAGCCACCATGAGTTCTATGCGCGGCTGACACGCAACATGATGCCCCTATTGTCGGAAATCGACGCCGACGGACAGGTGTTCCGTACCGATCTTCGGCTGCGCCCCGACGGTGACTCGGGCCCATTGGCATGGAGCCTGGCCGCTCTCGAAAATTACCTCGTCGTGCAGGGCCGGGAATGGGAACGCTACGCGTGGATCAAGGCTAGAGCACTAAAGATTCAGGCCTTCGAGGGGAGTGAGCCCACAAACCAATGGCAGCACCTGGAAGCCCTGCGAACTCCCTTCGTCTATCGCAAGTATTTCGACTTTGATGCCTTATCTTCATTACGGGAATTGCGCGAGCGCATTCGACAGGATTGGCAACGCCGGGCACTCGCACGAAGCGGAGTCGATGCTACACACAACATCAAACTGGGCGAAGGTGGCATACGCGAAATTGAATTCGTCGTTCAACTTACCCAACTTATAAGAGGCGGCCGCCAGCCGTCTCTGCAAAAGGCTAATCTGCTGGCTGCGCTGCGTAGCCAGAAGGCGTCAGGGGTAATAGACGATGAAATTGCAGAACACCTGAAAGACGCCTATCTGTTCCTCAGACGGGTCGAGCACATGCTGCAATATCGCGAAGACGAGCAGACACACCTGCTTCCTCGCGAAACTCGGCTGAAAGAAGCGTTAGCTCATGCTATGGGCATGGATACTGGTGATTTTCAGAAGACGCTGGCTGCGCACCGGAAGCGTATCAACGATGCCTTCCAAGACGCCTTCCGTATAGCCGGTGTATCTACCCCCGCTGCCTCCAGCGCCGAACACGCCGCACCCGAAGCCGACGAACAGGACATGTCCGCCTTCATCCATCAGCACATGGGCGACGAAGCACAGGCCGTGTGCGAGCGAATGAACGCGATGCTCGCCAGCCACCGAATTCGCAGCTTGCCGGTGGTCAGCCAGAAGCGGCTTGACCAGTTGCTACCGGCTTTGTTGGCGGCCGCCGCAGGTACGGAAGCCCCTGCCACAACGACCGTTCGACTTTTTGAGCTGGTTGAACATATCGCTCAGCGCAGCGCATATATGGCTCTACTCGCGGAGTATCCCGAAACACTGGCACGCGTCACTCGCATAGTCAGCGCCAGCCCCTGGGCCGCCCAGTATCTGAATCGCTACCCGGTTCTGCTGGACAGCCTTATTGAGTGGCACAGTCTCATGGAAGAGCCTGACTTCACGGAAATCCGCGAGCAGCTCGTGCGCGAACTCGATGCAAGCGTGCTGCCGGATGGCAAGCCCGACGTCGAGAAACAAATGAACCTGATGCGCGATATACAGCATCAGGTCAGTTTTCAGCTGCTTGCGCAAGATCTCGAGGGCCGGCTATCGGTAGAAGCGCTGGCCGACCATCTTTCCGCCCTGGCCGACCTCCTTCTGGACGAGACCATCCGACGTACCTGGCCTCTCGTTCAGCCCCGTGATGTCACTGATCCAGCGCCTCCTCGGTTCGCCATCATTGCCTACGGAAAACTGGGAGGGAAGGAGATCGGATACGCTTCAGACCTTGACCTCGTCTTCCTATACGATGACCCCGATCTGGACGCCGTGGAGCTTTACGTAAAGTTGGGCCGGCGTATGGTGTCGTGGCTCTCGACCATGACATCCTCAGGGCGCTTGTACGAAATTGACCTGCGCCTGCGGCCCGACGGTGACGCCGGCCTGATCGCCGTCTCGATGGAAGGGTTTGAGCGCTATCAACGGGAGCACGCCTGGATCTGGGAGCACCAGGCGCTCACGCGCGCGCGCTTTTGTGCCGGCGACATCGAACTGGGTCAGCGCTTCGAAAATATCCGTCGCGAAATTCTGCTACGCGAACGTGAGCCCGAACCGCTCAAAGCTGCCGTGCGTGAAATGCGCGAAAAAATACGTGCCGGCCACCCGAATCACAGCAACGATTTTGACTTGAAGCACGACCCCGGCGGCATGGTCGACATTGAGTTCATCACTCAGTATCTAGTGCTCTTGCGTGCCCGCAAGCATCCCGAATTACTCGATAACTTGGGCAATATCGCCTTGCTAGGCCTCGCCGCCAAAGCCGGCCTGATTCCCGCTGAACTGACTCAGCAAGTGGCGGATGCCTACCGGATCCTGCGGCGACGTCAACACGCCCTGCGCTTGCAGGGCGCTGAAAAGGCCCGTGTGCCGAGTGACCAGCTGGCGGATGAACGCCGGGCCGTAAGAGCGCTGTGGAATCTCGTGGTGGGCGACTGAATCACTGAAGATCGGGCGGAGGCACGAAGCGACTTAACCCTTCAGCCTCCAGTGCCGCGCCGAATTCCAATAACGCCACATCTGCGCCGACATTCGCAGCGAACTGCAGGCCCAGCGGTAAAGCGTTGCTCCCCTGCCCTGCAGGCACCGCCAATGCGGGCATCCCTGCGAGATTAAAGGGCGTACGCGCCTGCCTGTCGTATGTTGTGTTGATGGCGGCTTCGTCGTCTATGCTGCAAGGGAAATGCAGGCTGGACAACGTTATCGCTACATCCACCCCGCTCATCGCCTGCTGCAACTGGCTCGACAAGCGTCGTTGCTCCTCACGCAATGCGGCGAACTGTTCGGCGGTGCATTCCTTGCCCTTACCGATACGAGCGCGCGTACGAACGCAAAAATGCTGAGGGTTAGCCTCAAGAGCCGCACCATGGTCCATGTACGCCTCGGCACCGATCAACGTACGTGCGGTCATTGCGTACGTGGCCAAAGGATCAACCTGCAAAGGCACGAGCGTGCACCCCGCCTGTTTCAAGCCGGCAAGCATATCGTGCAGCGCCTGCATGATCTCCGGATCGGCATCCAGATCAGTAGAAAATGCCCCGATCACGCCGACCCGATAACCCCGCAAGCGACGTGGGACACCCTCACGCGCCAGCTGCGCATAACGCTGCCGTTCGGCGTGCCCGCTACCCACTACTTCCATGACAGCAGCGACATCCAGACTACTGCGCGCAAGAACGCCGGGGTGGTCCAGGGAGCGGGACAATGGCACGATGCCGTGCGAAGAGATTGCATCGTAAGTAGGTTTGAAGCCCACAATGCCACATGCGGTAGCCGGATGTCTGACGGAACCAGACGTGTCCGTACCCAGTGCAAAACACGCCATTCCTGTGGCTACCGCTACACCTGAGCCGCTCGATGAGCCCCCCGGGTGACGGCGTGTATCCCAGGGGTTGCGGGCGGGCGGCCATGGCAGGTCAAAAGCCGGCCCCCCTGTGGCCAGCTCGTGCATGCTGTTCTTGCCAAGCAGCACCGCCCCAGCCTCTTTCAGTGCCCCGTAAGCCTCACTGTCTTGCGTAGCTATGTGGTCGGCACGCGACTGAGAGTGGCATGTCGTCGGCAGCCCTTTGATGTCAAAGTTATCTTTGATGGCGTAGGGAATGCCGGCCACCATTGGCGCCGTTGCGTGCAAGCGGTTGCCACTCAGGCCACCCGCCTGCGCACGGGCCTGCTCAGTCAGGGTAAGCAGAAACGCATGTAGATACGGGTCGAGTTGCAGAATACGGTCTAGACATGCCTGAGTCGCCTCCGCGGGGCTCACCGCCCCGCTGGAATAGGCCTGCCGCAATTGGGCAACGCTCCAGTAATGCAAAGGCAGATGGGTGCTCATGCCGGAAGCTTATGTACGTATTGCACGTGCGCCCTCATGAATTCTGCTGCGGCTAGTACGCGCAGGTCGTCACCATAGGCACCAATGAATTGCGCCCCCAGCGGCATGCCTGCAGGCCCCACGGCAATGGGCTGCGATACACACGGCAGATGCAGCAATGTCCACAATCCCCCATAACGCGGCGAGCCGGTCTCCATCAGGCCGAGTTCGGGCTCGCCTTCAGAGGCGGGGTAAAGCAAGACATCCACATCGTCAAACCACTGGGCGGCAAGCCGGCGTGCCTGACGGGCCCGCTGCTTGAATGCGAAATACTCATCAGCCGTAGTGTGCTGTTCCTGCGCCAACCGCCCCTGGAGTCGGGAACTAAGGCGGTCGTGCTGATACAGCCTCTCATAGGCTAGCGAGTGCCGCGCCTCGTAGGCTGAGATTCGACCCTGAATCTCGATCATGGCTTCCAGTTCCGCCGGCATTGTCAGCTCAGAAATGCTTGCGCCGGCCGTGGCCATGCGGTCAGTCAGGCTTTCCAGCGCTTCCACGGTCTCGGGCCGCGCGTGATCCCATTGCGATGAGCGCAACACCCCGATGCGTGGGACGATGCGAGGAAGCTCAGGACAACGAACACCATGCAAACCGTACAGCACGGTCGCGGCGTCTTCTACGTCACGGGTGAAGAGACTGATGGTGTCCTGCTCCGGGCTAAGCGGCTTCAGTCCAGCATTATTTATCAACCCATATGACGGTTTGAAGCCAACCACCCCACAATAGACCGCGGGCCGGATAGTGGACCCGGTCGTTTGTGTACCGAATGCGAACGGCGCCATGTAGTCTGACACCGCCGCTGCAGAGCCACTGGAAGAACCGCCGGGAGTGCGGCGGGTGTCCAGCGGATTGCGGGTATTGGAAGGCGTCTGGGTTGCGAACTCACAGGTGGCAACTTTACCCAACAAGACTCCGCCATGTTCCTGCGCCAGGGTGACGCAGGAGGCATCGCGCTCGGGGAAGTGCCCCGCATAGATAGGCGAGCCGTAGGCAGTCGGATACGCTTTTGTATCAATGACGTCCTTGACGGCGAACGGCACCCCGAAAAGCGGGCGCTTCACATTGAAGTCACCCAATTCGGCGGCCGCCGTCATTGCCTGCCTGACATCAAAGCTCACAAACGCATTGACCTCGGCATTGCGTGCCATGATGCGATCCAGGCAAGCCTGCGTCACATCGGTGGCACGCAGGTCGCCGCTTTCTAATGCCCCGAGAATCTGTTTGATTCCAAGACGATTGGGTGAGACCTTGCTCATGTTCACTCCAGCGTGATGTTGGCTTTCTTGACCACATCCGCCCAGCGGTCATGTTCATGCTTCACGAAAGCTTTGAAATCCGCGCGAGACATGGGTTGCGGCATCGCCCCCTGCGCCAGCATGCTTTCTTTCACTTTAGGATCGTTCAGAATGCCCACTACCGTTTCGTTCAGGAACTCGAGGATATCTTCAGGTACACCTGCCGGAGCGAACAAGCCAAACCAGCCCTGCACGACATAGCCCGAATCCCCTCCAGCCGCTTCCGCAATCGTGGGCACGTCAGGCAGCAGCGGCGAACGCTCGCTGGAAGTAATACCCAATGCATGCAGACGACCGTCCTTCACGTGCGGCAGGCAGGCCGGCAGGTTGCAGAAGAACAGCTCAACGCGGCCACCGATGACATCTTGAAGCGCTGGACCGGCACCCTTGTAAGGGATGTGAACCAGATCCGTACCGAACAAGACGTTAAAAAGCTCGCCTGAAAGATGCTGCGTACCGCCGGCCCCGGTAGAGGCGAAGCGATAGGGGTATTCGGCCTTGCGTGCAACCAGCTCCTTAATGGTCTTTTCTGGAATCTCGGGGCCCGCCAAGAGCAGATTGTCAACCGAGGCCAGGTTCGTAATGGGTTCGAAGTCCGTCAAGGGGTCATACGGCATGTTCTTGAACAGGCTCGGGTTGATGGCATTCGTGCTTGCCGCCCCAACGAGCAGCGTGTAACCATCAGGCTTGGCACGAGCGGCTGCGGCTGCGCCGATGTTGCCCCCCGCACCCGTACGGTTTTCAATGACTACGCTCTGTCCCACCTTCTCGGTGAGTTCGTTCGCAACGATGCGAGCCAGCATGTCGGTTACGCCGCCCGGTCCGAACGGCACAATGACCTGGATCGGTTTACTCGGATACGTGTCGGCCGCAGCGGTACCGCAGAAAGAGGCGGCAACAAGCGTACAAGCAAGAGCGACCCCTGCCTTTTTGAAAACCCGTGAAATGCTCATCGAGATGTCTCCGTTATAAAGCCAAAGGAAAGCCATCACCGTATACTTTCCGGATCCATACTGTCCAATATCATTTCGGGCCCTCATTAAGTCGGGTTTTGCATCAATGAAGCTTTCCCTGCGCTTGCTCAAACACTTCGTCGCTGTGGCCGAAGAGCGTCATTTCGGTCGTGCAGCCGAGCGGCTTCACATGACGCAACCTCCCTTGAGTCAACAGATGAAGCGTTTGGAGGAGCGACTGGGCGTTTCGCTATTTGAACGCACCACCCGCTCTGTACAGCTTACGGCGGCGGGTGAAGTCTTGTTGGCGCAGGGGCGCCAGCTTCTGTCAGACGCAGACAATCTTGTGCTGTCTGTGCATCGGGCCGCTAAAGGAAAGATCGGCGCACTTGTGATCGGCTTTGTCAACACGGCGTCGTATGAAGTATTGCCTCGTACGCTCTCTGCATACCGTGCCGCCGCCCCCGACATTGACCTGACGTTCAAACCCATGCACTCATACTTGGCAATCGAGGAACTGCGCGCGGGTCGCATGGATATTGCCTTTGTCCGCCCACCGGAATCGCTGCTGATCGATCAAGGTTTTGACCTGACTCTGGCATCGCGCGAACCCATGTATGTCGCTTTGCCTCAGCATCATTCGCTGAGTCGACGTAAGGTCATCCCACTGGATGCGCTCGAAGGCGTGCCGTTCGTCGGCTATACCCAACAGGATGGTCGATATTTTTACGAATTGATCACCGCGCTCTTCGCTCAGCATCGTGTCAGGCCCGACATCGTGTACGAAAGCGTCATGCCCACCATGTTCGCCATTGTCGAGGCCGGCATGGGAGTGGCACTGGTCCCCCGCTCCGCCGCACATACTCGGCTCAAGGGGTTGGTCTACCGTCCGCTGCGTGTCAAAGGTAAACCGGTCGAAGCTTTGATGTATGCCGCGCGTCGGGTCAATGACGATAGAGCGATCGTGCAGGGCTTTCTCGCAGCGGTATTGGGCTCCTACGCTAGGCAGACTAAAATCGACGCGCCATTGAACTGATCACCGGCCGCTCCGCCCCCCGCTCATGCCTGTCGACCGCAATCGCTGGAAAATACTGGGCCTGATGGCGCTATCCATCACGCTCATCATGACCACCTGGTTTTCCGCCACGGCGGTGGTGCATCAATTGACAACGCACCTCGCGCTCAGCGAGACAGGCAGGGTGTGGCTGACGATTTCCGTACAGATCGGCTTCGTTTGCGGCGCACTGTCATCAGCCTTATTCGGCTGGGCTGACCGTTACAGTGGCCGGGCTTTAATACTGGTAGGCGCCGTAGCGGCCGCCACGGTGAACTTGTGCATACTCTGGGTGCCCCAGGCCGCAGGGGTCATCGGCGCTCGTCTATTGACCGGCTTTTTCTTGGCCATCGTCTACCCGCCGGCCATGAAACTGACCTCCACCTGGTTTCAATCGCAACGCGGCTTTGCATTGGGGGTACTTATCGCCGCGATCACGGTCGGATCGG